>JBBQNM010000072.1:0-11099 GCA_038329895.1 Solirubrobacterales bacterium | reverse complement strand
CTACGGTTCAAGCACCGAGCGGACCCTGGCCCTCCCGGGCTGGCTCGACCGTTACAACCGCAGACGTCCCCACCGATCGATCGGGAGGAAGCCACCTATGCAGCGCCTCTTAGAACTAAACAACGTGGGTGAGGCCCACACCTAGCCCGGCCCCACCTCCTCTAGGCACCGCTCCCTTAGACTTTCCCCGCGAGGGGAAGCGAGTCCCTGATCGCGCAGCACCAGTAGGCAGATAAGAGAGGGCGAGGAGAGCGATGGAGCAAGCGACAGGCCTACAAGCGAGGCCGGAGGCAGCCGCGGAGAGCGACAGCAAGACGATCGCAGACCTGCTGCCGATCGCCGCGGAGCAGTTCGGCCCCAGGCCGGCGGTGATGTTCAAGGACGAGGACGGCAACTGGGTGACGCGGACGTTCTCCGAGGTCCTCGACACGGTCCGCAATCTCTCGCTCGGTCTGATGGCGCTGGGCGTCGAGAAGGGCGACAAGGTCTCGATCCTCGCCAATACGCGCCCCGAGTGGTCCTACTTCGACTTCGCCGCGCTGACCGCCGGCGCCGTCGTCGCGCCGATCTACCAGACCAACTCGCCGGAGGAATGTCGCTACGTGCTCGCCGACTCCGACGCGAAGGTCGTCGTGGTCGAGGACGAGGAGCAGATGGAGAAGATCCGCGCAGTCCGCGGCGACTGCCCGCAGCTCGAGCAGGTGATCCGGATCACCGGCTCCAGCGACGACGCGATCTCGATGCAGGACCTTGCCGCACGCGGCTCAGAGCTCGACCAGGCCGACTGGGAGCAGCGCTGGCGGTCAGTCACTCCCGACGATGTCTGCACGTTCATCTACACGTCGGGCACCACCGGGCCGCCAAAGGGCTGCGTGATCTCCCATGGCAACTACCGGGCGATGCTCAACATGATCAACGCCGTGCACGTGATCGACGACGAGGAGCTCACCTATCTGTTCCTGCCCCTCGCCCATTCCTTCGCGGTCCTGATCCAGTTCGGCAGCTTCGACCTCGGCGCGACGCTCGCCTACTGGGAGCGCGACCCGATGAAGATCGCCGCCAACCTGGTCGAGGTGCGACCCACCTATTTCCCCTCCGTCCCGCGCATCTTCGAGAAGATCTACACCGCGGCGACGGCGAGGACCGAAGCGGCGGGCGGCCTCACCAAGGCGGTGTTCAATTGGGCGATCAAGGTCGGGCACAGGGTGCGCGAGCTTGAGCACCAGGGCCGCGAGCCAGGCCCGCTGCTGAGCTGGCAGTACAAGATCGCCGATCGCCAGGTGCTTTCGAAGATCCGCGGGCTGTTCGGCGGTCGGCTGCGGCTCGCGGTGTCGGGGGCGGCGCCGATCAACCCCGAGATCCTGCGCTTCTTCGAGGCCGCAGGGGTGCTGGTGCTGGAGGGCTGGGGAATGACCGAGACCTCGACCGCAGCGACGATCTCCACTCCCGATGACTACAAGATCGGCACGATCGGCAAGCCGTTCCCGGGTTGCGAGGTGAGGATCGCCGACGACGGGGAGATCCTCGTCAGGGGCCCGAACGTCTTCCAGGGCTACCACAAGAACCAGGAAGCGACCGATGAGGCGCTGGCGGGCGGCTGGCTGCACACCGGCGACATCGGCGAGGTGGACGAGGACGGCTACATCAAGATCACGGGCCGCAAGAAGGACATCATCATCACCGCGGGCGGCAAGAACATCACCCCCGCCAACCTCGAGGCCGAGATCAAGCAGCAGCCGCTGGTCTCCCAGTGCGTGGTGATCGGAGACCGTCGCCCCTATCTGGTGGCGCTGGTCACCCTCGACCCCGAGGAGGCCGCCACATACGCAAAGCAACACGGGCTGCCCGAGGACCCGGAGGCGCTGGCCTCCAACGAGCAGGTCAAGGCCGCGATCGACGCCCACGTCGAGCAGATCAACCAGAAGTTCGCGCGCGTCGAACAGGTGAAGAAGATCCGCATCCTGCCGCACGACCTCTCGCAGGCAGGTGGCGAGCTCACACCGACCATGAAGGTGAAGCGGGCCGCGGTCGCCTCAAAGTATGAGGCGCAGATCGACCAGCTCTACGAAAGCTAGTTCCTCGTTACTCGTTCCTCGTTCAGCGCTATGAGGCCTCCCCAGACTGTCGGAGCAGGGCGGCAGTCGTCTGCTCCAACACCCGGCGCCAGACCGAGGTCGGCTCGGACTCCTCCTCGGTCACCTGCTCGATCACCGTGCGAACGCGGCGGGCCGAGATCTCGATCCCGTGCCGCTCGGCAATCTCCTTGTAACGGCGGTAGTCCTTGGCGAGCGAGACCGTCACCGACTCGAAACCGTGCTTGGCGATCTGCAGACGGGCCGAGTAGTCGAGGATCGAGGTCCCGAACATCAGCTCGTCGTTGGGCTCGGGCTCGATCAGGATGATGTCGACGCCCGGGTACTTCTCGCGCCACGACGCAACCGCCTGGTGCAGGCGCGCGTGGGCCATCAGCTTGAAGGCCTGATTGCCGATCGCCGGCAGGCCCATGTCGGACACCCGCCGCACCCGGGTGCCGAAGATGGTCGGGATCTGTTTCGAGAAGTCGTTGACGAAGGGCACCAGCGGGTTGACGACGACGATGAACTTGGCACCCCGCTCGACCGCGATGTCGACGTTGGTGGTCGAGCGGATGCCACCGTCGACGAGCTGGCGGCCCTTGAGGTCGACCGGCTCGTAGACGATCGGCAGCGCGGTTGAGGACACGACCGCCTTCGAGATCGGCACGTCGGCCCACTCGCCCTCGCCGAGGATCACCCGCTCGCAGGTGTCGAGGTCGGTCGCGGTCAGGTACAGCTCGCGCTCCAGCATCCGGAAGTCGTTGCTGCGGTCGGGGTCGGAGAGCACCTCCTCGACATAGCTCTCCAGCCCCTTGTTGGTGTAAAGGCCGTTGGGAAGCCCCTCGGCCAGGCCCGCGCCGACGTCGATCAGCGAGAACTCGCCGATCCGTCCCGCGAGATGCCGGGCAAGGCCCGCGACGCGGAGCGGAAAGACCGCCGCCTTCTGGACGAAGCCGCGGTAGTTGGGGCGCAGCATCGTGCCCAGCTCGGGATCCTTGAGCGGCGAGGGCAGGTCCTTGTTGAGAACCCGCATCATCTCCTCCGGCGTCACCCCGTTGGCGAGCATGCTGGCGACGAAGGAGCCGGCACTGGTGCCGACGTAGAGGTCGAAGTCATTGACCGTGCGGTTCACGGCAAGCAGGTCAAAGGCGCGCAGGGCGCCGATCTCGTAGACGCCGCCGGTGAAGCCCCCGCCGCCGAGCACGAGCGCCGTCTTCGAGCGACGCTTGCGCGACGTGCGCCTGCCCTCGGAGGAAGCCTCCAGCTTCACGACCTTGCCCATGGCCGCATCGGTTATACCAGCCTGGCCAGTCAGCCAGGACATTTCCGGCTGCCCCGCTACCCTCGCCCCCCTCACTTGTTGGTACCGACGTGAAGCGAGCCTCGATCGCCGCCCTGGCAAGCCTGGCGGCGCTTGCCACATGGGTCTCAACTGCCTCCGCGGCGTCGCCGGACGGCCCCGCACGCACGCCTGTCGCCCGCTCGGCGGCCGCCACCGCCAAGAGCTCGATCTCGCGCTCGTCGATGTGCGCAGCCCTGCGATCCCGCCTCGTGCGCGGCGGCCGCGCCAGCGGCCTCTACGTGATCGACGCCAGCAACGGCAGCGGGAAGACGGTTTGCGCGCGTCGGGGCCGGACCCGCCGCATCCCTGCCTCCAACATGAAGCTGTTCACGACCGCGACCGCGCTGGCCCGTTTCGGACCCGACGCGCGGCTTGTGACCTCGATCTACAGCTCCGGGCAGATCGACACGTCCGGCGTGCTGCACGGCAATCTCTATCTGGTCGGCGGCGGGGACCCGGCGCTCTCGGACCCCGATTTCTCCCGCCGATTCATGGGAGGGCTCGGCACGAAAATCTTCGATCTGACCGGTGAGGTCGAAGCGGCGGGGATCAATCGGGTGACCGGGCGGCTGTTCGCCGACGACACGATCTTCGACCGCCTGCGCGGGGTCGCCGACTCGGGCTTCGCCACCAGCCCCTACATCGGCCCGCTCTCCGGCCTTGACTTCGATTCCGGATATGCGGACTCCAGCGCCCGCCACTTCGCCTCCGACCCGGCGATCGCCGCGGCCAAGAGCCTCGGGGGCAACCTGCGCTCGGCGGGGGTCCAGGTGCCCTCCGACGTCGCGGTACGCACGCTGCCCACGACGGGCACGGAGAAGATCGGCGAGATCAGCTCGCCGCAGATGAAGGCGCTGACCAACGAGACCGACGTGAACTCGAACAACTACTTCGCCGAGATGCTGCTCAAGGACCTCGGCGCCCACTTCGGCTCCGGTGGCACAACGGCGGCCGGAACCGTGGTGGTGAGGAAATTCGTCCGGGGGCTGGGCACGGGGGTGCGCCAGGTCGACGGCTCCGGCCTAACGGCCACCAACCGCGTGACGCCGGCGCAGGTGGCACGCCTTCTGGTCGCGATGCGCAACACCGCGGCCGGCGATGACTTCTCCAACTCGCTGCCGGTCGCGGGTCGAGAGGGTACGGTGGCCGACCGCATGCGTGGCACCGCCGCCGCCGGGCGCTGCCACACCAAGACGGGCACCCTAACCGGGGTCAGCGCCCTGTCGGGTTATTGCTTCAATCGCGACGGCAAGGTGATGGCCTTCTCGATCCTCATGAACCGAGTCACGGACCTCTCCCAGGCTCACCTCCAGCAGGACCGGATGGCGGCGCTGATCGCCAGGTACTAGAAGCACTTGCGACTGCTGCCCAGCCTGACATGCATGTGCCGGCGCCTACGGCACCGGCCCTGAGCGACTGTCAGGCGGCGAAGCCGCCGCAAGTTATTCAACGTCAACCAATTTGCGCAGTCCGGCCTCGTCGAGGATCTCCGTCCCCAGCTCCTCGGTCTTTTGCATCTTCGTGCCCGGGTCCTCACCGGCCACCACATAGTCGGTCTTCTTCGAGACCGAGCCGGTCACCTTGCCCCCGGCGCGCTTGATCAGCGCGGTGGCCTCCCCGCGGGTCAGGTTGGGCAGGGTGCCGGTGAGCACCAAGGTCTTGCCGTCGAGCGCCCCGCCGCGGGCCGGCCGCCGGGGGCCCTTTTGCTCCATGTTCAGACCGTGCTCGCGGAGCTTCTCGATCAGCTCCCAGGTGCGCTCGTCGGCCAGCGACTCGGCGATCTGCTCGGCCATCACCGGGCCCACCCCCTCGACCTCCTGGATCTGCTCGGGGTCGGCGGCACGCAGGGCGTCGATCGAGCCGAAGTGGTCGGCGAGTGCCTCCGCGGTCACGTAACCGACGCCCGGCAGGCCGAGCGCGTAGAGCACCCTGTTGAAGGGCCGGTCGCGGGAGGCCTCGATCGCGGCCAGCAGGTTGCGGGCCGAGATCTCGCCGAATCCCTCCAGCTCCTGCAGCTTCGCCGCGTTGAGCTCGTAGATGTCGGCCACGTCGGAGATCAAGCCCTCCTGGAGGAGGCGCCGCGCCTGCTTCTCGCCCAGTCCCTCGATGTCCATCGCGCCCTTGCTGACGAAGTGTTTGACGTGCTGGAACGACTGCCCCGGGCAGCCGGTGCGGTTGGGGCAGATCGTGAACACGCTGTCCTCGGGCTTTTCGGTCTCGGTCCCGCACATCGGGCACTTCTTCGGAGGCTTCGGCTTGCGCAGACCCTTCTTCTTGCGCGGCAGCTTTGGCGCCACGACTGCCGGAATCACGTCGCCGGCCCGCATCACCACCACCTCGTCGCCCTCGCGCACGTCCTTGCGCGCCAGGTCCTCCTCGTTGTGCAGGGTTGCGGTGCTGACCGTGACGCCGCCGACGTGGACCGGCTCCAACATCGCGAAAGGAAACAACGCGCCGCTGCGACCCACGTTCCAGACCACCTTGCGCAACGTTGTCGTTGCGGTCGTGGGGGCGAACTTCCAAGCGCTCGCCCAGCGCGGCTCGCGGCCCACAACCCCCAGCTCGCGCCAGAAGCCGCGCTCGTTCACCTTCACCACGACCCCATCGATCTCGTAGTCGAGCTCGTCGCGCCGCCCCTCCCACCAACGGCAGCGTTCGACCACCGCGTCGACCTCCTCGTGGCGTTCGGTGTCGGGGTTGACCTTGAAGCCGCGCTCGCGCAGCCACTCGACCTCGTCGATGTGGGTGGCAAGGTCGAGGCCCTCGGCGGCGCCGATCCCGTAGCACCAGATCGAGAGCGGCCGCTCGGCAGCAACCTGGGGATCGAGCTGGCGAATCGAACCCGCGGCGGAGTTGCGCGGGTTCGCGAAGGTCGGCTCGCCGGCCGCCGCGCGGCGCTCGTTCAGCTCTGCGAAGGCGGCAATCGGCAGGTAGACCTCTCCCCGCACCTCGACCAGCTTCGGTGCGTCCTCAAAGGAGAGCGGGATCGCCTTGATCGTGCGCAGGTTGTGGGTCACGTCCTCGCCGATCCTGCCGTCGCCACGGGTCGCGCCCCGGGTCAGCACCCCGTCGTCGTAGGTGAGCGAGATCGCGAGGCCGTCGATCTTTGGCTCCGTCGTGTAGCTGATCCGGGCGGCCGAGATGTCAAGCTGGTCGAGGCGGTTGCGCAGCCGCTTCTCCCAGGCGCGCAGCTCCTCCTCGCTGCGGGCGTTGGCGAGCGAGAGCATCGGCTCCGCGTGCTGCACCTGTTGGAAGCTCTCCAGGGGCGCGACGCCGACTCGCTGTGTCGGCGAGTCGGGGGTGCGCAGCTCCGGATGCTCGGCCTCCAGCCCCCGCAGCTCGTCGAGCAGCGCATCGTAGGCGTCGTCGCCGATCTGTGGATCGTCGAGTTCGTAGTAGCGGCGGTTGTGGCGCTCGATCTCGCGCCGCAGCTCGGCGGCCCGCTTCGCCGGCGCCCTCGAGCTCACTTCGCCTTGCCGGTCGCCGCAGCCCCGGCGGCATCGAGCATCCCAGCCAGGTCCCAACCGCGCAGGGAGTCGATTCCCGGCCGATCTGTGAGGTCGAAGTGGACCGGGGTCACCGACACCCGCCCCTTGGCAATCGCCGAGAGGTCGGAACCCTCCTCGTCCTCGAACGAGGGATCAAACCCGTAGATCTGGTATCGGCGCCTGCCATCCTCGGAGTTCTCGTCGACCAGCTTCAGCTCGTCGTTGTAGACGCGCTTGCCGAGGTGAGTGACCTCGACACCGATCGCCTCGCCAGCCGGGCAGTTGACGTTGATCAGCGTCCCCTCCGCCATCCCCTCCTCGGCGAGCCGGCGAACCAGTCCGGCCAGAAAGCCGGCGGCGACCTCGAAGTCGAAGCTGCGGCCGAACCGGAAGTCCATCTCCCGTTTCTCGGACTGCTGCGAGATCGCAACCGCGGGGATTCCGAGGACGATGCCCTCGAAGGCCGCCGCGACGGTCCCGGAGTAGGTGATGTCGTCGCCGAGGTTGGCGCCGTGGTTGATCCCGGAGACGATCAGGTCGGGGCGCTCGCCGAGCAGCCCGAGGTCGGCGAAGCGCACGCAGTCGACCGGCGTGCCGTCGGTGGCGAAGCCTCGCGCGCCATGGCCAAACTCGACCTCCTTGACCGAGAGCGGCGAGCGCGTGGTGATGCTGCGAGCCGTCGCGCTGCGGTTGGAGTCGGGCGCGATCACGTGCACCTCGATGCTCTCGACCTTCGAAAGCGCTCGCCGCGCGGCGTGCAGCCCCTCGGCCGCGATGCCGTCGTCGTTTGTCAACAGGACCTTCACCGACTCGATTCTAGGGAGGGGTTGAGCCGCCGCCGGGCGGCCCGGTCACTCGCCGGGGGTGCTCAGCCGCCGCCGTAGGCGATGATCATTTCGGTCATCGCGCCGAGGAAGACGCCGGCCGCGAGCATCGAAAGGCCCAACTCGCGATGGCCGAAACGGCGCATCGCGGCCCAGACCTCACCGATCACGTAAAGAATCGCCCCGGCCGAGACCGAATAGAAGGCGAGCTCGAGCGGTTCGGAGGTGACGTTGTAGCCAATCATCGAGCCGAGGAAGACCGGGCCTCCGCCCACCAACCCGGCCACCGCCAACCAGCCCCAGCTAGGGCGAACGTCGCCGAGCGGCCCGATGATGCCGAAGCCCTCGGTGGCGTTGTGGACGGCGAAGCCGATGATCAAGACGGTGGCGAGGCCGATCTCGCCAGTGCTCGCCGAAACGCCGATCGCCAGCCCCTCGGCGAAGTTGTGGAGGCCGATCGCGGCGGCGATCGTCATCCCGGTGCGCAGCGCCCGGGCGCGGACGGCGAGCTGTTCCTGGCCGAGCAGACCGGCCTGCTCGACCGTCATCGCGTCGGTCGCGCCACCGGCGATCGGGGGCGACTTGCGACTCGGTCGGATCCACTGTTCGATCAGCGCCAGCCCCGCACTTCCGGCGGCGAACCCGCCGCCCAGCATCAGCGAAAGCAGGACTCCGTACCCAAGGCTTCCGTGGCCGTTGCCGAGCTTCTCGAAATTGTGCTCGACGATCTCGACGCCATGCACGAGGACCTCGGCGAACAGGAAGGCGAGTACGCCGACCGAGAACATCGCCAGCGCCACCCTGGCGCGCGGCGAGACGAGCCGGAGCCGCCCGAATGGAAGCCCGAGGTAGATCGTGAAGCCCGCCAGGGCGCCGAGGAGAACCGTCTCGCCAAATGACATCCTGGGTCGGAGGCTACCAGGCTTAGGGTTTCCTTATTAGGGTTCCCAAACCCAGCAGAGAACAGCTCTCAGTAGCGCACCGAAGCCAGGTAGAGGCCGTGCGCCGGTGCGGTCTCGCCGGCCTGCTCGCGCCGGGCGCCCCCCAGCAGCTCGGCGAACCCATCCGGAGTTCGCCGCCCGTTCGCGACCTCGAGCATCGTCCCGACCAGGGCGCGGACCATGTTGTGCATGAAGGCGTCTGCCTCAATCCAAAAGCAGAGGATCGCGTCGTCCTGCGCGACCCACTCGGCTCCCATCACCTCGCGTTCGAAGCGAAAGTGATCGGTGTCGGTCGGGGTGAAGGCGGTGAAGTCGTGGCTACCGTGCAGCAGGTCGGCACAGGCACCCAGCGCCTCGCGGTCGAGCGGGCGGGGCCACCACAGAGACCGCTGACGTTCGAACGGGTTCGGGGCCGAGCGTGCGAAGACCCGGTAGCAGTAGGTGCGCGAACGGGCGTCACGGCGGGCGTCGAAGCCATTTGGCGCGACGGCGGCGCCGGTCACCGCAACGTCGACGGGAAGCACGCCGTTGAGGCTGCTGGCCAGACTGGTTGGCGGCTGAGCCTCGCTCTCGAAGCTTGCCACCTGGCCCCAGGCATGCACGCCGGCGTCGGTCCGACCGGCAACGGTGAGGCTGGGCTGCTCGCCCAGGACCGTCGCCAACGCCGAACCCAGCTCTCCCTCCACGGTGCGCAACCCCGGTTGCGCCGCCCAGCCCCGAAAGCCGCCGCCGTCGTATTCGATCTCGAGCCTGGTCGTGGGCACGTGAGTGATGTTCGGCCGGCGCGTTGCGCGCCGGCAACAGTCCGTGCGGCTGCTGCGCAGCCTGACATGTCTGTGCCGGTGCCTACGCACCGGCCAAGAACATCTGTCAGGCGGCGAAGCCGCCGCAATTGATGCTCACGCTAGCTGGCCGCCACAGAAACTAGGCTGCGAAGCGTAAGCTTGGCAACCACCGCTTATGTTTGGGCCGTGACACAGAGTGTCGCGGCACGGGTGAGTTGGGCGGGGACACGAAGTGTCGTCGCAGTTGCATGTCAGGCTGCGAAGCAGCCGCAAGAGATGGTCAGGCGGCGAAGCCGCCGCAATAGTTAGGAGCAGCGATGTCCAACATGACCGTCAACCAGCGCAACGAGATGGAACGCGCGACATTGGCCGGCAGCAGCGAAAGGATTCGGCGCGGATCGGAGCGCGGCGCCCGCGTCTTCAACGTGTTCGCCCTGATCATCGGGGCGGCGCTCTGCGTTGCGGCGTTCAGCGTCATCGACGGCTGGGCGCAGTGGATCGTGCTGGGGGCGATCGTCGCGACGGTGGTCGGCTTCATGATCGCGATCAGCCCCAATCGCAAGGGCTGGTAGGCCGTTCAGACCAGCTCGAGGTAGACCATCTCGGTCGAGTCGGAGCGGCGTGGGCCGAGCTTGACGATCCGCGTGTAGCCGCCGGGCCGCTCGCCGTAGCGCGGCGCCACCTCCTCGAACAGCTTGTGGACGGTGAACTTGTCCTGGCCCAGCGTCGCCAGCGCCTGGCGCCGCGCATGAAGGTCGCCGCGCTTGGCGAGCGTGATCAGCTTCTCGACCTCCGGCTTCACCGCCTTCGCCTTCGCCTGGCTGGTCTTGATGCGCTCGTGGGTGATCAGCTGCCTCGAGAGGTTCGAGAGCAGCGCCCTGCGATGCGCCGCGTCGCGGCTCAGCTTCCCCTTCTTACGACGGTGGCGCATGGCGCTAGCTTAGATGAGCGATTTCATGGCCGGCGTGCACCTGGGGACGCGCGTCGCCGAGCAAGTCTAGGAACTCGCGCTGACGCGCTCGCACCGCGCCTTCGGCGCTCGGCGCAGCCTTTGGTGGTGCCAAAGGCAAGCCCGCGGAACTCGCACTGCGCGCTCGCACCGCGCCCTTCGGGCGCTGGATGTGAAGGCCACGCACGTCATCCAGGTGTGCGCGGATCGTGGAATTGCTCATCTAATCGGGGCGTAGCGCCAGGCCGCGCGAGTCCAGCGTCTCGATCACTTCCTCGATCGACTTCTGACCGAAGTTGGGGATCGCGTTCAGCTCCGACTCTGACTTGCGGACCAGGTCGCCGACCGTCTGCACCCCGGCCCGCTTCAGGCAGTTGTACGAGCGCACGCCGAGCTCGAGCTCCTCGATCAGGATCTCGTCGAGGCCGTCCCCACCCGGCGCCGGCGCGAGCGCGTCGGGCAGTGTTTCGCCCATTACGGCTACGGGCTCTCGGGCGGTTAGCTCCTCGACCCGGTCGGCGTCGGTGAAGATCGCGAGGCTCTTGATCAGGATCTCCGATGCCTCGCGCAGAGCCGCCGAGGGCTCGATCGAGCCGTCGGTCTCCAACCGCAGGGTCAGCTTGTCGAAGTCGGTGCGCTGCCCGACTCGGGCCGAGTCGACGTTGTAGGAGGCCCGCCGGATCGGCGAGAAGATC
>JBBQNM010000071.1:0-11660 GCA_038329895.1 Solirubrobacterales bacterium | reverse complement strand
AATACGGCGATCGTCGCCATCACGTTGGCGTAGGTGAGCTTGGAACGCAGCCGCTTCAGCACGGGAAACCTCCAGGGTGGCCGTTTGGTCCTTGTAACCCAGCGGGGCAACTTTAGTCTCGCCTGTGGTCGCCGCCATCGGGCATACTTCCGGCACCGTGGAGAAGGCTGAGCTGATCTGGCTGAACGGCAAGTTCGTCCCCTGGGACGAGGCCAAGGTCCACGTGCTCAGCCACGGGCTTCACTACGGCAGCGGCGTCTTCGAGGGGATCCGCTGCTACGAGACCGAGCGCGGGCCGGCGATCTTCCGCCATCAAGACCACCTCGATCGGCTCGCCAAGTCGGCCGAGATGTTCTACCTCGATCTGCCGTTCTCCATAGAGGAGATCCGGGCGGCCACCCACCAGCTGATCACCCGCAACGGTCTGCACTCCTGCTACATCCGTCCACTCGCCTTCCGCGGCTACGGCGAGATGGGCCTCTACGCGCCGAACGTCCCCATCGACGTCATGGTCGCGGCCTGGCCCTGGGGCGCATATCTCGGCGAGGACGGAAAGCGCCACGGGATCCGCGCCCGGGTCTCTTCCTGGCGGCGCATTTCACCCGCGGGGCTGATTCCGCACTCCAAGGCCTCGGGCCAGTACCTGAATTCGATCCTCGCCAAGACCGAGTCGGCGAAGGCCGGCTACGAGGAGGCGATCCTGCTCGACGAGCGCGGCTTCGTCTGCGAGGGCTCGGGCGAGAACGTCTTCGTGGTTCGCGAGGGCACGCTGGTCACCCCGCCGCACGCCGCGTCGATCCTCGACGGGGTGAGCCGCAAGTCGGTGATCCAGATCGCCCGCGACCTCGGCTACACGGTGGTCGAGCGCGACGTCGCGAGGGCGGAGCTGTACCTGGCCGAGGAGATCTTCCTCACCGGCACCGCCGCCGAGCTGGTGCCGGTGCGCGAGATAGACGACCACGAGCTCGGCGAGCCTGGCGAGATCACCCGCCACGTGCAGGCGAAATACGAGGACGCGCTCTACGGGCGCGCCGAGGAATACCTCGAGTGGCTCGATTTCGTCGAGCAGGCGGCGCCTGTCGACGAGGGGAGTAGAGTCACCACCTGATGCAGCGCCTTTTCGAGGTAATCGGGCGAATTAGCGCCGCCGCTGTCGCCTAGCGACCAGCGGCAAGCGCGCTTGCGCGCACCAAGGCCGAGAGGCCTCCCGCCCGAACCCTCGAAACCAGGAAGGCATCAGATGCAACAGGTGAAGCTCTACGACACGACCCTTCGGGACGGCATGCAGGGGCAAGGCATGTCGCTCTCGGCGCGCGAGAAGCTGCGCATCGTTCGCGCCCTCGACCGGCTTGGTGTGCACTTCATCGAGGCCGGCTTTCCGAGCTCCAACCCGAAGGAGGCGGAGCTGTTCGAGCTGCTCTCCGATCAACCGCTGGAGACGGCGACGGTGTGCGCCTTTGGGATGACGCGTCGGCGCGACGTCGCCGTCGAGGACGACGAGGCGCTGCGGGTACTGGTCGGCTCCTTCTCGCCGGCCGTGACCCTGGTCGGCAAGACCTGGGCGCTTCACCTCGAGAAGGTGACCAAGGTCTCGCGCGAGGAGAACCTGGCGATGATCGCCGACTCGGTTTCCTTCTGCCGCGGGGAGGGAAAGCGGGTGATCTACGACGCCGAGCATTTCTTCGACGGCTGGCGCGAGGACTCCGACTACGCGATCGAGTGCCTGCGCGCCGCCGCCGGCGCCGGGGCTGAGAACGTGACCCTCTGCGACACCAACGGCTCCAGCCTGCCCCACCAGGTCGCCGAGGCGACAGCCGCCGTGGTGAGCGCCCTCGATGGCGACGTCGAGGTCGGAATCCACACCCACAACGACGCCGAGTGCGGGGTCGCCAACTCGCTGGCTGGCGTGAGCGAGGGCGCGCAGCTGGTCCAGGGGACGATCAATGGCTACGGGGAGCGTTGCGGCAACGCGAACCTGGTCTCGATCCTGCCCGCGCTGCAGATGAAGATGGGGTTCGACGTCGTCTCATCCGAACAGCTCTCGACCCTGACCCAGACTGCGCACTACGTCGACGAGATCTGCAACGCGACGCCGGACCCGAACCAGCCCTATGTGGGGCGAAACGCGTTCGCGCACAAGGGCGGCATGCACGTCGCCGGGGTGAGCGCCGACGTGCGCACCTTCGAGCACACCAATCCGGAGTTGGTCGGAAACCGCCGCGACGTCCTCGTCTCCGAGCTCTCCGGCAAGGGGACGGTGGTGAGCCGCGCCGAGGCCGCCGGGATCGCGGTCGACGACGAGGTCGCGCAGCGAACCCTGGAGCGGCTCAAGGAGCGCGAGCACCGCGGCTACCACTACGAGGCCGCCGACGCCTCCTTCGAGCTGCTACTGCGCCGCGAGGCGGGCGAGTACGAGCCGCTGTTCCGGCTCGAGAGCTTTCGGGTGCTGACCGAGAAGCGCGAGGACGGGCGCGTGCAGACGGAGGCCACGATCAAGATCTGGGTCGACGGCGAGCGCTACGTGCGGGTCGCGGAGGGAAACGGTCCGGTCAATGCCCTCGATCGCGCCCTGCGCGGCGCGATCACCGACCGTCACCCACACCTCGCCGACATCGAGCTGACCAACTACAAGGTCCGGATCCTCGACGAGGACCACGGGACCGGTGCGGTGACCCGGGTGCTGCTCGACTCCTCCGACGGCGAGCGCGAGTGGGGCTCGATCGGCGTCTCGGAGAACATCATCGAGGCCTCCTGGGAGGCCCTGGTCGAGTCGCTGGAGTACGCGTTCCAGCCCCGCCCGAGCAAGGGCGACCAGAGCAGCGCGCAGGCTGAGGGCTCAGGAGCTTTGGCGGCCGGCGACTAGGCTGGGCTGCGGTGAAACCGCAGAACGGCGAGCAGATCCCCCTCTCGCGCCCTGAGCTTCGCGAGCGCGAAGAGACCCTGCTGCTGGAGGCGTTTCGCTCCGGCAGGCTGTCGTTGGGGCCGATGCTGGAGCGCTTCGAGCAGCAGTTCGCGCTCTGGCTCGAGGTCGAGGATGCCGTCGCCGTCTCCAGCGGCACCGCGGCGCTTCACCTCGGGGTGAGGGGACTCGGATGGGGAGAGGGCGATGAGGTGCTCACCAGTCCGTTCAGCTTCGTCGCCTCCGCCAACTGTGTGCTCTATGAGCGGGCGCGGCCGGTCTTCTGCGACGTCGACCCGGTGACCCTGAACCTCGATCCGGCGGCGGCCGCCGCCGCGGTCACCGATAAGACCACGGGGATCTTGCCGATCCACGTTCTCGGTTGGCCCGCTGCGATGCCGCAGCTCGAGGAGCTGGCGGCCAGACAGGGCCTAGGCATCCTCGAGGACGCGTGCGAGGCGATCGGCGCAGTCGACTCGGAGGGCCGGCGTGTCGGAACGCGCGGAAACGCGGCCGCCTTTGCCTTCTATCCCAATAAGCAGATGACCACAGGAGAGGGAGGGATGCTGATCCCGCCGGGGCCCGACCAGGCCGCCCGCTACCGCAGCGAGCGCAACCAGGGACGCGCCGACGACATGGCGGTCCTCGAGCACGAGCGGCTTGGCTTCAACTACCGGCTTTCCGAGCTTGCCTGCGCTCTGGGCATCGGCCAGATCGAGCGCATCGAGGAGCTGCTGCTGCGCCGCTCCTACGTCGCCGGGGCATATGAGGAGCGTCTAACCGCGCTCGCGGCCGACCACGGAGCCGGTGGGGAGGATGGGTTGCTGATCCCCGCCGCCGAGCACGGCAGCGAGCGCCGCAGCTGGTTCGTCTACGTCGTCCAGCTCCCTGTGTCGATCGACCGCGAGACCGTGATCTCCTCGCTCGCCGAGCAGGGGATTCCCTCCAAGGCCTATCTGCCGTGCCTGCACTTGTTCCCGCACCTGCGGGAGCTTGGCTACCGGGAGGGCCAGTTCCCGATCGCCGAGCGTGCCGGCGCTCGCTCGCTCGGACTGCCCTTCTTCACCTCGATGCGCGAGGCCCAGGTGGACCTTGTCTGCGAGGCGCTCGCAGCCACCCTGGCTCAGTCCATCGTTCGCTCCTCGAGCACCTCATAGACGCCGTCGGCGCCGTAGGACTCGACGAACTCGTCGGACTTGGCGCGCCGCAAGGCTGGCACAGCCGGCTAGATCCTGCCCACCTCGGCCATCCAGCGCACCGTGCGCCGGATGCCCTCCTTCCATGGGGTGAACTCGACGCCGAGCTGGTCGCGGGCCTTGGAGTTGTCCACCTTCGCCCCCCAGAGCAGGAAGTGGAGCTGGCCGCGGCCGAGCAGCGGTGGGCGACGAATCAGTCGCGAGACCCCCTCGCCCGCAGCCGCCATTCCTCTTGCCAGCGAGACCGGCAGCGTGGGAGGGACCCAGCCGCGGCCCGCCTCCTCGACCGCCGCAGCGACGATCTCGCGCATCGACGCGAAGCCGTCGCCGAGGATGTAGCGCTCTTCGGGCAGGCCGCGCTCGAAGGCCGCCAGGTGCCCTTGCGCAACGTCGTCGACGTACCCGAGGGTCATCCCGCCGGGTGGAACGGCGGGCAGGCGACGGCGAACCGCATCGCGGATTGCGCTATCGAGGCCGGACTCCGCCCACGGCCCCGGTCCGTAGACTCCGGCGGGGTTGACGATCACGACCTCGATCCCATCGCCGGCCTCGGCCAGGACCAGCTCCTCGGCGTGCTGCTTTGAGCGCTCGTATGCTGTCCCCTTTGGATAGTCGGCGGGCTGCTCCTCGGTCATCGTGCCGCCCGTCGATGCGTGGAAGACGTCGAAAGTCGAGGTGTGGACGACCCGGACGACGCCAGCACGGTGGGCCTCGGCGACCACGTTGCGCGCCCCCTCCGCATTGACCCGCTCGAAGGTGCCCGGGTCGGAAAGCCACTGCTCGTAGATCCCCATGCAGTTGAAGACCCCGTCGACCCCCTCGACGGCGGGCTGGATCGTCTGCGGCTCCGTCACGTCGCCCTGCACGAGCTTCACTTCGGCGGGCAGGGCCTTCCCGGCGGCCGCGGGGTCGCGCACCAGCGCCACCACCTCGTCGCCGCGCTCGACCAGCCGTCGCGCCACGGCGTTGCCCACTTTGCCGGTCGCGCCCGTGACCATGAACCGCATCGCCGCAGCGTATCTGGCATCGAGCGCGCCGCAGGCAGCGATAATCGCCGCCTGATGCCACGCTTTCGCAAGGACCCCGACCCGCGCTTCTGGCGGCTGAACCGCTCGATCGAGTTCGACTGGCGGCTGGCTCCCTACGACGTCGACCAGTCCCTGGCCCACATCCGGGCGCTGCGGGAGGTTGGGGTGTTGACCGACGATGAGCTGTCAGAGCTCGACCGCGGGCTGGAGGCGATCGGCGCCGAGTTGGAGCGCGGCGAGTTCCGCTTTCAGGACTCCGACGAGGACATCCACATGGCGATCGAGCGACGCCTCGGCGAGCTGGTCGGCGACGTGGCGGGCAAGCTGCACACCGGTCGCTCGCGAAACGACCAGGTCGCGACCGACGTCGCGATGGCCGTGCAGTCGCATTCTCTGCGCGCGGTCGAGCTGCTGCGCGACGTGATGGGCCGCCTCGTGGACCTCGCCGAGAGCCACCGGGACTGGCCGATGCCCGGTTACACGCACCTACAGCGGGCCCAGCCGGTCTACCTTGGCCACCATCTGCTGGCCTATTTCTGGATGCTGAGCCGCGACGTTTGGCGCTTTCAGCTCGCGCTCCACACCGCGAGCGTGATGCCACTCGGCTCAGGTGCGCTGGCCGGCGTCAACTGGGAGATCGATCGGCGGGCGGTTGCCGACGAGCTTGGCTTCGACTACGTCTCGCCGAACTCGATCGACGGTGTCTCGAACCGCGACTTCGTGCTCGACTATCTGGCCGCCGCCACGGGCTGCGCGATCCACCTCTCGCGGCTCGGTGCGGAGATCGTGCTCTGGTCGAGCAGCGAGTTCGGTTTCTGCGAGCTCGATGAGTCCTTCTCCTCCGGCTCCAGCATCATGCCCCAGAAGAAGAACCCCGACTCGGCGGAGCTGCTGCGCTCCAAGTCGCCTCGCGTCGCCGCCGACTATGCCGCCCTGGCTGGCGCGATGCATGGATTGCCGCTCTCCTATGCCAAGGACATGCAGGAGGACAAGGAACCTCTGTTCGACGCGATCGACACGGTCGAGCTGTGCCTCGAGATGACTGAGGGGATGTTGGCCGGGATCAGCTTCGATCGCGAGCGCTTGCAGGCCGCGTCGGCGGACGAGATGCTGGCCGCCACCGAGATTGCCGACCTGCTGGTGCGGCGCGGCGTTCCGTTTCGCGAAGCGCACGAGATCGTCGGCGGTCTGGTCCGCCAAGCGCTCGAGCAGGGCAAGTCGCTCTCCGAGCTAAGCGCAGAGGACCTGCGCGGTTTCTCCGAGCACCTCGACGAGGAGTACTACGAGGTGCTTCGCGGCACCAGTTGGCTGGAGTCGAAGACGATCGAGGGCGGCACCGCCTCGGCGCGGCTGTCCGAGCAGCTGACGACTGCCCGCGCGGCGCTGCGCCGTGTCGACGCGATCATCAGCGAGCGGGGGTCGTGAGCGAGGCGCTGGGACCGGAGTTCTTCGAGCGCTCTGTCCATGAGGTGGCCCAGGAACTGATCGGCTGCACGCTCTTGCACGGCGATTGCGGCGGCGTGATCGTGGAGACCGAGAGCTACGAGCGCGACGACCCCGCCTGCCACGCCTACGTCGGACGCACGGCGCGCAACGAGGTGCTGTTCGGCCCGCCCGGTCGCGCCTACGTCTATCTGTCCTACGGGATCCACAGCCTTCTCAACGCCGTCGCCGAGCCGGATGGGGAAGCCGCCGCGGTGCTGATCCGGGCCCTGGAGCCAACGGTCGGCGTGGAGGCGATGCGTCAGCGCCGCGGCCGCCAACGCGACGGGGAGCTGTGCTCGGGGCCGGGCAAGCTCACCGAGGCGCTCGGCGTCGGCCTATCGGACAACGGCGCCAGCCTCAGCGCGCCGCCGTTCACGGTCCTACCGGCCGAGGGTGCATGGAGGGCGAACGGGGTCACGGCCGGACCGCGGATCGGGATCAGCAAGGCGACCGAGAACCCGTGGCGCTTCTGCGCCGCCGGTTGCCGTTTCGTCTCTCGTCCCTGGCCGGTCGAACACGCGGCATAGGTGTTTGCCGGCGCGTTGCGCGCAATTAGTTCTGGGCGGTGCCGTCAGGCGCCGCCACAGGCTGGTCAGGCGGCGTAGCCGCCGCAAGTGGTTCGCATGTCAGGCGGCGAAGCCGCCGCAAGTGGTGTTCCTCGACGCTGAGATCGAGCCGGCGCGATTAGCCAGGGCTGATGCCGCCGGCACCCGTGGCTGCGCCGCCCCCGCCACCACCCGGTGTGGGTGTGGGTGCCGGAGCTGCCTGCTGCGGGGCGGCGTTGCCGGCCCCACCGCCTCCGCCTCCACCACCGCCGGTGGAAGTGCTGCCGCTTGATGGTGCCGGAGCCGTGTAGCTGCCGGACGAGGTCGGCGGGACATAGGGGGAGGTGCTCGTGCCGCCGTTCTTGCTCGCCGCCGCGTGCTCGGCCCTGATCTGCTCCCAGGCGCTCATCACGTCGTGCCAGATCAGCGCCGGGATCGTGCCGCCGTCGACTGGGGCGCCGCCGTACTCGGTCAGCATCGGTGTCACCGAGTCGGCGTGGCCGACCCAAACACAGGCAGTGGAGTCCCGCGTCGCACCACAGAACCAGGCGTCGCCGTTGTTCTCGGTGGTGCCGGTCTTGCCCCACTCGTAGCTCGAAACGCCGGCGGCGCTCTGGCCGGTGCCGCCGCTGATCACGTTCGCCAGCAGTTGCTTTGCCGTGTTAGCCACGGACGTCGGCATCACCCTGGTCTTTACCGAATCGTTCTCGTCGACCGTGTGGCCGTCCCCGGTGCTGACCCGTGTGTAGGCGATCGGATCAATCCCGGGGTCGGGGGCGAGGGTGCCGCTGATGCGGAGTCCATCTTCCGCCAGGGTCTCGTACGCGTGCGCCATCTCCAGCGTATTGACACCGACCTTCAACCCACCGAGCACCATCGCCGGGTTGACTGAAACCGGGGAGATGATCCCCATCCTGCGCGCGGTCCTGGCGATGTACTTGGTGCTCTCCTTGGGGGTCGTCTTCAGATGCAGCCCGAGGTCCGCGTACACCGAGTTGTCGGAGTACTGCGTCGCCGTGATCAGCGAGGCCGACCCCAGGTAGCTGTCGCCGTAGTTGTGGACCGGGAACAGCTGTTTGCCGTGCTTGCCGAAGTGGAAGACCTTGGGTTGTGAACTGAACACCTCATATGGTGAGTGCCCCAACTCGAGCGCCGAGACCAGGGTGAAGGGTTTGAAAGACGAGCCGGGCTGCCTTGTCCCGTAGGCGGCGATATTGAATGGCTGGGTGTCGTAGCCGGGACCGCCGACCATCGCTTTCACACCCCCGGTCTTGTTGTCGATCACGACCGCCGAGGAGGTGATGCCGAGTGCGGCGGTGCGGTTGTAGACCGCGGCCTCGGCGGCGCTCTGGAGACCCAGGTCGAGCGTCGATTTCACCTTCAGGCCGCCGAAGAAGGCCTTGCCGGCTCCGTAGCGGTCGACCAGCTGCTGCCGCAACCAGCTCGTGAAGTAGGGCGCCTTGGAGTCGATCTTGGGTGGCTGGATATCGGAGGCCGAGGGAAGGGCCGATCTCACACCCTCGGTGTACTGCTGCTGGGTGATGTAGCCCTGGTCCAGCATCTTCGACAGCACCTCGTCGCGGCGGTCCTTGGCGGCGACCGCGTCGCTCTTGGGGTCGTATGCCGATGGCGAGGAGATGATGCCGGCCAGCATCGCCGCTTCCTGCGGCAGCAGTACGGATGCGCACGGCTCGGCCTGGGTCCCGCAGCCGGGGTGGTTGTAGCCGAAGTAGGTGCGGGCAGCCGCTTCGATCCCGTAGGCGCCCTCGCCGTAGTAGATCGTGTTCATGTACTCGGTGAGGATCTTGTCCTTGCTCCAGTGCTGCTCGAGCCGGTAGGCGAGCGCCGCCTCGCGGAACTTCTCGAAGACCGTGCGGCTGCCCTGCGCCTCGAGGGCGTTCTTGACGAACTGCTGGGTGATCGTCGAGGCGCCCTGCCTTGCGCTGCGCGAGAGGACGTCCTCGACCAGCGCCCGGGCGATCCCGTGGTAGTCGATGCCGCTGTGCTGATAGAAGCGGCTGTCCTCGATCGAAACGGTGGCGTTCTTGACGTTCTGGGAGATCTGCCCGGAGGTGAGCAGGAATTTGTTCTGGTCGCTGCTCAGGGTGCCGATCGGAGCGCCGGTGTCATCGAGGACGACGCTGTTCTTCGCGGCTCGGAATTGGGCGAAGGTGTAGATCGCCGGCAGGTCGGTCGAGACCGCGGCCATCATTCCGAACACGGTAGAGACCAGGGCCAGTAGGGCGAGACCGGCAAGGACGAAGAGCATTCGAAGCTTCTTCAGCCGCGGTCTCCCACGGTGCTGCGGGAGGCTCGGCGGTGCGGGCGGGGGGGCGATGCCGTCGGGTGGCTTGCCGTTGCCCCCGCTCCCGTCGCCATCGGCAGGAGCGGGCGACTGCGGGGGTGCGGGGATCTCACGGTCCACCCGTGTCGCGCGGGCGTCACGGTGCGGCGCGGCGGTGGCCTGATCGGCGGACTGGGCGCCTTCGGCTTCCGACTCGGTCGAGCGATCGGGCTGGTCCGTACCCGCTGCCTCGTCGTCGCCGTTCGAGGACTCGAACCGGATCTCGGAGGTCTCGACGAAGCCGGGTTCGCTGGGCGGCTCCGCCGGGGTCGGCGGTTTTCCTCTGCCGTTCTCGCGCCTAGGGCGCTTGGATCCCGACTCTGTGCCTCGTTCCATCAAAGAGCGCCTGATCGGGGCTGGCGTCGCCGCTATTGAGGACGCGCCAAAAGACCGTGCCGCCACCCTTTGCGAGCAGCGAAGACGGTAGCCGCCAAGCCGGTCGGGCAGTCTAGCATTGGCCCCATGGCGGACCCGAGGGCTGAGGCGGAGCGACTGGCGACCAATGCGGTCGACGTCCTACCCGAGGATGCGCTCGCCGAACAGCTCGAGCTGGGGCGTCCACTGAGGGTCAAGTTGGGGATCGACCCGACCACGCCGGACATCCATCTCGGACACACGGTGGTGCTCTCGAAGCTGCGCGAGTTCCAGGACGCCGGTCACGTCGTCGTACTGATCATCGGCGACTTCACGGCGAGGGTGGGGGACCCGAGCGGACGCTCGGCCCAACGCCCGGTGCTCTCCGACGAGCAGATAGCGGCGAACGCCGCCACATACCAGGAGCAAGCGTTCAAGGTGCTCGATCGCGATCGCACCGAGGTGCGCTTCAACAGCGAGTGGTTGGAGATGGGGTCCGGGGAACTGCTGGGGCTGCTCTCACGCGCGACGGTCGCGCGTCTGCTGGAGCGCGACATCTTCGAGCGCAGGATCGAGGCGGATGAGGCGATCTCGGCGCTGGAGCTGATCTACCCGCTGCTACAGGGCTACGACTCGGTGGCGATCGACGCGGATGTTGAGCTCGGCGGCACCGATCAGAAGTTCAACCTGTTGTTCGGCCGCGACATTCAGAGCGCCTACGGCAAGGCGCCCCAGTCGATCATCACGATGCCGCTGCTGGTTGGGACCGACGGGGCTCAGAAGATGAGCAAGTCGCTCGGTAACTACGTCGGGGTCACCGATGCCCCGGAGGAGATGTTCGGGCGACTGATGAGCATCCCCGACGATCTGATGTCCGACTACTTCCGCCTCCTGTTTTCCTCGGACGTGCCGGACGCCGAGCCGAACCAGGCAAAGCGCGAGCTGGGGCGGCGGATCGTCGAGCGCTATCACGACCCGGCCGCCGCCGAGGCGGCCGAGGAGCACTTCGACCGCCTGCACGTGCGGCACGAGCAACCCGAGGAGATCGAGGAGGCGACCGTGACCGTCAACGGGCCGGTGCACCTGCCCGCCTTGCTCGCCGAGCTGTTCGGCTTCAGCCGAAGCGAGGCGCGACGGTTGATCGAACAGGGCGGGGTACGGATCGACGACCGGGTGGTGGACGGGGGGGAGCTCGACCTGCCGCTCGACGGCCTCGACGGAGCCGTGGTGCAGGTTGGGAAGCGTCGCCACAAGCGGCTGCGCCTCGAGCGCTGACCGCCGTGGCTGTCCGGGCACGCCGCCGGCATTGAGCATCGTGCTTGGCGGCGCTATACTCCCCGGTCGCACTTGAGGCGGACCTTGAAAGGAGCGTCCTAGACCCGAGAGTTCATACCGACCCCGATCTGCGGGACCGGTGCGGCCTCTCTGGCGAGAGGCCTTTTTTCTGCCGTTTCAGGCGTTTCCCGGCGGCGAATCCCGTCGCCCCAGGCGCCGCGGTCTTTGAAAACTGAGCAGCGTGCATCCCCGCCGGGCGAATGTCCGTGCGGGGTGTTGAGCCCGACCCGTTCCGCGCCAGCGCGGGACGGGCCATCAACCCGTCATGCCGGCCGCCGAGTATGTGTACGCGGCGGCCTGCCACGCATGACACTCTTCGTTTTTGTTTCACTCTTTACGGAGAGTTTGATCCTGGCTCAGGACGAACGCTGGCGGCGTGCCTAACACATGCAAGTGGAGCGACGAACCAGGGCTTGCCCTGGAGCAAAGCCGCGAACGGGTGAGTAACACGTGGGTAACCTGCCCCGATGACCG
>JBBQNM010000070.1:0-12087 GCA_038329895.1 Solirubrobacterales bacterium | reverse complement strand
CTCGAAGTCGACGCCCTCGGTGGTGATCTCGGCGGCGACGATGATCTGGTCCTCGGTGGTGACGGCCTGGGCGTTGTAGGCGGGGATGAAGTCGCGGCCCGACTTCATCCGCTTTGCGTCGGGGTCGGTGGTGTTGATCTTGCCGGCGGGAGCAGGCGCCAGCTGGGCTGGCTTGGGCGGTGAGCCCATCGCCTGCTTGCCGCGCTCGCGGACCCCGCGCGCGCGATAGGCCTCGTAATCGCGGTTGGCCTGGCGCTCGGTTTGCCAGTCCTCGCCCAGCCGGCGATGGCAGAGCTCAAGGCGCTTCTCGCGGGCCCTGGGGATCGACTCCTCGGTCTCGGCTCGCTCGGCGTCGAGGCGCTGCTTTGCCTCCCGAAGCCAGGCCCGCCTGCCAGCGCGGCGTGCCAGGTGCTCGGGCAGCTCGTCTCCGCGGGCCTCGCCGTGGATCTCATCCTCGGCGGCGTCGATGCGGCCGGCCTCGGCGAGGATCTCCTCCGCGATCTGCTCGTAGCCGCGGGTGGCCCTATCGGCGGCCATCGCGGCGAACTTGCTGCCGTCGACGGCGATCACCCCGGCCTGCACCAGCCCCGCCTGTGCGCAGAGCCCGAGGATCTGGCCGAAGAGATCGCCGAGGGCCTGCTGGTGGCGGACACGAAAGCGGGCGATCGTCGCATGGTCGGGGGCCTGATTGGCGGCGATCACCCGAAAGGCGACGTCCTCGCGGCAGCGCCGCTCGATCCCCCGTGAGCTGCGCTCGCCAACCGCGTAGGCGTAGGTCAGCAGCGTCAGCATCATCTTCGGGTGGTGGGCGGAGCGGCCGTGGCCGTCGGCGCGATATGAGCGGTAAAAGGCGTCGAGGTCGAGCTCGTCGATCGCCTCGATCACGAACCAGGTGGTCCTCGTCGAGCCAGTCACGCAGGTCCGGCGGCAGCAGCATCGGTTGGTCTCGGTCAGAGCTGAGGAAGTTCTGTGGCATGGGCCCATTTTCTCGCTGCAAACGGACCGAAAAGGAGGGGGTTTGTGCGACAGCCTCACGCGGAAGCAGAAGCGGGCTGGTGGGCGGATCCTCGGGCGTTACCCGGTCCGCCCGGCGCCGACGTCCTCGTACTCGTCGTGGCGCCGGATCCAGAACTCCGTGGAGCCGCCCTCGTTGCGTCCCTTCGGCACCCGGTCGAGCAGTGGATAGAAGCCCATCACGATCTCGACGCCGCGCGCGTAGGACGAGTAGGTGTGGTAGACGACTCCGTCGGAGAGCGCGAAGGCGCCCAGTCCTTGCTGGTCCGCCAGGTATCCCGCCGGGTCTGTCCCGCACGCGGCCGCCAGCTGGGCAACGACGGGAGGAACGTCGCCTTCGAGGAACGGTGCCAGCTGCTCCTCCGTGGCCGAGACGTCGAAGTCGAAGTTGAAGTCGGTTCCCTGCGACGACGCCCAGGGGAACTTCCAGCCCATGCGCCGCTTGTAGGCCTGCAGCCTCTCGAGCGGCGCGCGGGAGACGCAAAGGAACGTCACGTCGCGCGCCTTCAGGTGCTCAACAGCGCCGTCGAACGTATCCGCCGCGGACGAGCAGACCGGGCAGCCCGCCGTGTACTCCGGGCCGAACATGAAGTGGTAGACGAGTAGCTGCGAGCGCCCGTCGAAGAGCTCCGCCAGCGTCTTCGTCCCCTCGTCGGTCTCGAAGCTGTACTCCTTGTCGACCCGCACCCACGGCAGCTCGCGCCGCTCGCGCGCCATTTCATCGCCGCGGTGCGTCAGCTCTTTCTCGCGCTCCAGCAGTGCCTTGCGCGCGACTTGCCACTCCTCACGAGTGCCTACCTTGTACTCCGTCATCGTGTTTGTCTCCTTCGTCGTTGGGGCCTCAAATTACAGACCGGCTGAAGTCCCGAAACTCATCGGTCGGTCAGACTCGTCAGCCCTCCACCCGCTCGCCGATCGGGGGGCCGACCCGGGTCACTTCCGGGATCGGCTGGGCTGCCCAACGGGAGCCAAGCGGCTCCCCAAATCCGCTCCCGCTTCGCGCGAGGAGCAGCAGCGGGATGCTTCGAGCTCATCGGGCCGGGTGGTAGGTGAGGACGACCACACCCGAGTCGAACAGCTTCGTGTCGACCAGCTTCATCGAGTGCTTGTCAGGCGAGTCCGGGAACAGGCGCTTACCGCTGCCGATCAGCACCGGGAACACCATCACCCGGTACTCGTCGACAAGATCGTTCTCGATCAGCGAGTGAACCAGGGTCTGGCTGCCGGCGACGAGAATTGGTTCGCTGGGTTTCTGCTTGAGCTTCGCGACCTCGCCGGCGACGTCGCTGCGGATCAAGGTTGCGTTGTTCCATTCGAGCGGCTCTGAGAGCGTCGAGGAGACGACGTACTTGAGCATCGAGTTCATCTTGTCGGCGAACTCGCCCTCGCGCTCGGGCCAAGCGGCCGAGAAGCCTTCGTAGGTCACCCGCCCGAGTAGCAGGGACTCGGCCTCGCGGACCTCGTCGAGCTTGTACTGCTGCTGCTCGGGGCCCATGAAGTCCATCACCCAGCCCGTGTGCGGGTGGGTCGGCTCGCCGCCCGGGGCCTCCATGACGCCGTCGAGGGTCACGAACTCGGACACGATCAGCTTGCTCATCGGAGCTCCTTTCTCATGGTTCGTCATTGAGACTGCGGTCCGCGGCGGAACTCATCGGTCCGGGGGGCGGTCGGCGGGACGCAAAACTAATCGCTTCCGCTCTGCGCGAGGAGCAGAAGCGCTCACCACGCTGCTGCTGTCCATGCGTTGCATCGACGGCGCTAGCCGAGCGCAGCTCGGCGAGCGCTCTCGTGCGCCGCGGCCTCAAGCGAGTCGTCAAGCGGCGCAAGCTCCGGTTCGGACCCCGCTCGCCGCGCCAGTGCCAGCTGGATCAGGCGATCGGCGAGCCAGGCGTTCTTGGGCAGCAGCGGGCCGTGCAGATAGGTGCCGATCAGGTTGCCGCGGCGCACGCCCTCGAAGCCGTCGCGGCCGTTATTGCCGAACCCCTTGACCACCCGGCCGAGCGGCTGCGCGTCGTCACCGAGGTGGGTGCGCCCGCCGTGGTTCTCGAATCCCGCGATCAGCTGCGGGCCGGTTCCGAGGTCGGCCTCGATTGCGACGTTGCCGATCAGTCGCTCACCGGGCTCGCGGACCGTCTCCAGGTCGGCCAGCCCGAGGCCGGGGATTCGCTCCTCGCCGAGCTGGTAGCTGTGGCCGAGCAGCTGATAGCCACCGCAGACCGCGAGCAGCACGGCGCCGTCATCGACGGCCGATCCCAGGTCATCGCCCTTGGTGGCCACCATGTCGGCGGCGACCATGCGCTGGTCACGGTCCTGACCGCCGCCGATGTAGATCAGGTCGTGGGCGCCGGGGTCCAATCGCTCGCCGGGGCCGGCGGCCGCGTAGGAGAAGGAGATGCCGCGCCACTCGCAGCGGTGGCGCAGGAAGAGGATGTTGCCGCGGTCGGCGTAGATGTTCATCTGATCCGGATATAGGGCCGCCAGGCGCAGCTCCATCTCAGGCCCCCAAGAGGACAACTGTCGAGCCGACGTGGGCGTCGGTGGCCTCGATGCGACGGCGACCGGCGGGACTGAGGCCCGCCGGTCGCCCTTCCCGCTCCAGAGAAGCGGTGGAGAGCATCCGCAAGCGAACGGCGTTGTGGCTCTCCTCCAGGTGACCGTCCGGATCGACGGTCTGCCGCAACCGCTCGAGCAGCAGAGAGTCGCCCTCCCGGATCACCCCGAGCGGCATGCTCGAGTAGACCCAACCGTCGCGCTCGCGGACGTCGGGCAGGGCGGGGGAGGGGGGTGTCCCGGTTCGGGCTTCGGCGACGATTGCGAGCGCCAGGCAGCCGCCTGACTCCAGGTGTGCGGCGGCCGCACTGAGGCATTCGTGGCGCGCCTCGCCGTCGGGCAGAAGCTGGACCAGCTGCATCGGCGCGACGATCAGCCCGAAGCGCTTGTCGAGCGAGAATCCCGCTGCGTCGGCCTGCTCGGCACCAACCGTCAGCCCCTCGGCGGCGGCCCGTTCGCACAGCTCGGCGATCAGTTCGGCGTCGCTATCGATGCCGACCACCGCGTGACCGCGCCGCGCCAGGTGCAGCGCCACCCGACCCGTCCCGCAGCCGAGCTCGAGCACCGGCCCGTCGGCCGCCTCGGCAAGCTCCTCCCAGAGCGGCAGATCGGCCTCGTAGGCGCCGCACTCGGCGTCGTGCCAGACGACCGTTCCTCGTTCCTCGTTCCTCGTTCCTCGTGCTGGGGCGCTCATTCCCAATAATCCTTTGCCAAACCCCGATCGGCGAGCAGCGTCCGCAGTTCCAGCAGCGCGGTGTAGGTGGGAAGCGCGAACAGGCGACCGTCGGCCTGTGCGACGGCGCGCTCTAGCGAGCTGGCTATCCCCTCCTCGACCGCGATCGACTCGGGCGCCCAGCCGGCGTACTTCAGTCGCAGCGCCATCTCCGGCGCCCGCGTGCCGGAGCAGGTGACGTGACGCGCGGCCCCGGCGAGCAGCTCGAAGTCGGCGTCCCAGACCCACGAGACGTCGCGCCCGTCGGCGATCCCGTCGTTGAGCGCGAACCAGAGGTCAAGGTCACCGCCGCCGCTTTCCAGCCGCAGCGTGCGCAGCACCTCGTTGGCGCCGGCCGGGTTCTTGATCAGCAGGATCGAGACCGGCTTGCCGTCCACCTCGATTGTCTCAACGCGGCCGAATACGGCGCGCACCGACTCCAGGCCGGAGCGCACCGAGTCCATTCCCACCCCGAGGTCCAACGCGGCGGCGATCGCGGCCAGCGCGTTGTAGGCGTTGTAGAGGCCGGGCAGGGGCAGCTTCAGGTGGAGGTCGCCCTTGGGAGTGCGAACCGAAAGCTGCGAGCCCTCCATTCCCAGAAGGTCGATCTCGGTTGCGGCGACGTCGGGCGTCGGGCGCTGGGCGCCGCATGAGGGGCACGAGTAATGACCGAGGTGCCCGACGAAGGCGCGCTCGTATGCGTACGGATGACCGCAGCGGCGGCAGTGCTTGGCATCGTGCGCGTGCTGGAGCTCGGGCAGCGCGTGGCGCGGGTCCTCGATCCCGAAGTAGGTGACGCCCGGGCGAGGGCGCTCCTCACGGTCGCGTCCGAGGTCGGCGATCAGCGGGTCGTCGGCGTTGAGCACGAAGCGCGTGCGCCCGGCGCGCGCCTCGACCAGCTTTGCCCACTCGTCGGCGAGCGTCTCCAGCTCCCCGTAGCGGTCGAGCTGGTCGCGGAACAGGTTGCCGAGCACGATCAGCGCCGGGTCAAGCTGCGCGGTGACCTTTGGCAGCCAGGCCTCGTCGACCTCGAACAGGCCTTCGCTGCCGTGCTGCTCGAGCAGCGCCGTGGCGACGCCCCAGGTCATGTTCGATCCGGCGCGATTGTGGACCGGCGTGCGCCCTTCGGCGGCCAGGGCGGTGGAGATCATCCCCGCGGTGGTCGTCTTTCCGTTCGTCGCGCTGACGATCGTGCTGCGAGAAAGCCTGCTGCCGAGCTTCGCGATCGCGTCCGGCGAGAGGCGCAACAGCACCCGCCCCGGAAGCGTCGTGCCCCCGCCACGGCCGCTGGCCCGGCTGGCGGCACCGATCGCACGCGCAAGCGCGACCTTCGCGCCGAAGACCGGGCTGCTCAAGCCGGGGCGGGTGGCGCCACCACCGAGAGGGCCCGCGGGAGCACGCGCAGCGACGCCGGCAGGTCGGTGAGATGCTCGCCGTCGGCGTAGACCGCGAACGGGCGGCTGGCGCTCAGCTCGAGACGGGCGGCGCGCAGAACCCGCACCTCCTCGTTGTCCACGTGCGTGCCCTTGAACACCTTCGGCAGGTTACTCAGGTAGCGGAACTTGCCGGTCTCGCCGATCATCACTACGTCGAACTCGCCGTCATCGAGGGATGCGTTCGGTGCGATGAACATGCCGCCCCCGAAAGCGCGGCTGTTCGCGGCCGCGACCGACCAGCCTGTGAAGCGCATGTTCTCCTCGCCGATCCGCAGCGTGAAGCGGGCCGGCTTCCAGGCGGCGAGAGCACGCGGGACCGAGTAGGCATAGACGAGGCGCCCCCTGATCAGCTTGCTCTCGTTTGCGATCCGGTTGCACTCCGAGTCGAAGCCGGCGCTGGCGATCCCGAGGAAACGCTTCCCGTTGGCCTCGCCGACGTCGATCGTGCGGGCGTGCCAGGAGCCGATCACCGACACCGCCTCGGCGGGCTCGCTAGGTATGTCGAGAACACGGGCGAGGTCGTTGCCGCGCCCCGCGGGGAGGATGCCGAGCGGGACGTCCCCGCCGGCCAGCGCGCCGCCGACGATCCCGACCAGACCGTCGCCGCTCATCACCACCGGCAGCTCGCCGGCGTCCGCGGCTTGCAGGGCAAGATCGACGGCGTGCTCGGCGCTGCGGGTCCGTTCGACCCGGAAGACGAGGTGCCGTTTGTCGAGCTGGTCTGCGAACCGCGGCAGCAGCGTCTTCGTGCGACCTCCGCCGGATGACGGGTTGACCAGGACCGCCAGGGGCCGCTCCGCTACCTCCACCGCCCAAGCCTATGCTTCGGCGGATGATCCAGGCCGGCGAGACGTTCGAGAACGCCCGCACCGGCACCCGGCTGGAGGTACGGGAGTCGACCCCCAAGCGGGTCGTATTCGACCGTCGCTATCCGCCGAACAGCGGGCGCGCCGACCCGCACGTCCACTTCGACATCACCCAGAGCTGGGAGGTCCTCTCGGGCGAAGCCAGGGTCGTGGTCGATGGCGAGACGCGCGATGTCAAGGGCGGCGAGGTGGTCGAGATCGCAACCCGGATCCCCCACCAGGACATCCACAACCCCTTCGAGAAGGAGCTCGCGGTGCGCTGGACGGTGGCGCCGGTAAACGACTTCGTCGAGGCTTTTGCGGACTCCTACACCCATCTGTTGACTCACGACAAGCTCAACGCCCAGGACGAGTTCACTCCCTTGCAGATCTTTTCGATCCTTCGCGGCACCCGGGCGCAGAGCTGGCTCACCTCGATCCCGATTCCGCTTCAGAAGGTCGTGATCCCGGTTGGCGCCTGGCTCGGGCGACTGCGCGGTTACCGCGCTCGCTACGACGAGACCTGACGCTGCCGAGCGGCTAGGTCGGCCGCCTGGCGACGAAGTAGGTGCCGACGCCGGCCTCGCCGTCCTTGACCTTTTCCAGGCCACGCTTGCGGAAGCCACGCTCGAGCACGCTCGGCGGCGTGTAGAAGGGCGTTGCCGCGCCATAGCTGGCGGCGATGATCGCGTGACCGCCGGGACGCAGCACCCGGGCTACCTCGGCGAAGAACGGCGGCATGTTCAGTTGCGCCACCAGGTCGAAGGAGTCCTCCTCGTAGGGCAGGTCTGCGGCGTCTGCGATCTTGAATGCGACCCGCCCTTCCGGGTCGAGCCCGACCTTCGACTTCGCTGCGGCGACCATCTCCTCGGAAAGATCGATCCCGCGGACGCGCGCCTGAGGGAACTCGCGGACCAGGAACAACGTCCCGATCCCTGTCCCGCACCCGACGTCGAGCACCCGCTCCGGCTTCGGGCTGACCTCCAGGACCGCGGTTGCAAGCGGCGCCAGAAAATCGGGCGAATCTGCGCGCCCCTCGTCCCACTGATGGGCCTTGGCGTCGAATAGGCGCCGCACCGACCCTCGAAGCAGCGGCCACAACCAGGGGGCTCGAGTCACGAGGTCGTTGATCGTCCGCCCGAAGCGCCGTTCACGGGCAGATGGCCCGGGCCTGCCGTTCTCCACAGACGGATCATCGCAAGCAAGTACGCTGCGCTGCCGATGCGAGCCGCCGTGATCCGCATCGCCGCCCTCATGGCGCTGCCTGGTCTGTTGCTTACCGGATGCGGCGCGGGTGGGGGTGGGAAGCAGCAAGCCTCGGCGCCGGGCTGCGAGAGGGTGAGTCCGCCAGCGCCTCGAGAAGTTCACCTCCAGGCGCCCAAGCAGACTGTGCGCCCTGGTGAGAAGCTGACCGCAGTCGTGAAGACGAGCTGCGGATCCTTCGATATCGCCCTCGACACGCAGCGCGCCCCGAAGACCGTCAACTCGTTCGTATACCTGGCCCGCAAGGGCTTCTACGACGGCCTTGCCTTCTGGCGCATCGCCCCTAACTACGTGATCCAGGGTGGCGATCCGCTCGGCGACGGGACCGGAGGGCCGGGATACCACGTCGACGAGAAGCCGCCTCCCAACCTCGTCTACACCAAGGGAGTGGTGGCGATGGCCAAGACCCGGGTCGAGCCTCCGGGGCGCTCCGGGAGCCAGTTCTTCATCGTCACCGCGGCCGACGCTGGACTCAGCCCCGACTCTGCGTTGGTCGGCCGGGTCGACAAGGGCATCGACGTGGTTGAGCGGATCGGTGGCCTCGGCACGCCTTCTGGACACCCGACCCAGACCGTGCTGACCGATCAGATCACGATCCAGCATGGCTAGCCTCGAGGGCATCGACGCCGTCCTGCTCGATCTCGACGGCGTGCTCTACGTGGAGGGCGAGCTCCTGCCCGGTGCGGACGAAGCGGTGAGGGGGCTGCGCGGCGCAGGGATGGCGCTTCGCTTCGTCACCAACACGACCGCCAATTCGCGCGCGCAGACGCTCGACAAGCTTCGCGGCTTCGGGATTGAGCTGGACGAAGACGAGCTGGTCACGCCCGCGGCGCTAGCAAGGCGACACTGCGAGGACACCGGCCACAGGATCGTGGCGCTGATCATGAACGACGACGTGAAAGCCGACTTCGAGGGCCTGGAGGAGGCCGACACGGACGTCGACGCGGTGATCATGGGCGACCTCGGCGAGCAGTTCGGGTTTCGCATCCTCAACCAGGCCTTCCGCTTGGTGATGGACGGCGCCGAGCTGGTCGCGCTGCAGAAGAACCGCTTTTGGCTCACGGCCGACGGCCTGTCGCTCGACGCCGGGCCGTTCGTGGCGGCGATCGAGTACGCGACCGGAAAGGACGCGTTCGTGGTCGGCAAGCCCTCGGCGGGCTTCTTCGAGATCGTGCTGGCCGACCTCGGCGCCGACCGCGATTCGGTCGCGATGGTCGGCGACGACATCGAGACCGACATCGGCGGCGCGCTGGACGCCGGGATCGCCGCGGTGCTGGTGCGGACCGGCAAATACCGCGAGGACTTCGTTCGAGACTCGGGGATCGAGCCGACGGCGACGATCGACTCGGTTGCCGAGCTCCCGGAGTTGCTCGGATCATGAGTTCGGAGAATCTGGAGCCGCAGCCGTTCGAGGTCGATGGTCGGCTGAGAGGTGAGACGATGGGGGAGGGACCGCCGGTCGTCCTCTGCCACGGGATCACGGCGACCCGCCGCCAGGTCGTGCACGGCTCCAACGTGCTGGCGCGCGAGGGCTACCGAATGGTCCAGTACGACGCCCGCGGCCACGGCGAATCGGAGCCGGCGCCTGACGGAACCGGTTATGGATCTCCCCAGAACGTCGCCGACCTCCGGCTGGTGATCGAGGAGCAGGTCGGCGATCGGCAGTTCGTTCTGGGCGGGCACTCGATGGGATCCCACACGGCGGTCGCCTACGCGCTGGAGTCGTCCGAGCAGATCGCCGGCTTGGTCGTGATCGGGCCGGCCTACGCGGGGCCGATCGCCAACCCCGAGGAGAGGCAGAGAGGCCTTGGGCGATGGGACGCGCTCGGGGACGGTCTCGAACAGGGCGGGGTGGAGGGCTTTCTTGAGGCCATGGACCGCCAGGGCCTGGACCCCGGATGGCGCGAGACGATCCTGGGCTTCACCCGTGAGCGAATGGAGACCCACCGCTATCCCGACGCGGTGGCACAGGCGATGCGCGAGGTACCGCGCTCGAAGCCGTTCGAGACGATGGACGAGCTGGAGTTCCTCGACCTGCCGGCGCTCGTGGTCGCCAGCCACGACGTCGCCGACCCGGGGCACCCCTATGCGATGGCCGAGGCCTACGCAGCCCGGCTTCCTCGGGCCCGCATGATCAGCGAGGCAGAGGGCGAGTCGCCGCTGGCTTGGCAGGGTGGCCGCCTCTCGCACGAGATCGCCGCCTTCAGCAGCGAGCCGGCCGTCGCGAATATCCTTGGCGCGTGATCGACGACGGACAAGCGATCCACTACACCGCGGTCCAGCGCGGCACCCCCGTATATAGCTCCGACGAGGTCGAGGTGGGTGTTGTGGAGGCGATGCTCGACAACTTCCGCGAGCACATCTTCGACGGCGTCGTGTTCAAGGACCCGGACGGCGTCCTGCGGTTCGCCGACGCCCCTGAGGTCAGCCGCACCGCCGAACGAGGGGTGACCCTCTCGATCGACGCCGAGCAGGCGATGCAGCTCCCGCCGCCCGACGAGAGCAACCCCAGCTACCGACCCCGCGGCCGCATCGGGCGGATGTTCGGCGGAAGCTGGAAGCGGCAGTAGGGGGTCCGGCAATGGCGCGGTTGCCCTACCCGGACGCCGAAGCTGCCTCGCCGCGGGTCCGCGAGGCCCTGGACCAGATTCCACCGCTGAACATCTTCCGAATGATGGCCAACGCGGACAGCGCCTTCGTGCCCTGGTTGCGCTGGGGCGCTGCGCTGCTGACCGATCTCGAATTGCCCGCGGATCTGCGCGAGATCGCGATTCTGCGGGTGGCGCGTCTGACTCCCGGCGCGGACTACGAGTGGGTCCAGCACGAGGCGATTGCCCGCTCGGTGGGCGTCGGCGAGGCGCAGGTCGCCGCCCTGGCCCGTGACGAGCCCGAGGACGCCTGTTTCAAAGAGCGCGAGAAGATCGTTCTGCGCTTCACCTCGGAGGTCGTGACCGACGCCCGCCCATCCGAGCAGGTGCTCGAGCAGGTAAAGGGTGAGCTGTCAGCTCGGGAGCTCGTCGAGCTTCTGATGGTGATCGGCAACTACATGCTCGTCGGCCGCGTCATGGCAACCACCGGGATCGAGATGGACGAGCCGGTCGCCCAAAACTTGAACGGCTAGCGCCCAACCGCCGTCACCTAAACCGCCCGTAGGTTAGGCACCCTTTCAGGACAAGGGGCTGTGTGGGTCGAGGGCCATCGGGTTCTCGTGCCACTCCTTGGGCAGCGCGACCTCGACATCGATCGAGCGGGCCGGCGGCTCGAGCTCGCCGGCGGCCTGCTGACCCAGGAAGGCGGATAGGTAGCGACCGGCGACCTTTCGCGGCGGCCACCAGAGGTATTCGGGCGACGCGGTTCCCTCGCCGCCACCACCTGCTACGGCGTGCCGCATGTGCAGGGATTCGTCACCGGTCAGCAGCTTGCCGCGAATGACCGGGCGGAAGGGCTGCGGATCGATCTTCGCGCCGAGGCTGGCGGCGATGTGCTCCGCCGCGGCGTCAGCCTCCTCGGTGCCTATGCCCCCGTGCTTGATCGGGAAATTCGTGCCGTCGCCGGCCGCGTAGACGTCCTCGACCCCTCGCACCCTGGCATGGTCGTCGATCGGGATGAACCCTTCCTCGTCCGCAGGGATGCCCGCGAGCTTTGGGCCCTCGAGCATCGGCAGGGAGACCACCTGACCGACCTCCATCCGTTCGTCTTCGGGGGAGAGGACGAGTTCGCCACCTGCCGCTTCCTTCACCCTCACCCCGGTGCGGGTCGCGATACCGCGTGCGGCCAGAAGCGAGGCGACCGCATCACTTGCCGCGCGGCCGAAGACGATCAAGGGGCTCTCTTCCGGGGTCACGACTCGGCATTCGACGTTTTGTAAACCTAGCTCACGGACCCGGCGCTGCGCCATCAGAGCCAGTTCGTAAGCCGGCAGTGGCCAGGTTCTGCCCGGCGGAATCACGAAGGCGATCACCCCCGACTCGCTGGACTCGGTCTCACGGAGCAGGGAGTCGATCGGAAGGACCGTTCCATCGGTTCGCAAGGGGACCGCGTCCGCAAAGGCGGGGCGGGGGCGGGCGCCGATGCAGAGGACGAGCTTGTCGTAATCGACGCTTGAGCCGTCGGCCAGCCTCGCCGAGTGCTCCTCGGGGCGCACCTCTGCGACGCCCTGCTGGATGAACTCCGCGTCGAACTCCTTGGCGATCGGCGCGAGCGCGTGCTGCTCGGCCGGCTGCGAGGAGAACGGCTCCTCAACGATCAGCGGCTTGTAGACGAAGTC
>JBBQNM010000069.1:0-12111 GCA_038329895.1 Solirubrobacterales bacterium | reverse complement strand
GCAGCAGCCGGTGCTTTACCTCCTCGTCGATCTCAAACTTGACCACGCCGCCGGCGTAGTCGACGGTCTGATCGTCGACGTCGATCCGCGCCTCTCCCGCCTCGGCCACGCCGCGGCAGTGTTGCTCTTCGAGGATCACGGGGAGCAACCCGATCTTCATGCAGTTGGCGTAGAAGATGTCCGCGAACGACGGCGCGACGATCGCCTCGAAGCCGAAGTCCTGAAGCGCCCAGGGAGCGTGCTCGCGCGAGGAGCCGCAGCCGAAGTTGCGTCCCGTGACCAGGATCGGGTTGGGCTCCAGCTCGATCTCGCCGTCGCGAATCCAGTCGTAGAACAGGAACTCCCCGAAGCCGGTTCGCTCGATCCGCTTCAGGAACTGCTTCGGGATGATCTGGTCGGTATCGACGTCGGCGCGATCCAGCACCGAGACCTTGCCCGTGATCACGTCGAGCGCGTCCACGCTCAAGCCCAATCCCTGATGTCGACGAAGTGGCCCTCGATCGCTGCGGCCGCGGCCATCTTTGGGCTCACCAGGTGGGTGCGCCCGCCCTTGCCCTGACGGCCCTCGAAGTTTCGATTCGACGTCGAGGCGCAGCGCTCGCCCTCGGCGAGGATGTCTGGGTTCATCCCCAGGCACATCGAGCAGCCCGCGCTCCGCCACTCGAAGCCGGCGCCACGGAAGACCTCGTCGAGCCCCTCCTCCTCGGCCTGCGCCTTCACCTGCTGTGAACCGGGGACGACCATCGCCCGCAGTGAGCCGGCCGCGTGACGTCCCTCCACCATCGAGGCCGCCTCTCGAAGATCGCCGATCCGCGAGTTGGTGCAGGAGCCGATGAAGACGCGGTCGAGTGGGATCTCCCGCATCGGGGTACCGGGCTCGAGCGCCATGTACTGAAGGGCGCGCGCCGCCGTTTCGGGGTCGACCGAGGAGCCAAGCGTCGCGGGGTCGGGTACCGAGTCGGTCACCTCGACCACCATCCCCGGGTTCGTTCCCCAGGTCACCATCGGCGCCAGCTCGGCGGCGTCGATCTGCACCTCGGTGTCGAAGGATGCTCCGTCCTCGGTGGGTAGCGAGCGCCAGTGCTCCAGCGCCGCGTCGAAGTCCTCCGGAGCGCCGGGCCTGCCCTCGACCCACTCGAAGGTCGTCTCGTCGGGGGCGATCATCCCGGCCCGGCCGCCGCCCTCGATGGTCATGTTGCAGACCGTCATCCGGCCCTCCATCGAGAGCGCCTCGATCGCCGGGCCCGCGTACTCGACCGCGTGACCGACCATGCCGCCGGTGCCGAGCCGGCCGATCGTCGCCAGGATCAGGTCCTTGGGCGTGACGCCGACGCCCAGCTCGCCGGAGTAGTCGATCCGCATCGTCTTCGGCCTTTTCTGGACCAGGCACTGGGTCGCGAGCACGTGCTCGACCTCGGAGGTGCCGATGCCCAAGGCGAGGGCACCGAATGCCCCGTGGGTGGAGGTGTGGCTGTCCCCGCAGACGATCGTCAGCCCGGGCTGGGTGACCCCCAGCTCGGGGCCGATCACGTGCACGATCCCCTGGCGGTCGGAGCCAAGCGAGTAGATCGGGATGCCGAACTCTTCGCAGTTTTGCTCCAGAACCTCGACTTGCTTGCGCGACAGCTCGTCGGCGATCAGCCGCGCGGTCGCGGTGCCATCGGTGGGGACGTTGTGGTCCGCGGTGGCGATCGTCTTGTCGGGGCGGCGCACGCCGCGATCGGCAAGGCGCAGGCCCTCGAAGGCCTGCGGAGAGGTGACTTCATGGACGAGGTGCAGGTCGACGTAGATCAACCCGTCGGAGACCTCATGTGCCTCCCAGATCTTTTCGAACAGGGTCTTCGGCATCACGACCTCCTAAGGCCGGCGGCTACGACGGCCAGAAAGCGAGTTTCCTCGGCCCCGTGGTTCTCGAAGTGGTGCGGGAGGTCGGCGTCGAAGGTGACGCTGTCGCCGGCCCCCAGCTCGTGGCTGGCCCCGTCGATCACCAGTGTCAGCTCGCCGTCTAGAACCACAGCGGTCTCGCGGCTGCCGGGCTCGTGGATCGGCGCGTCGCCGGGCCCGGCGGTGGTCGCCTCCGACTCCAGCGTGTGCAGCGAGACGTCGGCGCGCTGCCCTGGAAGCGGCGGCGTCAACTCCTCGTATCGGTGTCCCCCGTGCGAGTAGCGGCGCCGCTTGCCCTCGCGGGTGACCACCGCATGGGAGCTCTCGTCGAGGCGCAGTAGCTGCGAGAGGGTCAGATCGAGGCCGGTGGCGATCTTCGCCCCCACAGAGAGCGTCGGGCTGGTCTCCCCACGCTCGACCTGGGACAGCATCGGGGCGCTGACCCCGCTTCGCTCCGCGAGGTCGCGCAGCGAGAGCCCCATCGCCTCGCGGAGGGCCCTAACGCGCGGCCCTGTCGCCGGGATCTCCTCGCTGATCGCGGCCGGCGGCTCGGGGTTTGCGGTCGCGGCGGCGCTCACGGAGCGTACGTTATCACGTACGGACGTATGTAGCTGGACGCGGCCTAACGCGACTGGCCGGTCGGCCTGATCAGGACCTCGCTGATGTTCACGCGCTGCGGCTGGCTGACGACGTAGTGGATCGCCGCCGCGATGTCCTCCGCCTTCAGCACCTCGCCGGTCTGCTCGCGCATCTTCTCGATCGCCTGCACGACGACCGGATTTTTGTTGTGGCCCTGTAGCTCGGTCTCGACGAATCCCGGCTCGACCACGGTGACCCGGGTCCCCGAGTGCACCGCCTCCTGGCGCAGCGCCTCGGAGAAGCCGACTACCCCGAACTTGGTCAGGTTGTAGACCCCCGCCCCCAACGCCGCCTGGCGCCCAGCTACGGAGGAGATGTTGACGATGTCCCCTCCCCCGCCATCGCGGATCAGCGGCATCGCCGCCTGGGTGCAATAGAGAAGCCCGAGTACGTTGACGTCGATCATCCGACGCCACTCCTCGGTGTCGGCCCCCTCGATCGGCCCCAGCAGCATCACGCCGGCATTGTTGACAAGGATGTCGAGCCCGCCCATCTGCTCGGCGGCGCCCTCGACGAAGGAGCGCGCGGCGGCCTCGTCGCCGAGGTCGACCTCGAAGGAGTGCGCTGTTCCGCCCTCGGCGCCGATGCGCTTGGCGAGATCGTCGAGGCGGTCCTTGCGCCTCGCCCCCAGCGCCAGCGTCGCGCCGGCGTCGGCAAACGCCAGCGCCGTCGCCTCGCCGATGCCCGAGGAGGCGCCGGTGACAATCGCCCTGCGTCCCTTCAGCGTTGCGCTCATGGACCGAAATCTATTGAAGGGATCCGTCCGAGGGCCTTGAAACCGTTACTTTGTGAAGGGGTACTTACGCAAGCTTCACCGATTCCTTGTAAGAGTGACGCAGAATTTCCGACAAAAGTGGGTATGTCCGAGTCTTCTTTCTGATGAGGTGCCGCGGTTGATGTGGTCTAACCATCACACGCTACCCGTCCAACGTCGTCTCGCGACCCTGATCCTGGTCGCCCTCGTCGGCACCTCGCTGCTGCTGGCCGTCGCCGCGCTGCGACCCGCTCCCGGGTTCGCGCGTGGGGGCGGCTGCAAGGCGGCCCGCGGACTCCCCACCCGCCACTCGTTGGGTGAGCTGCGCCGCGCGACGCTCTGCTTGGTCAACCACCTTCGGCATGAGCATGGGCTCGGCTCGCTGCATCCCCAACGCAAGCTGCGCAAGGCAGCGCAGGGGCACAGCAGCGACATGGTCCAGCGCGACTACTTCTCCCACGACAGCCCGGGCGGCGGCTCGATCCAGACCCGCATCGCGGGTAGCGGATACCTTGCCGGCGCGAGCAGCTACCAGTACGGCGAAGTGATCGGCGGCGGCACGTCAAAGGGCGGCTCGCCGAATTCGGTCGCCAAGGCGTGGATGAATAGCCCGCCCCACCGGGCGGCGATCCTCAATGGCGGCTTCCACGACCTCGGGGTCGGCGTCGCCCACGGATTCCCCGGCAGGGGCAACCACGGCGCCACCTTCACGATCGACTTCGGCTCGCGGAATTGATGTTTGCCGCGGCGTTGCGCCGCGGCACCGGCATGTCAGGTGCCGAAGGCGCCGCAATTAGTTGCCCGGGCCGTTAAGGCCCCGGAGTCGGCTCCGACGCCGCGTCGGCGGTCGCAGCCTCCGCCTCGCGCACGGCCGCACCATCGAGCGCGTTGCCGAGCGCCCGCACATAGGCGCGGGCCGAGGCCTCGAGGATGTCGGTCGCGACGCCCTGGCCGGTCGCAAGGCGACCCGCCGCGTGCAGCATCACCGTGACTGCGCCGAGCGCATCCTCGCCGCCGGTCACTGCCTCGACGTGGTACTGCCGAAGCTCCGCCTCCGCCCCAGCGGCCTCTTGGATCGCGCGGAAGATCGCGTCCACCGGCCCGTCGCCGGATGAGCGCGCCACCGACTCCTCACCGCTCGGCAGGGTTACCGCGACCTCGGCAACGGGTGCGTGGCGGGTGCCGGCCTCGACCTCGAACCAGGCCAGCGCGTAGGACTCGGTTCGTTCGCGCATCTCGTCGGAGACGATCGCCTCGAGGTCGAGCGCCGTGATCTGCTTCTTCTTGTCGGCGATCTCCTTGAAGCGCGCGAAGGCCTGGTTGAGCGCGTTTCCCTCGACCTTGAAGCCGAGCTGCTCGAGCGCGTCGCGCAGCGCGTGGCGGCCGGAGTGCTTGCCGAGCACGATCGAGTTCGAATCGAGGCCGACCTCGGTCGCGTCCATGATCTCGTAGGTCGTGCGTTCCTTCAGCACCCCGTCCTGGTGGATCCCGGACTCGTGCGCAAAGGCGTTGCGGCCGACCACCGCCTTGTTCGGCTGAACCACGTAGCCGGTCAGGCGCGAGACCATGCGGCTGGTGCGGGCCAGCTCGCGGCTGTCGATGCCGGTGTCGAGCCCGTGCACGTCGTTGCGCGTCCGCAGCAGCATCACGATCTCCTCCAGCGAGCAGTTGCCCGCTCGCTCGCCGATCCCGTTGACCGCGCACTCGACCTGGCGCGCACCGGCGAGAACGCCGGCATATGAGTTCGCGACCGCGAGGCCGAGGTCGTCATGGCAGTGGACGGAGGTGCGAACGGCGCGCAGCGCCGGGACCAGCTCATATAGGCGCCGGAAGTACTCGGCGTACTCGTCCGGCGTCGTGTAGCCGACCGTGTCGGGAATGTTGATCACCGTCGCCCCCTCCTCGACCGCGATCGCGCAGACCTCGGCCGTGAACTCGACGTCGGCGCGGGTCGCGTCCATGGGCGAGAACTCGACGTCCTCGCAGTAGGAGCGAGCCAGCGCCACCGCCGCCTTTGCCTGACCCTTGACGTCGTCGCGGGTGGTCTGAAGCTGGTGCTCGATGTGGATGTCGGAGGTCGAGATGAAGGTGTGGATCGAGGGTCGCGCGGCGTCCTTGACCGCCCCCCAGGCGGCGTCGATATCGGCCTTGTGGGTGCGCGCGAGGCCGCAGATCACCGGTCCCTCAACGCGGCGCGAGATCTCCTGCACGGCCTCGAAGTCGCCCGGTGAGGTGATCGGGAAGCCGGCCTCGATCACGTCGACCCCCAGGCGCGCGAGTTGCTGCGCGATCTCAGCCTTCTCCTGCGTGTTCAGGGAGATTCCCGGCGACTGCTCGCCGTCGCGAAGCGTCGTATCAAAGATGTGGACGCGGTTTGCGTCTGATACCTCGGGGCCCATTGGCCTACCTCCTTCTGCTTGCTGTTCCGATGACCTTGTTGTTCTCGCGGCTCCGCGCCGCCCAGCGCTCTATCCCCCTAGCGGGGGAGCAGAAGGAGGAGCGCGAGGCTGTCGGGCCGATGCGTCATCAGACCTGCCCAGGTTAGCGCACACCGCCCGGCCGTTTGAGGGAAACGCGACTGAGTCGCTCGGTCAACCCCACCATTGGTCCATCCGTCGGGATGCCGACCTTCCGGCGACCTAGGCTCCAGCCATCGACACCCCAGAAGACACCTCGATACCCCGTTCCACCTGGCTGTCGCTGCTCGCCTTGGGCCTGGCTGTGATCGTGATCGCCAACGACTTCTCGGCGATCACGTGGCACTGCCGGTGATGGAAAAGGACTTCCACACCAACGTCAACACGCTGGAGTGGGTGATCAACGCCTACGCGCTGACCTTCGGGGTGCTGATCGTCACCGCGGGCCGGCTCGCCGATCTGTTCGGGCGTCGCGAGGCGTTCTTCGTCGGCTCGGCAATCTTCGCCTCGATGTCGGCGCTCGGGGGCGCCGCCCAGACGGAGACCTGGCTGATCGCCTCGCGGGTGCTGATGGGAATCGGCGGGGCGCTGATGTGGCCTGCGATCCTCGGCATGACATACGCGGCGCTTCCCGCGGACAAGGCGGGGCTGGCCGGCGGTCTGATACTCGGCGCCGCCGGTTTGGGCAATGCAATCGGACCGTTGCTCGGCGGCACGCTGACCGATGTCCTTAGCTGGCGCTGGATCTTCTTCTTCAACGTCCCGGTGACCGCCTTCGCCGTGATCATCACCTACCTGACGGTCCACCAGCCGAAACCCGAGACGGAGGACACGCGGATCGACTACACGGGCATTGCGACGCTGTCGATCGGGCTGGTGGCGTTGCTTGTCGCCCTCGACCAGGTCGATGACTGGGGCTGGGGCGATTCCCGGATACACCTGCTACTCGCGATCGCCGTCGTCCTCGTGACCGCGTTCGTGTTCGTCGAGCGTCGGGCGGGAAGGCACGCACTGGTGCCCCGCGATGTGATGCGCAACGAGAGCTTCACCGCCTCGTGCTTCGCGATCCTGCTTATGTCGGCGACCTTTTTCGCCGCGCTGCTCTACCTGCCGCAGTTCATGCAGCAGCAGCTGAGCTATTCGCCGATCAAGTCGGGGGCCGGGATGCTCCCGTTCCTCGCCGTCTTCGCGCTCGTCTCCTTCATCGCCGGCCCTCTCTACAACCGCATCGGGCCCAAACCGATCGTCTCGGTCGGCGCCGCCTGCATCGCCGCCGGGCCGCTTCTGTTTTCGCAGATCGACTCCGGCTCGGGCTATTCGGCGTTGATTCCCGGAATGGTCGTGCTCGGGCTCGGGATCGGCCTCTTCTACTCGACCGCGACCACCGCCGGCGTTACCTCGGTCGACGAGTCCCGCACCAGTCTCGCCGGCGGGATCATCTACATGTTCCAGATCGCGGGGGGGTCGATCGGGCTCGGGCTCACGACCACCGTCTTCTCCTCCGCCGACAACTTCGTCGACGGCCTACAGGAGGCATTCCGACTCGACGGCCTGCTGGCGTTGGGTGGCTTCGTGCTCACCGTGCTGCTGGTCGGCGGACGGTTGCGGTTGCGACGCGCTGCACCAGCAGGCGCCGATAGCTCCTAGGGGCGTTACTGCTTCTCGACGTCGCGACCAGGCCCGCCCAGCAGCCTGTCCTGGCCCTTGCCGCCCTTCAGCACGTCTCGGCCCCTGCCGCCCTTCAAGACGTCGACGCCCTTGGCGCCATTGAGAGTGTCACCGCCGTTGCCCCCGAACAGCCGATCGTCGCCGGCTCCACCCCGCATGGTGTCGGAGCCGCTGCCGCCCCGCAGGCTGTCGCCGCCGATCCCGCCGCTCAGCGACACCGGGATGTGAATCGACGGTCCGACCGAGAATGCGTCCCTGCCAATGCCCAGCGAAGCCGAGAATGCGACGAACTCCGACGTCGGGCAGCTGATCTGCGAGGTCGAAATCTCCGTGCATTGGACCGGCACCGCCGTGATCGGGTTCCGCGAGGTGATCAGAAACTGGGTCTGAGTCCCGTCCAGTGCCACCGAGATCTCGTCTGCCTGCGGCGAGCCGGTGATGTTGAGCTGAAGCGCCGATGCCCGTGCCCCGTGTCCGCTCGAACCGGTTCGCACCGAGATGCCGGCGCCGGCAGCAGGGGCAGCCGTGGCCAAGCCGGCCGCCAGCACCAGGGCAGTGATGAAGGTCCCCTGCTTCATGGGCGCGAGACTAGAACACCACCCTGCCGACTGCGATGCGGTCAGGGGACGAGGACGACCTTGCCGATGTTGCGCCGCTCGGCGATGAAGCGGTGCGCATCGGCAGCGCGGTCGAAGGGGAACGTCTCCGCCACCACTGGCCGCAGACGGCCGTCCGCGAGCAGCGAAAGCAGGGGCTCGATCACGCGGTCGAGGTTTCCCTCCCGGTCCCACCAGCTCAGCATGTTGAGCCCGAACACCCCCTTGTTCTCGTTCATCACCCCGAGGCTCTTCCACCACGGCATCGTCGCCAGCGGAGCCTTCAGCACTGTCCGCGCCGCGGTCACGAGGTTGCGGGTCTCGCCGGTCTGCACCTCGCTGGCGCCGTACATGATCAGCCGCCCGCCCTGGCGCAGGATCCGGTAGCCCTTGCGGAAGCTCGTCGGACCGAGCGCGTCGAGAATCACGTCCACGCCCTCGCCGCCGGTGATCCGCATCACCTCCTCGGCGAAGTCCTTGTTTCGATAGTCGATCGGGTGGTCGACGCCCTGCTCGCGGATCGCATCGTGCTTGGAAGCCGAGGCGGTCCCGAACACCTCGGCCCCGCGCACATTGGCGATCTGGGTGGCGGAGATCCCGACGCCTCCGGCCGCGGCGTGGATCAGAGCCCGCTCGCCCGCATCGAGGCCGCCCATCACAACAAGCCCTGCCTGCGCGGTCGCGTAGTTGACCGGAAAGGCGGCCCCCTGCTCGAACGAGAGCTTCTTCGGCAGCGCAAAGACCATGTCGGAAGGCACGCTGACCAGCTCCTGATAACCGCCAAACCGGGTGCCGGCGAACACCCGGTCGCCAACCTTGTGGTCCTCCACACCTTCCCCGAGCGACTCGATCTCGCCGGCGACCTCATAGCCGACGACGCAGGGCAGCGGCGGCGCGTCCGGGTACAGGCCAGTGCGAGCCAGGGTGTCGGCGAAGTTGATCCCCGCTGCCCTGACGGCGATCCGCACCTCACCGGGTCCGACCGGCGGGTCGGGCAGATCCTGCACTTGGAGGACCTCGGGACCGCCGTGCTTGGTGATCACCACCGCGCGCATCGCAACGAGACTCTATGCCAGCGCGGCCTGGGGCTCAGTGCCCGCGGCCGGTCTCACACCCCGTCTGGGTGTCGTGCCCGGGGCCACCGATGCACTTGTCGTGCGGTCCAGGGCCGCCGATCAAACCCACCGTGGTGGTCCCTGACCAAGTGCCGCAGGTAGGCCCAGCATCGCCGCCGAGATCGTCACGGCGAGAAGGCCGGTTCGGAGCGTCGTTCTCACGTCAATTGAAACATCTAGAGGTCCACGGCGCGGCCGACCGAGAACCCGTCCAGCTCGAGGATCTTGTCGATCGTCGACTGCTGGACCGGGGCGTCGGTGGTCAGCGCCATCACGGCGCGATCGCCCGACTGCTCGGCGCCAACCGCCGCCGAGATGATGTTGACCGCCTCCTCGCCGAACGCCGTCCCGACCCTGCCGATCATCCCCGGTTGGTCGGTGTAACGGAACACCGCCAGGTGGTCGGCCAAGGGCAGGTAGAAACCCTCGCCCCAGACCGAGACCAGATAGGGCTCGTTGCGAGGCCCGACTCCGGTGCCGGCGACGTCGACCTGGTCGCCACCCGACTCGATCCGCACCCGGACCAGCTCGGTGAAGTCCCCTGAGACCGAGTCGCGCTGCTCGACCAGCTCGATGCCGCGCTCCTCGGCCATCTGCGGTGCGTTGACCAGGTTGACCGGCTCCTCGGTGTGACCGGAGAGGATCCCGACCAGGACCGCGATCCCGAGCAGGCGGGTGTCGTGGTCGGCGATCCGGCCGCGAAACTCCGCCACGACGCGGTCGATCGAGCCGTTGCCCAGGCCCTGGGCAAGCCGGCCCAGCTTCTCGCAGAGGGGCACGAACGGGGCCAGTGCCTCCATCTCCTCGGGACGGACGGTGGCAATGTTGACCGCGTTGGTGACCACGCCCCCGGTCAGCGCGGCTGTGACCTGCTCGGCGGTCACCAGGCCGGCGCGGTCCTGCGCCTCGGCCGTCGAGGCGCCCAGGTGGGGGGTGACGACCACATCGTCGCGCTGGAATATCGGATGGTCGGTGAACGGCTCCTCGGGGAACACGTCCAGCGCCGCGCCGGCGATCTGGCCCGACTCCAGCCCCTCGACGAGCGCGTCGAGGTCGATCAGCTCGCCCCGCGCGCAGTTGACGATCATCACCCCGTCGCGCATCTGCGAGATCGCGGCGGCGTCGATCCAGTTCGCGGTCTCCGGGGTCTTCGGCAGGTGCAGGGTGATGATGTCCGCGCGCCCGTAGAGCTCCGCGGTGTCCCCCACGCCCTCCGCGCCGAGCTCGCGGAAGCGCTCCGCGGAGACGAACTTGTCGAAGGCCACGACCTCCATCTCGAACGCCTGCGCGCGCTTGGCGACCAGCTGGCCGATGCGCCCGAAGCCGATCACCCCGAGAGTCTTTCCGTAGAGCTCGGTGCCGCCGAAACGCGATCGCTCCCATGCGCCCCCGGTCAGCGAGAGATGAGCCTGAGGCACCTTGCGAAACAGGGCCAGGATCAGCGCCATCGTGTGCTCGGCGGCCGCGACCGAATTGGACTCCGGCGCATTGGCGACGATGATCCCGCGACGGGTCGCCGCCTCGATGTCGACGTTGTCGACGCCGGTTCCCGCCCGGCCGATCACCTTCAAGCGCTCGGCCCGCGCGATCAGATCGGCGGTCAGCTTGGTGCCGGAGCGGATCAGGATCGCGTCGTAGTCGCCGATCCGATCCGCAAGGTCGCCATCGGACATCTCGAGACCGAGGTCGACCTCGAAGTTCTGGCGCAGCAGCTCGACCCCGGAATCGGCGATCCGCTCCTTGACCAGGACGCGCTGGGTCACCTGATCTGGGGGCGCGCATGGCCGAGCAGGCCAAGGACGCAGGGAGCGATGCGTGCTTCGCACGCGAGCGACCGAGGACGCAGGTATGCGACGGGCATGTGCGTCATCCAGAGCTGACGGGCTCAGGGGCGACGCCGGCTTCGGCGAAGACGCGCTCGGCGGCTCCCACAGCGGCGCCCGGCTCGGCCTCGTGGCCAAGCTCGCGAACCGCCATCTCCAGCCCGGTGAGGGCGACGACGATGTCGAAGGCGCCGTAGTAGCCGCAATGGGCGATGCGCACGATCTTGCCCTTCAGGTGGCCCTGGCCGCCGGCGACGGTAATTCCGAAGCGGTCGCGCATCAGCTTTGGCACCGCGGCGCAGTCGATCGAATCGGGCATCCGCGCGGCGGTGACCACGTTGGCGTCCGGGTCGTCGGGGCCGAAGCGCTCCAGGCCCATCGCCTCGATGCCGGCGCGGGCGGCGCGGGCGAGGATCGCGTGGCGCTCAAAGACGTCCTCGAGGCCCTCCTCGAAGATCAGCTCCAGCGCCACGTCGAGCGCGCGCCAGAGGGTCACGGCCGGTGTGAAGGGGCTGTTGGCGGGCTGCTCGCGCTGGCCCTTCGCCGTCTTTGCCCAGTCGAAGTAGTAGCGGCGTCCCGGGTTCTCGGCGGCGGCCGCCAGCGCCCGCTCCGAGACCGAGGCGAAGGCGAGGCCGGGCGGCGTCATCAGCGATTTCTGCGAGCCCGCGATCACCACGTCCACCCCCCACTCGTCCTGGGGAAGGTCGACCGCGCCAATTCCGGAGATCGCGTCGAGGACCAGGATCGTGTTGTGGGCGCGGGCGACCTCGGCCAGCGCCCGCACGTCATTGACGACCCCGGTCGACGACTCCGACTGGGTCGTGAACAGGGCGCGAGCGGGGCGCTCCAGCGCCCCGAGGGCCTCTCCGATCCGATCTGGATCGACCTTCTCTCCCCACTCGAACTCGAGCTGGGTCGTCTCGGCGCCGAACGCATCGCAGAGCTCGGCCCAGCGCTCCCCGAACTTGCCCGCCGAAGCGACCACGGCCGGCTCGCCGGGGACGACCAGGTTGGCGACCGCCGACTCCATCGCCCCCGACCCCGAGGCCGCAAAGCCGAGCACGTCGTTGCCGGTCTGGAACACCTTCGGCAGGCGTTCCAGAACGCGCTCGTAGACCTCCACGAAGGCTGGGGCGCGGTGATAGGTGATCGGCTCCGCCATCACCTGTGACACCCGCGGCGGCAACGGCGTCGGGCCGGCGGTCATCAGGTACT
>JBBQNM010000068.1:0-12119 GCA_038329895.1 Solirubrobacterales bacterium | reverse complement strand
GCTCGCGCCATTCTTCCATCATCCGCTCGCGGATGCGCTTCGGATCGTTCGCGCCCCGACGGCGGCACCGGCTCGCGGGCCAGGCCGATCGGCGCCAGGGGAACCTGCTCCGTCGCGGGTATGCTCGTCCCCGCCGCTGGGGTGGATCGAGGCGGCGGCTCGACGCCTACAGGTGGTCGGAGTGATCGAGGTGAGGGCCCCACGGCCGGAGAAGGGCGCATATCGCCTCGCGGGAGGTTTGGTCGACAGCCTCCATAGACCCCCGAATGCTTCAGCGACCCGCGCTGCTGCTCCGCGCGAAAAGCGGAAGGGCAGAGTGGCGCTTCATGTGCAACGGGACGACTTGCGGGAACCGAGATCTGGCGCTTTAGGGGGCGCGACCGCCTGATTCAGGCACGGAAATCGGCTCAAACAAATGACGGTAGCCCACGCCCCATACATTCACCACGTACCGGCAGTGCTCAGGGTCCAACTTGCGCCGCAATCTGCTGGCGTGAGAGTCAAAGCGTCCTTGTCCGTCCCACCAGCCGACGCTAAGGCCCAGCCGGGTCCAGGTCTAGCCTGGCGCGACTGAGCCCTTGGGCTCCTGCCTCGCATGTACCAGAAGTCTGCACGATCGCCCCTGTCCTACGCCAGCGAGTGCGCTTTCGTTGCCCTAGCGGCTAGTACAGCCCGGCGTCGATCAGATAGCCGTAGTAGCGATTCGGGTCCGGGGAGTGGAGCGGGTCGCCGCTGAAGCCGTAGCCCGGGTTGGCGGTGTTGTAGGCGGCCGCGTCGGCGACGATCTTCTGCCTGATCTGGGCCGGCGTCAGACCCGCGCAGGGGCCGCTCGCGATGCAGAGGGCGACCGTGCCCGCCACGACGGGGCTGGCGAAACTGGTGCCGGTGCCTAGGTTGTAGAGGCCGCCGGGGTAGGTCGTACCCAGACAGTCGCCCGGCGCGGCGACGGTGTGGGCTTGATCGCTCGCCAGGGTCGCGAAGTTGCTAAAGAACGCGGGCGTGTCGTCGGCTTCGCCGAGGCAGAAGGTAGCGGGGCCAAGGCCACCTGGCTGACCGTCCGAATCAGCCATCGCGGTCGCGGTCAGGACCTCGCTGTAGGTGGCGGGAGTAAAAGCTTGGAAATCGCGCGTGTCGTTTCCCGCAGCGGCCACGTCGGTCACGCCCGCGGCGGTCGAAGCGCAGATCGCGCGGTGAAACGGATCGTTCTTTGGGGGGTTGCCGCAGTTGGCGTCGTCTGAGCCCTTCCCGATAAAACTCATGTTGGCGACCGCGATGTCGTTGGTTGGATCGCCATCGCTGCGAGTAGCGGTCACCCAGTCAAGGCCGCAGATAACATTGGAGTTGGCGCCGTGGCCGTGCTTGTCGAAAGCGCGCACCGCCCACAGTCGCGCGCCGGGAGCGATGCCGACCACACCGATGGCGTTGTCGCGAGCGGCGATTATTCCGGCAACCATCGTGCCGTGGCTTTCGACGTCGTCGAACCCCTTGCCCTGGCCGCAGTCGACTCCGCCCACAACGTTTAGGTCGGGATGGGTCGGGTCGATCCCGGTGTCGATGACCGCGACATTCGTGCCGACGCTGCCCTGACCGTCGCCGGAGCGGGTGCTGCTCTGATCGGCCTGCGTCCGCAAAACCTGGCCCGGCACGCATTGGCTCTGGGCGCTGCAGGCAGTTGCCACCTGGAGGGTTTGGTCGGGAGAGACGTAGAGCACCCGCGGATCGGTCCTGACCTTCGATACGGCCGCGTCCGACATCGAAGCCGCGTAGCCGTTCAGCGCATGGCTGTAGCGATGGAGGATCGAGGCGCCGTTGGCCTTCGCGCTTGCCTCGGCGCTGGCCTCGCGTGCCCCCGGCTTCAGGACGACGATGTACTGGCCGGGGATCGTGGCGGCGCTGGCCCCGGCTGGAAGGGCCCCGAGAAGGACGAGGAGTCCGACCAAAAGCAAGACGCGGCGCAAGGCGCGCCTCGCGCGGGCTTGGGGATCAGACACGAAAGCCTCCTTGTCCCCCTCGGGCTGGGCTCTAGCAGCGTCCCTCGGGGTCCTCGGTTCAGCGTCTCTGTCACTGGGAACAACCCGTGAAGTCGCCGAGGCTTTCTAGGTCCAAGACGGCCGCGCGAGAAGTAGGCAGCGGCGGATAGGCCATTTACGTAGACGCCGACACTACTCTCATGGACCCGACCCGTCAATTTCCCGGAATTGACCCCCTCATTGGCAGTGGGCGCCCGATCCACGCACGGCGATCGGCTCAAACAAATGACGGTAGCCCACCGGCCTCTCGCTCATCGTCCCCGGCGCCACGGTCCTGAAAGTCGCGCTCGAAGGAGAGCCCGGCGACTCCACTAAGGACCTATCCCTGTAGGAGGGATCGTGCGCCAGCCGGCGAACCCCCGATCAACTCTCTGCTGATCTAATCGAGGAGGTCGGAGATGGGGTTGGTCGACCGCGACGACGGCTGGCGGATGCCGGACTGGCTTTGGGAGCGGATCGAGCCGCTGCTGCCGGCGCCGCCGGCGCATCCCTTGGGCATTCACCGTCGCCGGATCCCTGACCGGCGCACAATGGACGCGATTCTCTTGGTGCTGCGCACCGGGATGCAGTGGAACGCGCTGAACGCGACGGGGATCTGCAACTCAAGCACCGCCCACCGCCGCTTCCAGGAGTGGGAGCGGGCCCGGGTCTTCCACGAGATCTGGCGCCAGGGGCTTTTGGACTACGACGACGAGATCGGGATCGACTGGTCGTGGCTTGCCGCCGACGGGGCGATGACCAAGGCTCCGCTCGGCGGGCCCGCGACTGGCTCGAATCCCACCGATAGAGCCAAAAAGGGGCGAAGCGCTCGCTCCTCACCGAGGCTGCGGGCATTCCGATCGGGATCGCACACGACGGCGCCAACCGCCACGACATGAAGCTGCTGGAACCGACCCTAGCGTCGGTTCCGATCGCCCGGCCCATACCCGACGAAGACGAGCCGCAGGGGCTTTGCCTCGACCGAGGCTACGACTACGACGAGATCCGCGAGCTCGCCGTCCGCCAGCGCTTCGAGCCGCACATCCGCACCCGTGGCGAGGAGATCGAGCTGAAGCAACACCACCCCGAATGGCGGGCGCGCCGGTGGGTCGTCGAAGCCAGCCACTCATGGCTCAACCGCAACCGCGCCCTGCTCATCCGCTGGTCGAAGAAGGACGAGAACCACCTCGCCCTGCTCCAGCTCGCGAGCGGACTGATCGCCTTCAAGAGGGCACACGCCGCCCGGCTCGCCGCCGCCCTATAGGGATAGGTCCTAAGCGTCGTCTCTGGTCGCTAGCCGGAGAGCGAGACGAAGCCGCCGACGATCGCGCCGTAGGCGATGTGGCTGGTGAGGGTGGCGAGCGGCGTGCGGGCGCCGTAGTTGAGCATCACGGGCGGCTCCAGGAGCGCGACGGAGCCGGCCGCGGTAAGCGGGGTACCCATCCGTGGGTGGACGAGCGGGAGCAGGATGCTCACTAGCGCTGTCGCCGCAAAGAGGGCATGCACGACCCCGAAGACAGCGCCGAGCCACCAGCCGCTATGGCCGATGGCGACGAAGATTCCGAAGTAGATGAGCGCAAACGTGAGCCCGGCTATGAAGTGCAGGGCATAGCCGATTGCCTTGGCGCGGACGCGGTCGCCGGTAAATGCCGTGCCCAACAAGAACGGGAGGTCCATGCGGGTCAGTCCCAGCTCGCTTGCGGCGCGCAGAACCGTGGTCAGGACCAGCGTCCCGACAAAACCTCCGGCAAGCGCCCCCCAGACATTCATCTGCGCCTCTCCTGCTCGATCGCGACGGCTGCGCTGACGAGCGCCAGGTGGCTAAGGCCCTGCGGGGTGTTCCCCAGGAACCCGCCGCTGGCGGGGTCGATCTCCTCGCTGTAGAGCCCTACGTCGTTGGCTAGGGCGACGAGCTCATCCATCAGCTCGGCCGCCTCATCGAGCCGCCCGCTGCGGGCCAGCGCCTCGGCGAGCCAGAACGAACAGCTCACAAAGGCTCCCTCGGTGCCAGAGAGCCCGTCCTCGCCGCTGTAGCGGTGGACGTACGGGCCGTGAGCGAGTTCGCGGCGGACCGCCTCGACCGTGCTCTGCAGGCGCTCGCCGCCTCGGTCCTCGTAGCCGTGAAGGACGCCGAGCAGCAGGCTGGCGTCAAGCTCCTGGGTTCCGGCGAAGCGCACGTAGCTTTGCTTCGCAGGCGACCAGCACTCGGTCTCGATGAAGTCGCGGATCGCCTCGGCCGCTTCTCGCCAGCCCGGCGCGTGCTCGCCGGGGATGATGCCGCGGCCGGCGAGGCGCAGCGCGCGATCGAGTGCGACCCAACACATCATCTTGGACTGGGTGAAGTGGACCGGTTCGCTTCGGACCTCCCAGATGCCCGAGTCCGGCTGGCGCCAGATGTCGCAGACGAAGTCGGCGATCCCGGCGAGCCTGCGGGCGATGTCGCGGTCGATCCGGTTGCCCGCACCCGCATACAGCCACGCCGTCTGCATCAGCTCGCCGTAGGTGTCGAGCTGGAGCTGCTCGGCAGCGGCGTTGCCAATCCGCACCGGGCGCGAGCCGCGGTAGCCCTCGAGGGGCAGCTCGTGCTCCGGCGCTCGATCGGCCCCGTCCAGGGAGTAGAGCACCCGCAGCCGCGGATGGGTGAGCTGAGAGGCGTGCATCAGCCACCAGAAATACGCTCGAGCCTCCGCGGGGCATCCAAGCTGCAGGAACGCGTCTAGCGTGAAGGCGCTGTCGCGGATCCAGCAGAACCGGTAGTCCCAATTGCGCTCCCCCCCGAGCTCCTCCGGCAGCGAGGTTGTGGCCGCCGCCGCGACCGCCCCCGAGGGAGCGTGCACGAGCAGCTTCAGCGCCAGCGCACTGCGGAGCACCGCATCCCTCCAGGGCCCGCTGTAGCTTCGTCCCCGGGCCCAGGCGCGCCAGACGGCACAGGTTTTCTCAAACCGAGCGTCAAGCTCGCGGCGCGTGGGCAGCACCAAAGGTTCGTGGTGGGCGAAGCAAAGGGCGAGAACAGACCGCGTCCCCTCGCGCGCCTCGAGCCGCGCCCCGACTCCGTCAGGCCCGCAGTCAGCCTCCCCTGCGTCGTAGGCGCACACCGCCACAGCGTCGCCGCCCGATTCGAAGACCGGCACCCCGGCGCGGCGGCCGACGCGAAGCTTGCGGGTGGCATACCCAAACCGGGGCTCGACGCGCCAGCGCAGCGGCACGCTGCCTGAGAGGCCCTCGATCCGGCGCTGCAGCTCCATGAACGGCCCCAACGGACCGACCGGCAGGGTCATCGCGTCGGTCACACGCACGGCTCCCTGATCGGTGACGAATGTCGTCTCCAGGACGTTGGTGGCGGGGAGGTAGCGGCGCTGGACCGTGTAGGGCACCTCCGGCTCAAGCGCAAAGCGTCCGCCGCCCTCGGAGTCCAGGATCGCCGCAAAGATCGTCGGGTCATCGAGGTCGGCAAACGGCAGCCAGTCGACCGAGCCGTCTCGCGCCACCAGCGCCACGGTTCGACCGTCACCGATCGCCGCATAGTCTCGAATGGGGGCGTAACCCCAAACACGCGCGGGAGCCCGCAAGGCAGCGCTCTCGGTTGTCAACGCGGCGGCGGGGGGTCGACTGGCACCCTCACATCCTCTCTTCTAGGTGATTGCCGAGCGCCATCGGTAGGCGCCATGTCGAGTCTCAAGTACTGGGCGCCAGCGTCTTGAGCTTTGCCTCGATGCAGGCGATCAGCTGCCGGTAGGAGGCGCAGAAGGACTCGACTCCTTCGCGCTCCAGCTCCGCGGTGAGCGTCGCGAGGTCGAGCCCTGCCTGCCTGGCGGCGCTCAGGGTGCGTTCGACCTCAGCGAGATCGGTGTCCAGTGCCTGGCCGGCGTCGCCATGCTCGGCGAACGCCCGCAGTGTCTTCTCCGGCATAGTGTTGATCACGCCCGGCGCAATCAGCCCCTCGACATAGAGGACGTCCGAGTAGGCGGGGTCCTTGGTCCCCGTGCTCGCCCACAGGGGGCGCTGCGGCCGCGCCCCGGCGGCGCGCAGCCGGTGCCAGCGCGAGCCGGCAAACCGCTCGAGATAGAGCCCGTAGGCGCGATGGGCGTTGGCGATCGCAAACCGGCCGCGCAGCGGTGAGTCGGCGGGCAGCTGGGCGTCGGCCTTGGAGTCCAGGCGCGAGACGAAGAATGAGGCAGCCGAGGCGACAGCGTCCAGGGCGCCGCCGCGTCTCGCTCGGCGTTCGAGGCCCGTCAGGTAGGCCTCGACGACCTGCTCGTAGCGTTCGACCGAGAACAGCAGGGTGACGTTGACGTTGACGCCGCGGTCCGTGAGTTCCTCGATCGCAGGCACACCGGCTGCCGTGGCGGGCACCTTGATCATCACGTTGGGCCGCTCGAGCCGGTGCCAGAGCTCGAGCGCCTGCTCGATCGTGGCCTCCGTATCGTCGGCGAGGTCGGGGGTGCACTCGAAGGAGATGAAACCGTCACCACCGCCGTTTCGCTCGTAGACCGGCTGCAGCAATTCGGCCGCGCGACGGATGTCCTCCAGGGCAAGCTGGAAGAAGACCTCCTGAAGGTCGCGGACGTCGCCGGCGGCGGCCGCGCGAAGCTGCTCGTCGTAGCGATCGGAGTCAGTGATCGCCTTGGCGAAGATCGTCGGGTTGGAGGTTGCTCCGGTCACCGCGTAGTCGCGCACCAGGCGCTCGAACTCTCCCGTTTCGAGCAGCTCGCGCGAGAGCGTGTCAAGCCAAATCGAAACCCCGGCCTCTTGCAGGCGCTCGAGTCGGTTCACGGCTGGCGTCTCGCTTCTCGCTGGTCTCGCCATTGGCCGGTCGCCAGACTCCACGCCTCGGTGGCCCGCGGATGATCCCTCGGACTTAGGCATGGATGCTGATCCTCAGGCCCGGCGGGTCGTACTTGCTCGCCAGCCGGGCGAGCGTCAGGGCGCCGGCGAACAGGCCGAAGTCACGCAGCGCAATGTCGTAGTAGCCCGAGAGGGTGAGCAGGTTGACGATGATCCCACCCAGCCATGCGACGACAAGATAGGCGCCGTAGCGCGGCTTGACGAAGACGGCTATGCCGGCCACGATCTCGATCACTCCAACCGCATACATCGCGTCGGCTGCGCTGCCCGGAACGATGTCGTTGATCCAGGGAGCGAGGTAGATCTCCCAGTTGACGAGGACGTCGAAGAACTTGTCCAGGCCGAAGAGGATCGGAAGCGCGGCGAATCCGATTCGCAGCAGCCAGAACGCCTGATAAGCGGGATCGGCCTTGAGGCGATCGACTGTCGAGGAGTGCCCATTGGTGGCCGGGGGGCCGGTTGCTGGCCGGCCGGTAACGGTGGTCGTTGACATGCTGACCTCCTTTGATGTGGATGACTGGTCTTATTCACTGTCTTTTCCGTTGGCGTCGCGAGGTCGCGATCTCTTACCCGCTCGGCCTGCGCTAGGTCGTGATCAGGCTCAAGAACTCCTGCCTCGTGCGCGGGTCCTCTTTGACCAGGCCGCGAAGGGCCGAGGTCACCGTTCGCGCGCCGGGCTTCTGGACGCCGCGCAGCGACATGCAGAAGTGCTCTGCCTCGACGATCACCCCCACCCCACGCGGCTCGAGCCTCGCTTCGATCCAGTCGGCGACCTGGGTGGTCAGCCGCTCCTGCACCTGGAGGTCGTGAGCGAACAGATCCACGACGCGGCCGAGCTTGGAGAGGCCGATGATCCGCTCCCCCGGCAGGTAGGCGACATGAGCTGTGCCGTGAAATGGCAGAAGGTGATGGGCGCAAAGTGACTGGAACGGGATGTTGCGGACGATGACCAGCTCGTCGTAACCCTCGTCGTTGGGGAACGTCGTCGCGTTGAACGGCGTGGGCGAGAGCAGCTCCGCGTACGCCTGCGCCACCCGACGCGGCGTCTCGCGCAGGTGATCAGAGTCGACCTCGGCCCCGAGGGCGACAAGGAGATCGGCCACCGCGCGCTCTGCGACGGCTAGATCGACGATCCCCGCTTGAACAACAGTGGGCGAGTTCCCGTCGACGGCCGGCGAGTTGCCGTTGCGAGCAGCGGCCGCGACCGGACCGGGATGTCCGTTTCGATCGGACCTCATTCCTGCCCGCCTACGACTTCTGAAGCCAGGTCGGCGAGGGGCAGGTCGGGATCGAGCAAGCGCTTCGCATCGACGGGCTCTCGCGATCGGATCAGCTCGCGGATCGTCTCGTTGACGTCCCAGACGTTGACGTTCATCCCGGCGATGACGCGGCCATCCTCGAGCCAGAAGGCGATGAACTCCCTGCCCCCGACGTCGCCCCTAAAGACGACACTGTCCCAGCTGGTTGCGAAGCCGCCGTACTCCATTTCGACCTCGTACTGGTCGGAGAAGAAGTAGGGGATCTCCTCGTAGGAGGCGTCCTGACCAAGCATGGCGCGACCCGCCAGCGCCCCTTGAGCACCGGCGTTTGCCCAGTGCTCGACGCGGACGCGGCGCCCGTAGAAGGGGTGATGAGCATTGGCGACGTCACCGGCGGCAAAGACACCGGGAACGCTGGTCTGCAGGCTGGCGTCGACGACGACCCCGTTGTCGGTCTCGATCCCGGCTCGCTCCGCGAGCTGCACTCGCGGCGTCACGCCGACGCCGACAACGACGAGGTCTGCCTCGACCAGCTCTCCGCTCGAGGTGCGGACCGCTTCAACGGAGCCAGCCCCCTCTATCGCCTCGGCCCCGGTCTCGCCGAGAAAGCGCACCCCATGATCAGCGTGGATGTCGCGGTAGACGGCGCCGACCTCGGGCCCGAGGACCCGCTCGAGCGGCACCGCAGACATCTCAAGGATCGTCACTTCGTTCCCCTTCTGACGCGCCGAGGCTGCGACCTCGGAGCCGATCCATCCGCCGCCGATTACGACGACGCGGGCTCCGGCGTTGATTTGGGTGCCGATCGCCTCGGAGTCGGCAAGCGTGCGCAACTGCTTGACGCCATCGAGCTCGGCTCCCGGGATCGGCAGCGCTCGCGGCTCGGCACCGGTTGCCAACAGAAGCTTGTCGTAGGGCAGCCGCTCTTCGCCTTCGAGCACGACCTCGCAAGAGGCGGTGTCCAGATCGACCACGGAGGTCGAGGTCCGCAGCTCGATCTCGTGATCGGCGTAGTAGCCCTGCTCGTGAACGAACGGCTTTGCCTCGGCCTCACCACGCAGGTAGTCCTTGGAGAGCGGCGGTCGCTCGTAGGGACGCTCCGCTTCCGCTCCGGCGAGCACGATTCGGCCATCGAACCCCTCCTCGCGCAGGGCCTGGGCGGCACTCGCACCGGTGAGGCTGGCGCCGACGATGACGACGGTCTCGGGTTGCGGGCTCATTTCTTCCTTTCGTGGCTGACGGTGACCCCGGCTCGTCCAGCCGGTCCCCCTGTATGCGCCTTGTCGAGCGCGCTTCTTACGCGCCGCTGACGACGGACATGGAAACCCGACCGACAGGCGGCGCGGTAAGAACCCCCAACTTGCCCTCCGCTAATCGGACATGGCCTCACAGCAGCCCAAGACGGCAATGGTCCTCTCCGGAGGAGCCAGCCTCGGCGCGATCCAGGTCGGCATGGTCCGCGCCCTCTACGAGCGAGGGGTGGCTCCCGATCTGATCATCGGAGCCTCGGTCGGCGCGGTGAACGGAGCTTTCCTCGCCTCCCGTCCCCCCACCCCGGAGACGGCAGACGAGCTGGCCGCGGTCTGGCACGGAATCGGCCGCTGGCAGGTGTTCCCGCTCAGTCCGCTGACCGGTTTCTTCGGCTTCTTCGGGGCCCGCGATCACCTGATCTCCGACCATCGGCTGCGTGAGCTGGTCAAAGACCACATTGAGTTTGCGGCGCTCGAGCAGGCGCCGGTCCCGCTCCACGTGATCACCACCGACATGCTCAGCGGTCGAGAACTGCGCCTGTCGCGAGGAGACATATTGGAGGCGGTGATGGCCAGCGTCGCGATCCCGGGCGTATTTCCCGCGGTCGAATGGGAGGGGCGCAAGCTGATCGACGGCGGCGTGTCGAACAACACGCCGATCGCCGACGCGATCGAGCTCGGCGCCGAGCGAATCTACGTTCTGCCCACCGGCAACGCCTGCGAGCTAGCCACCGCGCCGCGCGGCGCGGTGGCGATGCTTCTGCACGCGATGAGCCTGCTGGTGATGAGGAGGCTCTTGGTCGAGGCCGAGCTGCTGCGCGAGCGGGCCGAGCTGATCATCCTGCCGCCGCCGTGCCCGCTCGGGGTCACGCCAATCGACTTCTCACACAGCGATGAGCTGATCCACCGCGGCTACGAGGATGCCGCCGAGGCCGGCCAGGCGCCGGCGCCGCTGCCGATGGCGATGCACGACCATCGACGCCTTCCACCGATCGCGGCGTGAGGTAAGAAGCGCCCTGGCGGGGTCGCTAACGGGTCATATGAGGCCGAAAACGAGCAACGGAACCTCCGCTGGGGCCCTGGGGCCTATGCCCGCCGGCCGTCTGATCAACTGGAGACAGCGCCAGCTTCAGCGCGCCGGCTTCGACGCCGATCTGGCAGCCCGCACAGCCGCCGATTGCGCGGTCGACCTGCACGCGCTGATCGAGCTGGTCGAACGCGGATGTCCTCCGCGGCTGGCGGCGCGCATCCTGGCGCCGCTCGATCACGAGAGCAAGCCGTGTTGAGTGCTTCGCGCAGCTCAGCTAGGGTCGAGGCGCCTGCCGGGCCTCCCCCGGCCCTTGCCATGAGCGAGCGCAGCGTAGCCCAGCCGACCCTCGGCCCCGATGCCGAGTCGCGCGACTGGCTTCTAGGTCTGCGCGCAGACGGGTCGCGTGGGGAGGCTGCCCGCCATCGCCTGCATGATCTGCTGCTGCGAGCCGCGCGGTTCGAGATCAACCGCCGGCGGGCGACTCTCCCGCATCTGCGCGGGGGCGATTTCGACGATCTGGCAAACCAGGCCGCCGACGACGCCCTGCTGGCGATACTCGGCAAGCTCGACAGCTACCGGGGCGAGAGCCGCTTCACCACCTGGGCCTACAAGTTCGCCCTGCTGGAGGCTGCCGTAAAGCTTCGTCGCCGCGCCTGGCAGGGACGCGAGGTCCCGCTCGAGCCTGAGCACTGGTCGGTCCTCGCAGCAGGCGACCAATCTCCGACAAGCGAAGCCGAGAGCAACGAGGTCATCAGCTCGATCGGAAAGGCAATGGAGAGCGACCTCTCACCGCATCAGCGCGAAGTCCTGGTGGCGGTGGCGCTCAACGATGTGCCGATCGACGTTCTGGCCGAGCGGCTCAACACCACCCGCGGCGCCCTCTACAAGACGATCCACGACGCCCGCAAGAAGTTGCGCGCCCATCTGACCGGTGCCGGATTGCGATTCGAAGCCGAACTGGAAACGACTGAGTTGAAATCGAGACCATGAACGAGAACAAGAACCCAAGCGATGCCAGCCTCCTGAAACGACTTCTCGGGCCCGTAGGGCCGGAGCTGAGCTGCGAGGAATGCTTTGAGCAGCTCGACCGCTATGTCGACATGCAGCTCGCCGAAGCCGACGCCGATGCCAGCGTGCCGGGCATGCGGGCGCATCTCGAAGGATGCCCGGCATGTGCCGAGGACCATCGCAGCCTGCGAGCCCTGATGGAAACCGAGACGGCGTCTCCGAAGGCCCCGCCTGGAAGCTAAAGCCCGCGCCCGGGTAGCCGAGCTGATTCCTCCGCCTTGCCGGGGGTCAAGGCGTCGGCGACCGGGATGTCGGTCCACTTGAGCACCCGGTGCCCGTATACGAAGACGATCGCCCCGCCGAGGTAGCCACCGATCGTCAGCGTCGCCTCGGCAACGAGGCCAAGGACAAGCGCCAGGGTCTTGATCTCCTCGTCGTTGTATCCGGGCCGCTGCGCCAGCCAGGTCAGCGCGAACAGGACCGTCGCCGTGACCATGGTCAGGAGGTGGACCGTTGCCACGGTGCGGGCGGGCGTTCCCTTCGGGATGTCGAGCCAGTCGAGCAATCCAGTGATCGCCGTTGGCGCCGCCAGCACCAATCCCCCTGAGATAGCGACCTCCATAGAGGACGAGACCAACTTTTTCTCTAGTGAGAACTTGAGGGATTCGCCAGGTCTCATCCACGGCAGGAGCACAACAAGCAGCTCCCCTCGCAAGCG
>JBBQNM010000067.1:0-12282 GCA_038329895.1 Solirubrobacterales bacterium | reverse complement strand
AGAAGCGCAATTTCGTGCGTTCGGGGAACGACTTGAACCCCTTCAGCGTGATCGATCTGAGGTACATGGCGGCTGGTCTGCGGTGCGTAGGCTCGCGGGCGGATCGGACGCGAAGCGGGACCTAGGTATCGAGGCGCTCCAAGGCCTCTTCGGCGGCTGCCTGCTCGGCCGTCTTTTTGCTTCTACCTTCGCCGCGGCCCACCTGCTCGCCATCGAGCATCGCCGCTACCTCAAAGGTCCGGTCGTGGGGCGGGCCCGCCTCGCTGACCACGTCGTAGCTTACGAGCGCGCCGCGGCTGGCGAGCAGCTCCTGGAGCGCCGACTTGAAGTCGACTCGGGTTCTTGCGGCGAACTCGATCTGCGGCCCGAACGCGGCGGCGACCGCGGACGCGGTGCGCTCGAAGCCGTGGGCCAGATAGCAGGCGCCGATCAGCGCCTCGGTGATCTCGGGCAGCGGGCGCTCTGCGCCGATCAGCACCTCAACCGGGATGCCGGCGCCGGTGTCCGCCGGGGCGGTCTGGCGCAGCCGCTCGGGGACGCCCAGGGCGTGGCCGACCGCCGCGCAGGATGTCCCGCTTACCGACTGGTTCAGCGTCTTGGTGAGGCGCCCGCTGTCCTGCTCGGCGAACCGCGAGAAGACCTCCGAGGCGACCGCAAGGCCGAGCACGCTGTCGCCGAGGAACGCCAGCCGCTCGTAGGAGATCGTGCGGTCCTCGACCCAGGAGGGATGCGTGAGCGCCTGGCTGGCCAAGTCCTCGGGCAATGCCTCAATCAGCTCCGAGAGCGGCTCGGCCGCGGTCTTCAGCTCTTCCCCTACCGTCCCCTCGCTCGGCTCCGGCATCAGGCCTCGTACCCGACTCAGACCGGCGCGTGCTCGATCACGAACTCGACCGCGTCGCCGACCGTCTTGATCTGAGCCGCCTGCTCCTCGGAGACCCTTATCCCGTAGTCGTCCTCGAGCTCCATCACCAGCTCGTAGAGGTCGAGCGAGTCGGCCTCGAGGTCCTCCTTGAAGCGCGTTACGGCCTCGATCCTGCTGGGGTCGATCTCGAGCTCGGCGGCGAGGTGTCCGCGCACCTTGGTCATCACCTCGTCACGGGTCATGGTGCCCTTCCTATCACGCCTCGATCCGCTCGGCCGACCCAGCGGGCCGCGCGAGGTCGCCCCGTGTCGCGTGACCCCTGCGCAGAAGGTCCCCGGTGCGCTCGACCGCGCGCTGCTCGATGCAGCGGGCCGCCAATCGCACCGCATTGGCGACTCCCTCGGGGGCCGAGCCTCCGTGCCCGACCACGGCGGGACTGCGCAGGCCGAGCAGCACCGCGCCCCCGGTCGTGTCGGGGGCGAACTCCTTGCGCAGGCCGCCCAGCGCCGGGCGCATCAGCAGCCCTCCGGCGGCCGCGATCGGGTTGGAGCGCGCGGCGTCGCGGATTGCCCCGGTCACGACCTTGGCCGTGCCCTCCATCAGCTTCAGAGCGACGTTCCCGGTGAAGCCGTCGGTGACCACGACGTCGGCCACCGCGGCCGGCAGGTCAACCCCCTCCACGTTGCCGACGAAGTCGATCCCCTCCGCGGCGGCGAGCGCAGCGTGCGCCTCGACGACGTCGGGTGTCCCCTTCCCGCTTTCCTCCCCGACCGAGAGCAGGCCGACCTTGGGTCTGGCGACCCCGAGCACGGCCTCGCTGAACGCGGCGCCCAGGAAGGCGAACTGGATCAGGTGCTGCGCGCGGACCTCGACGTTTGCGCCGACGTCGAGGAAGAGGACCTGCTTGCCGGGAAGAGGAAGCACGGCGGCAAGCGCCGGTCGCTGCACCCCCTGTAGGCGTCGTATCCCAAGGGTCGCCGCGGCCATCGCCGCACCTGTCGAGCCGACGCTCGCCAGGGCGCCCGCATTGCCCTCGCTGACATCGCGGGCGGCGCGAACGATCGATGCCTCGGGTCGCGAGCGCACCGCGGCTGCCGGTTCCTCCTCGTTGCTGATCCATTCCTCGGTCGGCACGACCTCGACGCCATCGACGTCGTCCAAGCGGAGTTGTCCGGGCGGCCCGAAGACCCGCAGCCGAATCCCTCCCGCGGCGGCCTGGCGCGCGCCCTCGGCAAGCACGTCGAACCCCCGCTCGGCACCGAAGCCGTCGAGGGCGACCACAGCGGCCAACTACTCCTCCTGCTCGGCCTGCTCTGCCGGCGCCGCCGGCGCCTCGGTGACCTCGTGGCGGATCACCTCGCGCCCCGCGTAGGTGCCGCACACCGGGCAGACCCGGTGTGGCAGGCGCGGGCTGTGGCAGCGCGGGCACTCGTTGAGCCGCGCTGCCGACACCTTGTGCGTGGCGCGGCGCTTGTCGCGTCGCGCCCGCGAAGTCCTCTTCTTGGGGACGGCCATCGAAGCGAGGATGGTATCGGGGACGAGCTCCGGCTAGACCTCGAGCGAATAACTGAGCCAGCGTGATTCGCGTGCATCGACGGCGCGGTAGAGGCGCTGCGCTGTCTCGTTGTCGTGCGCCGTCTCCCAGACGACCTCGGCGGCGCCCCGCTCGCCGGCGCGGCGCCGGCACTCCTCGATCAGCGCCCGGCCGACTCCCTGCTTGCGGGCCTCGGGCACCACGAAGAGATCGTTCATCACCGCGACCCGCGCCGCACTCAGCGTCTGCCAACTCCAGAAGACGGTGGCGAAGCCGAGCGGCTCACCGCCGTCGCCGCGGGCGAGCAGCTGGACGCCCTCGAGCTCGGGGTCGGCGATCAGCGCCCGCGCGAGTCCCTCCAGATCGGCGTCGCGGGGCGCAACCTCGTAGAAGTCGCAGTAGGCGCGCATCATCGGCAGCAGGTCGGCCAGGTCGCCCTCGCCCACCTGCTCGATCCTCATTCGAGGCGCAGCTCGCGCAACTTCGCCCACCGTGGGTCACCTCCCCCCTCGTGGCGGTGGGCCTCTGGGTCGGCGTCATTGAGCGATTCGCCGCAGACCGGGCACAGTCCGGCGCAATCCGCTCGACAGAGGATTTGGCCCGGCAGAGCCAATGCGACAGCGTCGTGGGCCCAACGGCTGACCTCGAGCTCCTCCCCGTCGACGTAGGGGCTGCGAAGCTCCTCGTCGGCGGCGCTCGGGTGCTCGACCTCGCGGACGTCGACCTGAACTTCGACCGCGGCGTCATCGAGACAGCGGTGGCAGGGGCCTTCGAGGCGAACAGCGAGGCGAAGTCGCAGCGCGTAGCCGGCATTGGTGCGCGACACGTCGAGGCGGGCGTCGAGGACCCCGGATTGGGCCGAGTAGTCCTGACCGCCGAGCTCGAGCGGCAGCGGGCGCACAGGCACGTGGAGGGTCCCCGCCTCCCCGTGGGACAGCGAGAGGCGGGCGAGATCGACGGTGCTGGCTTGGTCGGGCAATGCGATCGGCCTCCCCTCGAACGACGACTACGATGATCGCCACCGAGGTTAGCGTGAGCGCTCAATTTCACTCCATATCCGAGACCTACCTGGAGGCGATTCGGGCCGACGTCCCCCGCTACGACGAGCTTCAGAACCAGGCCGTTGCCGCGATCCCGTTCCCGCCCGCCCGCGTGTTGGAGCTCGGCATCGGGACCGGCGAGACCACGAAGCGGATCCTCAAGGCATACCCGGAGGCGCAGATCACCGGCTTGGATTCCAGCCCCGACATGGTCTTCCGCGCCCGCGAGCTGGTCGAGGACGTACAGCTCGCGCGCATGGAGGACCCACTTCCCGACGGGCCCTGGGACCTGGTGATCTCAGTGCTCTCGGTCCATCACCTCACCGACGGCGAGAAGCACCTGCTGTTCAGGCGGGTGCGCGAGCAGTCCAAGGCCTTGGTGCTTGGTGATGTTGTCAAGGCCGAAGTGGAGATCGCTTCGCTGGAGCCCGAGGTCGACTTCCCCGACACCGCCGAGGACCTGGCCGAGTGGTGCGGCGGCGAGGTCGTCTGGACGGCGGACGACCTCGCGGCCGTGGTCGCCGACTACCGCTAAGCGGCTCGCGTGCGCTGCGCCCTGCTTTTCGGCGTCGAGCTGAACTCGAGATTCATGCGCTTCACCTGTCTCAGCTCGATCTGCTGGTCACCGTCATCCAGATCGACGGTCTCGCCGTTTACCCGCCCAAGGGCGCCAGCGACCTCGCTGCCGTCCTCCATCTCCAGACGGACCCTGGTCCCGGGCTCGGCTTCGCGCAGCGTCGCGGCGAGCCCGCTCATTGCGGACCCCCGCCGGGCTCCGCTCTGGAGCCTGGTCTGATGTAGAACGCCAAAGCCATCCGTGGCTCAATCCGTAGTGCCTTGTCGGACTCTGCCAGCGCCGCCACCCACCTGCAACCGCACTAGTCGGTAAAACGCCAAACTAGGGCAATAGTCGGTAGGGCTCCACCACTACCTGGGGATGCGCCTGCCGGCGGTTTACTGCTCGATCTCGGCCGGCTCTTCGTCGCGCCCGGCGAGACGATCGCGGCCGCGCTGCACGGCGGCGAGGAACTTCTGAAGGTTGACCTCGAGCGTGTTGAGGATCTCGTCGGCGTAGTCCTCGGCGCCGAGCCGGATCTCGCGCTCGCGGCCGCGCGCCTCCTCGACGATCTCGTCGGCGGCGCGCTCGGCCTGCTTTGTGATTTCCTCGTCGGCGATCAAGCGTGACTGCTGCTCGCGGGCCTCGCGGACGATCCGCTCGGCCTCGCGCTTCGCCTCCGCGAGCATCTCCTGACGCTCCTTGACGATCCAGCGAGCCTGCTTTATCTCCTCGGGAATCGTGGCGCGCATCTGGTCCAAGAGGTCGTAAACCTCCTCACGGTCGACGCGCACCTGGTCGGTCAACGGGACCGGCCTGGCGTTGTGGACGAGGTCGTCGAGCTTGTCTATGAGAACCAGGACGTCCATTTGTGGTCGGTAAGCCTACGCACCCCGAACAGATTTGGCGCCGAGATCTTGATTTCCACTGCTTTTTGCAAACGAGCGCCCATCGCTACAGAAAACTGCTGACCGCATCAGGTTTTCCCGAGCCGCTTGGCGAGGGCGGCGGCAACTGACGGCGGGACAAGCTCGGAGACGTCGCCGCCGAATGTGGCCATCTCCTTCACCCCGGTCGAGGACAGGAAGCTGTAGCTCGGCGAGGCGATTATGTAGATGCTCTCGATCTCGGCGGCCAGCAGACGGTTGAGCTGCGCCATCTCGAACTCGTACTCGAAGTCCGAGATCGCCCGCAAGCCCTTGACCACGGCGCTGGCCCCCTTCTGGCGCGCGAACTCGACCACCAGCTCCGCAAACACCTCGGCCTCGACGTTCTCGAGGTCGGCGGTTGCCTCCTCGATGAAGTCGCGCCGCTCCTCGGCGTTGAACAGTGTTCCCGGCTTGCGAACCGGGTTGTTGACCACGCCGACGATCACGCGGTCGAACACGCTGGCGGCCCGGCTGATGATGTCGAGGTGGCCGTTGGTGACCGGGTCATAGCTGCCCGGGCAGATGACCGTGCGCCCGTCGCTCATCGCTGCTCCTCCGGGGCACCATGGAAAGTGACCAGCGTGCCGCCGTAGCGCCGCTCGCGGAGCAGCGGCAGCGACAACTCCAGAGGCCGTCGCGCGGCGCACTCGGCGATCACGCGTCCTCCCTCTGCGAGATGACCGGGCAGGTGTGGGTCGAGTTCGGGCCCAAGGCGGTCGGCGAGTTTATAAGGGGGATCCAGAAAGATGAGATCGAAGCTCGGAATGCGTTCCTCGTTCCTCGTTGCTCGGGGTTTGAGCCAGTCGACCACATTGGCACGGACCAGGTCGATGCGGTCGTTGAGTCCCAGGTTGCGGACGTTGCCCAAAGCTGCGCGCACGTCCCGGTCGACGAGTGTCGCCGCCTCGGCGCCGCGCGAGATCGCCTCGACCCCCAGCGCCCCGGTGCCGCAGTAGAGGTCGAGGACGCGCGCCCCCTCGATGTCGCCGAGCGCCGAGAAGATCGCCTCGCGGACGCGGTCGGAGGTGGGACGCACGCTCCAGCCACGTGGCGCCACCAGTCGCCTTCCACCGAGCTCGCCCGCGACCACTCTCATGGCGGTATCGGCTCGACCGCCTCGTCGCCGAAGCGGTCGCGTGCCGCGTCCATCAGCGGGCCCAGCTGCGGCGCCTCAAGCGATCCGTGGCTGCGCAATAGCTCGAGGACCTCCTGGCGGGCCGCGAGCAGCGCCGGCGTGTCCTCGGGAAGCGAGGCGACGCTGAAGCGCGGCAATCCGTGCTGGCGCGTGCCGAGGATCTCGCCCTCGCCGCGCAGCGCAAGGTCCACCTCGGCGAGCGCGAAACCATCGCGCTCACCGGCCACCGCCTCGAGCCGGCTCCGCGCCAGCTCGCCGGCCTGATCGGCGAACAGGATGCAGAACGACTCGTGCTCGCCCCTCCCGACCCTGCCGCGCAGCTGGTGAAGCTGCGAGACGCCATAGCGCTCCGCTCCCTCGACCAGCATCACGGTTGCGTTGGGGACGTCGATGCCCACCTCGATCACGCTGGTCGCCACCAGCACGTCGGTTCCGCCACCCACGAAGCGCTGCATCGCCTCGGCCTTGCGGGCCGACGGCATCTGGCCGTGCAGGAGGTCGACCTCGAACGCCTCGAATTCGCCCGCCGCCAGGCGCTTTGCCTCCTCGCCAGCGGCACGGGCCTGAAGCTTCTCCGACTCTGAGACCAGCGGGCAGACGACGAAGGCCTGGCGGCCCTCACCCAGGCGCTCGCGGATGAACTCGTACGCGCCGGCCCGCTTTTCCTCCTCCACCCACCAGGTCTGCACCGGCCGGCGGCCGGCGGGAAGCTCCCGCAGCACGGTCGAGTCGAGGTCACCGTAGGCGGTCAGCGAAAGGGTCCGGGGAATCGGCGTGGCGGTCATGTGCAGCGTGTGGGGAGCGGCGCCGTTCGGCCCCTTGGCATCGAGCGCCGCCCGCTGGCGGACCCCGAAGCGATGCTGCTCGTCGACCACGCAGACGCCGAGGCGGGCGAACTCGACATCCGGCTCGATCAACGCATGGGTGCCGACCACGAGCCCAAGCTCTCCCGACGCGAGCCGGCCCAGTGCCTCGCGGCGCCTGGCGGCGCCGGTTGCGCCGGTGATCAGCGCAAAGGGCAGCGCCCGGCCGGCGAGCAGGCGGTCGAGAGTCGCCGCGTGCTGCTCAGCCAGGGTCTCGGTCGGCGCCATCAATGCCCCCTGGTAGCCGGCCTCCAGCGCGCGCAGCATGGCGTAGACGGCGACCACGGTCTTGCCCGAGCCCACCTCGCCCATCAGCAGGCGCTGCATCGGCTCGCCGGAGTCGAGGTCGACGTCTATCTCCTCCAGCGCCCGTCGCTGATCGGCGGTCAGATCGAAGGGCAGCGACTCGATCCAGCTCGTGGCCAGCTCGCCCGGCTTGCCAAGCTCCGGGCCGCGTCGGACGCTGCGGCGCTGCCGGCGCCGGGTCGCCAACGCGGCCTGGTAGAGCATCAGCTCCTCGAAGCAAAGCCGCCTGCGGGCTGCCTCGACCTGCTCGGCGTCGGCTGGAAAGTGCACGGCGACCAGCGCGTCGGCGACGCCGGCCAGCTCACGTCGCGCCCGAAGCTCGGCCGGCAGCGGCTCGATCGCGTCGCCTGCCAGCCCGGCGGCCTGCCAGACCCACTCGCGGAGCCGCTGCGCGCGCAGCTTCTCGGTCGCCGGATGGACCGCGACCAGCCCGGTGGTGTGAAGACCGGGCGGCGGGCGCCGACCAGGCGCCGCGCCGCGAAGCAGGCGCTCCTCCGAATCGACCGAGCCATCCTGGCCGGCATCGAGCAACTCGTACTCGGCGACCCGAAAGCCGCGGCGGTCGAGCTGGCCGTGCAGCAGCAGGGGCGTCCCCGGTGTCAGCTTCTCGGCCAGCCAGGCCTGGTTGAACCAGGTCGCGCTCAGCGTCGCGGAGTCGTCGGCCACCTTCGCCTCGACGATCGTCAGCCCGCGGCGGCGGGTCGGCCGCAGGCGGGCGCTGCGCACCTCCACCTGCACCGTCGCTTCCTCGCCGATCTTCAGATCGTCGAGCTGGCGCAGCTCAGTACGGTCGCGGTAGCCGTGCGGCACCCGCAGCAGGAGGTCACCGAGCGTCTCGACCCCGGCCTCGCCAGCGGCAACTGAGAGCTTGGGCCCAATTCCGGCCAGGGTCTGCAGCGATGCCGCCAGGCTGGCGGGGCGCGGCCATCGCAGCGGCGCTGCGAGCAACTGCTCGCGGCTCGTCGCCTCGCCGCTGCCGAACGCCCGCGGCGGCTCCTCTGCGGCGGGGGCCTTCGTCTCGCCGCATGGCTCAGTGGCGGCCGGGGCCGCTGACTCGCTCATCGCACAGTAGGTTCGCGCTCGGCCCAAGGCCAAGCTCTCTTGAAGAGCCTCGCACTCACAGGGCGAAGGCTACGCTTGGGCGACGATGGCCAACTCGCGCACCGCCGCCAACGGGCTCGCGACCGAGTCGGTGTGGGACTACCCACGCCCTCCGGCCGTCGTTTCGTGCGAGCGCCGGGTCAGGGTCACCCATGCCGGCCGCACAGTCGCCGAGTCCGACCGCGCCCTGCGGGTGCTGGAGACCGCCAGCCCGCCGACCATCTACCTCCCTCCCGAGGACGTACGAGCCGAGCTGCTGGAGCCGACCGAGGGCCACACGGTGTGCGAGTGGAAGGGGAAGGCCTCCTACTTCGACGTGGTCCACGAGGACGACCGCGCGGAGCGGGCGGCCTGGACCTACACCGAGCCCAAGGACGCATACCCCGAGCTGCGCGACCACATCGCCTTCTACCCGGGGCGCGTCGAGTGCTACCTCGACGACGAACGGGTGCGCCCGCAGGCCGGCGACTTCTATGGCGGCTGGATCACCGACGAGATCGTCGGACCGCACAAGGGCGAGCCGGGGACCGAGGGCTGGTAGCGCCGGCTACTGCGCTGCAAGAGCGGCCCCGACCTCAGCCGACCTGCCTCGATGCCGCCGCCACATCTCGCCGATCCAAGCGACGGCGGAGTGCCCGGCAAAGGAGTCCATCCAGCTCTGCAAGCGGTCTGGCGGTTGGGGAAGCCGATACTGGTATTCCGGCGGGTTCACAAGCGGATACAGCAGGGCGGCGGCGGTCAGATCGGCAACGCTGAACGAGCCACCGACCAGATAGCCGCTGGGTTGCAGCTCGGCCTCGATCCGATCGAGCGCGGCGGCCACCTCCACCCGCGCCTCCTCCGCATCCGCCTCATAAATCTTGTAGCGGCGCCGCGCCCAAGCCATTGCGACCGGCAGCATGGTGCGTATCACAGGGCGTGCCCACTTCCCCTGCCCGGTGGCGAGCAAAGCGCTCACAGTGCCGGGGTCGTCCCGCATCTCCCAAAAGCCCGCCCGCCGCATTTCGTGGCCAGCATGCTCATCGAAGAAGTCCTCTAGCTCGAGCGCTCGCTCGCGCTCCATCTCGTCCGCCGGGTAGAGCGGCGGGTCCGGCCATTGGCGCTCGAGCGCCGCGATGATCGCGGTCGAGTCAACGACCCGCTCCGCGCCGAGGTCGAGGACCGGAACCGTCCCGGTCCGGGAGAAGCGCAGCGCGCGCTGACCGCCCGGGAAGAGCGAGTTGCGCACGTGCGGGATCCCCTTGTAGTCGAGAGCCCAGCGCGCCTTCTCATTGAAGTTCGAGAACGTGTACTGCCAGAGGACCGGGGGCCGTCGCTGTCCAGGCTCATCTTCCGGTGCCGCGCTCAATGTGCGGCGAGTCTACGCCGGGCATGTCAGTCGTCGCTGACCGCCGCCGAGACACCGCGGTGGCGCGAGAACATCTCCTGCACCCAGCGGTAGCCACGCCGGTCGGCAAGGGAGCGGCGGAACTGCTCCCACTCCTCGGGCCAGGCCGGAGGCCACTCGTAGGCGAACTCCGGCGGCGCAACCAGCGGGCACAGAAGCGCGGCTGCGGCGAGGTCGGCGACGCTGAAGCGGTCGCCGACCAGGTACTCGCGTCCCCCAAGCTCCTCCTCGATGAAGTCCAGCGCCCGCACCGTTGTCTCCCGTCCACGCCGCGCACCCTCGTCATCGGCATCCATCGCCTTCCTCACGGCTCGCCGGATCGCCGGATAGCCAGCGTTGAAGAAGATCCGAACCCCCGTTCCGAGACCTTGCGAAGTGAGCGGAACAGCGACTCGCCGGTACGGCAGGATGGCGTGAAAGATGGCGGTGCGGACCCCCGGCCCCAGCTCCTCGTCGAAGTGCTCCTCCAACTCCAGCACCGCCTTGCGCTCGATCTCCGTATCGGGGTAGAGCGGAGGATCCGGCTGCCGCTGCTCCAGCTCGGCGACGATCTGCGTCGTATCCCCAATTACCTCCCCATCGAGCTCGAGTAGCGGCGTCGTGCCGGTGCCACCCAGCCGTCTCGAGCGCCCAACGTGCCGCCCGGGCACCAGGGAACGGCGGCGGTGAGGAATGCGCTTGTAGTCGAGCGCCCAGCGGGCCTTCTCGTTGAAATGCGAGAAGCGCAGTTGCCAGAGGAGGGGTGAGTCGTCGCCCTCGCTCATCTCATTGCGCGGCGAGCAGCCACCAGTAGTGCGGCTGCCCTCCCTCCTGGACCTCCAACTCGATCGCCGCCGGCGCGTGGGCGCTGATCTCGACCAGCGGGATCGGCGCGTCGCGGCCTCCGATCACCGTGACCAGCTCAGCATCGGCACCGAGCCGCTCGATCGTCGCCGCCAGGGTCGAGCCCGCTCCGCCCCAGGCGACTACCTCCTCGCCGACGAACCCGACCGCGTCGCCGCGTCGAAAGCGACCCTGGGCGTCGTCGCGGGCCGCCGGCGCGACAGCGCCGGTTCGGATCTCCGCCAGGGCCGAGTCGAGACGATCGGCGTTCTCGGCCGCAGGAGCTTCGGGGTCCACCTCGACCAGGGCCAACAGGCCCGCCTGCTGGGAGGTTGACCCAACCACACGGGTCGGCTTCTCGGAAAGCTCCGCAGCGCGCTCGGCGGCCATCACGACGTTGGAGGAGTTGGGCAGCACCAGGACCTCCTCGGCCACCACTTCGTGGATACCGGCGAGCAGCTCGTAGGTGGATGGGTTCAGCGTCTCACCGCCGTCGACGACGTGGGCGCCGAGATCTTCGAACAGGGCGCGCATGCCCTCGCCGGCGATCACCGCTACGACCCCGGTTCGGCCGAGGCGCAGGCGCTCGCGGCGCTCGGCGATCTGCTCGCGCATGTCGCCGACGTCGAGCTGGCTCACCCCGCCCGACCCCTCGAACAGCGCCACAGCGGCCTCGGGCTCGTCGGTGTGCACGTGCACCTTCAGGGTCGCCTCGTCGCCAACCACGAGTACCGAGTCGCCCAGCTCCTCGAGCCGGGGGACGAACCCGCGCCCGACCAGGTCCGACCCCGTGACGATGAAGTTGGTGCAGTAGCGGAAGCGGCTGTCCTCGTGGTGGGGCCTGGTGACACGCGGGGGCTCGTGATGGGCGATCGGGGGGGCCTCTGAGTCGTCGCCGCGCAATCCGGCGACGACCCCGGCCAGGATCAGGACCAGGCCGTAGCCGCCGGCATCGACGACGCCGGACTCGCGCAGCACCTCGAGCTGCTCCGGTGTCCGCTCCACCGCCTGCTGGCCATCCTCGATCGCGCGCTCCAGAACCTCGGCCAGCAGCGCGTCCTGCTCGGCGTCGCTGACGTCGGGGGCGAGCCGCTGCTTTTCGGCGTCAAGGTGGGCGAGCTGGCGGGCGATCGAGTGGGCCATCTCGCGGAACACGGTCAGCATCGGTCCCTCGGCGGGCTCGCGCACCGAGTCGTAGGCTGCATCGGCGGCGCGGGCAAAGGCCGAGGCGACCAGAACCGGGTCGACCAGCTCTCCGGGTCGGCTGGCCAGCTCCTCGGCCGCACCGCGGACGATCTGGCTCAGGATCACGCCAGAGTTGCCCCGGGCCCCCATAAGTGCGGCGCGGGCCAGCGCCTGCACGAGCTGGGTGCGACCGACCTCGTCGACCATCTGGCCGTCGAGATGGTCGAGCTCGGCCATCACGGCGCGCATCGTCATCGCCATGTTGTCGCCGGTGTCGCCGTCGGCGACCGGGAAGACGTTGAGGTCGTTGACCTCGTCGCGTCGTGCTTCGAGGTTCGCGTAGGCGGCGCGCATCACCCGGCGGAATCTCTCTAGAGAGGGATCGGCCATGGGGCGACCGGGAATCTACGCCTATGCGGCCTTGGTGACCTTGTTCGACTTCAGGCAGCGGGTGCAGACGTAGACCCGCCGCGTGCGCCCGCCGTCCTGGATCCGGACCTTCTGGAGGTTCGGGTTGAAGCGGCGCTTGGTGGCGACCATCGAGTGGCTTCGGGACTGGCCG
>JBBQNM010000066.1:0-12854 GCA_038329895.1 Solirubrobacterales bacterium | reverse complement strand
CGCAGGCAGAACAGCAGGTGCGTGAGCCCGTAGCCGAACGAGAGCGGCAGCAGATTGAGGACCCTGTCGTCGGGGCTGATCTCGAGGTACTCGATGATCGAGTCGGTGACGAAGCCGAGCCCGCCGTGAGAGTGCATGACGCCCTTCGGCCCGCCGATCGACCCCGACGTGTGCATCAGCGCGGCGAGGTCGGCATCGTCCGGCGTCTCGGTCGGGGCGGGCACGTCGGAGCTCAGCTCATCGAGGTCGGAGAACCACGGCACCTCGCCGATTGCCGACATCGCCTCGGCCACCTCCCCCGCCCGCTCGTTGTCGCAGAGCAGCGCCGCTGCCTCGGAGCGCTCCATCAGGTCGCTCACCCGGTCGTGCTTGGCGGTCGGGTTAATCGGCATGATCGCGGCGCCGGCGCGCAGCGTCCCCTCGATCGCAACCACGGCATCAACCCCGTTCGGGAGCATGATCCCGACTCGGTCTCCCCGCTGTACGCCCTGCCCGCGCAGGCCGGCCGCCAAGCGGTCGGTCAACTCGTTCAGCTCACCGAAGGAGACCTGCCGTTCGCCGGCGATCACCGCGATCCGGTCGGGATCGCGAGCCGCGTTTCGAGAGAGGTCTTCTGCGATCGAGGGGGCGCTCAAGAGGACTGCTTCGAGGCAACGAAGTTGGCGATCGCGTCGATCGAGCCGAAGTTCTCCTCGGTGATCTCGACGTCGTCGATCGTCAATTCGAAGCGCGACTGGACCTCCTCGACCAGCTCGACGAACCCGAGGGAGTCGATGATTCCCAGGGCGAGGAAGTCGTCGCCGTCCTTCAGCTCGACCCCGGGGTGCATGTAGAGGAGGTTTTCCTCCAGGAAGGACCGCATGTCCGCCCGGATGTCGGTGGCGGCTTCGGTCATGCGATCTCCTTCGCTTCGGTGCGGTCGAGTCTCACGCGTGGCTCATCGGTGTCTGCCGTGTAGGCATCGAGTCCTGAACGAAAGAAGGCACGATGCCACAACTGGGTGGAGAGGATGCCGACCAGCGCCATGCCCTCACGAAACCCGGTTGTGCGCCCCGCACGGCAGCGGCGAAGCAGCCCGGCGACGCGTCCGTCGTCCCAAATTCCCGTCTCCGCCAGCGCCTCTGAGGAGAGTGATTCCTCGACCCAGGCGGGCGCACCCTGGGCGAAGAAGGGCGCCACCTCCGGCGCGCGGTAGGGCTGCTTCGAGCGGCTGACGATCTCCGGTGGGAGCAGGTCCGCGGCGAGCTCGCGCAGCGCGGCCTTTTCCTCCATGCCGGCCAGCTTGCGCTCGGCCGGCAGGCGCACGGCGTGCTCAAAGACCCGATGGTCGAGGAACGGGTAGCGGCCCTCGACCCCGTGCGCCATCGCGACCCGGTCGCCCTGCGCGGCCAGCAGGTAGGGCTCCAGAAGCGTGTTGATCTCCAACCACGAGGCCCGCTCGAGGCTGCTCCAGTCGCCGAATGAGGCGGGTAGTCCGGCGCGCAGCCGATCCAGCGATTGCCCCTCGCCAACCTCGGCCGCAACCTCGGGCCGGTAGAAGGCCTTCACCGCCGCAGTCGCCTCGACGCGGGTCATGTGCGACGTGAGCGGGTCGCCGGGGTCGCCGGTCTCGAGCAGAAAGCGGTCCCAGGCGGGGCCGCGGCGGGCGCTTGCGGGAAGGTACCCGTACAGCTCGTCGAGCAGCTCCCGCGCCCGCTCGGGATCGCGTTGGTGCAGCTCGCGGACGACGACCTCCTTGAACAGGTCATAGCCCCAGAACAGCTCATCTGCCCCCTCCCCCGTGGCCACGACGACGATGTCATTGGCGCGCACCTCGGCGGAGAGCAGGAACAGCGGCACCGGCGCGGTCCTGACCAGCGGCTGCTCGGCATGGCGGACAACGTCGGGGAACGCGTTGGCTATCTCGGAAGGGCCCGCCTCGACCACGTGGTGGTCGGTGCCGAGCGCTCGGGCCACCTCCTCCTGATGGCTTCGCTCGTCGTAGCGCGGGTCCTGGAAGGCGACCGAGAAGGTGCGCAGCTGATGGTCGGTCTCCTGTTGGGCCAGGGCAACGATGAGGCTCGAGTCCAGCCCGCCGGAGAGGTAGGCGCCCACAGGAACGTCGGCCCGCAATCGCAGCCGCACGCTGTCGCGCATTAGCTCCTCGAGATCGCCCTCCGGGCCCCCATTGGCGTCAAAGGACGGGGTCCACCAGGTCCGGTCCTCGACGATGCGGCCCGCCTCCCAGACCAGCAACCCACCCTGCGGGACCTGGCTGACGCCGCGAAAGACGGTGCGTGGCGGGCGCGGCCCCCACAGCGTGAAAACGTCGTCGACGCCGCGCAGGTCCGGCGCTGCGTCCAGTTCTCCGGAGGCGAAGATCGCCTTTGCCTCCGAGCCGAAGACGAGCGTGCCGTTGTCAAGCAGCGCGTAGTGCAGCGGCCGCACACCGAAGCGGTCGCGGACCAGGGTCAGTCGACGCGGTCCCGGCTGCCACCATGCGAGCGCGAACTGCCCGTTGAGCCGATCGAGCGCCGCCGTTCCCTCACGCTCCAGCAGCCGCAGCACGACCTCGGTGTCAGTGGTGGTGCGGAAGGACTCTCCGCGCGACTCCAGGTCCCGGCGCAGCTCGTAGTGGTTGTAGACCTCGCCGTTGTAAACGATGATCGAGCCGCCGGGGCCATCCTCGATCGGCTGCCAGCCTCCCGGAAGGTCGAAGATCGACAACCTGGTGTTGACCAGCCCAGCCCCATCCTCGAGGGAGTAGCCGAAGCCATCGGGCCCACGGTGGCGGATGGCGCCGGCCATCCGCAGCAGTGCCTGCTCGTCGGGTGGCGGCCCGGCCCGCGGGCGAACGATCCCGGCGATTCCGCACATCAGTCCGGGGGCTCCACCAGGACGGCGGGGGCCGCCAGATACTCGGTGGCCACGCGCCGGCGCTCGATCTCGCTGTAGGCGGCCTCGACCTGCGAGGCCTCCAGTCCGACGCGGGGGGCAAGCTCGCCCGCATCGACACCCTGCGTGTGGCCCCACATCAGAACGTCCATCTGCTCGTACGGGTAGCCGAAGTAGAACTCCTCCTGGGTCTGCGGCAAGCTGAAGGTGTCAGTGGTGGGCCTTTGCCCGGTGATCGATTCGGGGAGTCCGAGCTCAAATGCCATCGCATAGACCTGTGACTTGTAGACACCGGCGATGGACTTCACATCGGCAAGTCCGTCGCCGCCCTTGACGAAGAACCCCTGGTCGTACTCGAGCAGGTTGGGGGTGCCGACAACGGCGTAGCTGAGGCGGTCGGCCCAGGTGTACTCGTGCAACTTGCGGACCCGCTGCTTCATGTTGGTGGCGGCGAGCAGTTCGCGGTAGGCGTCCGGGGGCATGCGGCGCTGCTCCTGGGTCCCGTCGGGCCGCTCGACCACCAGGGAAAAGAAAATGATCCCGCCGGTCGGCGCCGAGCGAATCAACTTGTGCTTCCAGTCCGGTTCGTAGTCGGGGAACACCTTGCGGATCGCCTCGTCGCGCTGGGCGTAACAACCAAGCGCCTCCAGCGCATCGCTGATCGACTCCTCGACGGTTGGGGCGTCGAGCGCCTCGGCGAGCTCCAAGCCGAGATCGGAGGAGCTGCTGCCCACGTCGCGCTCCGGGAGCCGCAGGCAGAGCACGTTCTTGGCTCCAAGACCGCGCACAGACAGCGCGGCGGTGACACTGGAGTCGATGCCGCCCGAAACGGCCACCACCGCCCCCTTCCGTCCGAGACCGCGAATGGCATCCGCAGTGCCCTTTGCGAGTCGCTCGATGCACTCCGCCGGATCGAAGGCGACTCCCGCGGGCGCCTCCTGAGTGCCCCGCGACGCACTCACTTCGAACTCCGCTGCTGAGCAGTGGCGATCATCCAAGTCACATCCTCTCGGTAGTGTCGCGGGCGCATGGCTGAGATACGCCCCTTTGACCGAGCCGACCTATCCGCGGTCGCGGCGCTTCTGCACGCCAGCCTCACCCCCGACACATCGGAGGAGCAGATCTCACGCGACCTGACGGCCAGGTTGATCGACGATCCGTGGAGCGATGAGGAGTTGCCTTCGCTGGTCGCGACCGGTGACGACGGCGAGGTGATCGGCTTCATCGCTGCCCAGGTGAGACGGTTCCGGCTCGACGACCGGACCCTGCGAGGCGTCTGTTGCTCAGACCTGACCGTCGCCCCTGACCGGCGGGGAGGCGCGGCCGGGGCGCTTCTGCTCCGCCGCCTGCTGACCGCAGGGCAGGACATCACGTTCTCCGACACCGCAAACGACGAGGTCGCCCGCATGTGGCAGACCTTCGGCGGCCATCTAGACCATGCCCGCGCCTGCGACTGGATGTTTGTCTTGAAGCCGATCCGCTGGATGCACTCGATGGCCGCTGACGCGGCGATGCGGCGGCTGGGGCGCGGCCGGGTTCCGGTCGGCGCGTTCCCGTTCCAGGCCGTGAGGGGGCGCAGGGGCCGCTGGGCGTTCCCGGAACCGGAGCCCGACGTGAGCGCTGAGGATGTAGACGCGACAACCATCGTTGAGCAGCTACCCGAGATGACCCGTGGAATCCGACTGCGGGTCGACTATGACGAGCGGTTTCTCGATCACCTTTTCAGAGAATTGGAGTCCCATTTCGGGCGGCTGGCGAAGCGCCTGGTGCGACGCGGCAATCGCCCGATCGGATGGTACGCATACGTGTCCCGTCCGGGCGGCGTATATCGAGTCCTGCATCTCCTCGGCTCCGAGCGCGATGCAGACACGGTCCTCGGCGACCTGATGGCCCGAGCACGTGAGGAGGAGGGCGCCGTGATCACCGGTCGTCACGAACCGCACCTCACGCGAGCCCTGGAACGCCGGCTGCCGGTGCTCGGTTTTGCGAGGCGACCGGTCATCCATTGCCACGACCCGGAGCTCCTCGCCACCCTTGCGACGAGCAGCTCCCTGCTCACCCAGCTCGACAGTGAGTGGTTCGTGCCCTGAGGCCAGCGCGGGTCAGGAGGCAGGCGGATTGTTGTCGTTCGCGGCACCAGGCTGGCCGTCGCTCGCCTCCGCGGGCGCGCCCCGGACCGGCGCGAGCAACATGCTCATGTTGCGGCCCTCCTGAAGCGGCTCGGACTCGATCGTCGCCAGCTCCTCGACGTCGCCGAACAGGCGCTGAAGCAGCCGCCTCCCGCGCTCCGGATGCGCCTGTTCGCGGCCCCGGAACATGATCGTCACCTTGACCTTGTCGTGGTTGCGCAGGAAGCGCACCACGTGGCCCTTCTTGGTCTCGTAGTCGTGGTCGGCGATCTTCGGGCGCAGCTTGATCTCGCGGATGTTGACCTGCTGCTGGTGCTTGCGGGCGGCCTTTGCCTTCTGCTCCTGCTCGTACTTGTACTTGGAGTAGTCGAGCAGGCGTGCCACCGGGGGCTTCGCCTCGGGAGCCACCTCGACCAGGTCGAGGTCCTCGGCCTGGGCGCGCTGAAGTGCCTCTTCGATCTGCACGACGCCAACCTGCTCGCCGTCGGCGCCGACCAGGCGCACCTCGGGAACCCGGATCCTCTCGTTGATCCGGGTGGGGTCGCGCTCGGGGGGGCGCCGATCGAACCTTCGCGGGACCGGCACTAGCGAGAGGAGCGGTCGAGCGTCAAGCGTCTGGGAGGAGGGTTGCGAAATCGGGCACGGCGGGCGCTCAGCGGCGCGTGGCGTGTGTCGTACCGGCAGTCAAGTGGCGGGAGTATGACACAGGCCCCCGGTTACGCCGCATGAATTTCCTCGCCGAGCATGGCGGCGAACTTCTCCAAGCTCATCGCGCCGATGTCGCCCTGCTCGTGCGAGCGGACCGAAACCTCGCCCCCCTCCTGCTCCTTGTCCCCGAGCACAAGCATGTACGGAGCGCGGGCCAGCTCGGCGTCGCGGATCTTCTTGCCGACCGACTCCGAGCGCTCGTCGATCTGAGTGCGGATGCCCTCGGCACGCAGGTCGATCTCGATCGTTCGGGCGAAGTCGACGTGGCGGTCGGCCACCGGCAGCAGGATCACCTGCACCGGTGCCAGCCAAACCGGGAATCGCCCCGCGTAGTGCTCGATCAGGATGCCCGCGAAACGCTCCATCGAGCCGAGAAGCGCGCGGTGGATCATCACCGGCGTGTGCTCGGCGTTGTCGGCACCGGTGTATGTGAGCCCGAACCGCTCCGGCATGAAGAAGTCGAGCTGGCAGGTGCCGCACTGCCAGGAACGGCCGAGGGCGTCGGTGATGTGAAAGTCGATCTTCGGCCCGTAGAAGGTCCCCTCCCCCGGAGCTACGTCGTACTCGCGGCCCTGGCGCTCGAGCGCCTCGCGCAGCGACGCCTCGGCGCGCTCCCACTGCTCGTCGGTGCCGATTGACTTGTCGGGCCGCGTCGACAGCTCGACCCGGACCTGGTCGAAGCCAAAGCGCGCGTAGAGCTCGTCGATCGCCTCGCAGATCGAGTCGACCTCGTCGGTGACCTGGTCGAGCGTGCAGTAGACATGGGCGTCGTCCTGGGTGAAGGCACGCACCCGCAGCAGCCCGTGCAGCACCCCCTCGCGCTCGTAGCGGGACACGTCCCCGAACTCGGCCAGCCGCAAGGGAAGCTCGCGATACGAGTGGCGCTCGGAGCCGAACACCAGACAGGCGCCCGGGCAGTTCATCGGCTTGAGCGCGAACCGCCGTTCGTCGCCCTCGCGCTCTGACGGCTGGACGAAGAACATGTTCTCGCGGTAGTTGTCCCAGTGGCCCGAGCGGTGCCAGAGCTCCTCGTCGAGTACCCGGGGCGTCTTGATCTCGACGTAGCCGCGCTTGCGCAACTGCTCCTGCACCTCGGCCTCGATCGCGCGCAGCAGCAAGGTGCCGTTTGGAAGCCAGAAGGGCATTCCCGGCGCCTCTCCACGCAGCAGGAAGAGGCCGAGCTGGGGGCCCACCCGGCGGTGATCGCGGGCCCGCGCCTCCTCGACCCGCTCCAGGTGCTGGTCGAGGTCCTTCTTGGAGAAGAAAGCGGTGCCGTAGATGCGGGTCAGCATCTGGCGCGCCTCATCGCCGCGCCAGTAGGCGCCAGCCAGCGAGTTGAGCTTGAAGGCCGCGATGCGGCCGATCGAGGGCCCGTGGGGGCCGCGGCAGAGGTCCTCGAAGGGACCGTTGCGATACAGCGAGACCGTCTCCACTCCCTCGTCGCGGACCAGGTCCTCGATCAGCTCCACCTTGTAGTCCTGTCCCTCGGCGCGGAACTTCTCGATCGCATCGGCGGTCGGGACGTCGCGGCGCTCGAACGGCTCGTCGGCCTTGATGTGGGCGGCCATCGCCGCCTCGATCCCCTCCAGATCGTCGTCCGAGGGATTGACCCCGTCGGGGAACTCGAAGTCGTAGTAGAAGCCGTCCTCGATCGGCGGGCCGATCGTCACCTTGGTGCCGGGCCACAGCTCCACCACCGCCTCCGCCATCACGTGGGCCGCGTCGTGGCGGATCAGGGCGAGCGCGTCGTGGTCGCGGTCGGTAACGATCTCGATCGACTCGCCGCCCGCGAGCGGCCCCGCAAGGTCGCGCAGCTCGCCGTCGACACGCAGCGCAAGCGCCGCCTTGGCGAGACCGGGCCCGATCGCCGCCGCGGCGTCGGCACCGGTCGCACCATCCGGCAGCTCCAGCTCAGACCCGTCGGGAAGCTTGACCATCACGGCCCCCATGCTACGAAGCGGCTCAGCCGCCCTGCTTCTCGCCCTGGCGCGCCGAGCGCACGGCGATCAGCGGGCAGGGGCTCGGGCCTCCCACCGGGCCCGCTCGGCGCCACAGCACGTAGGGCCCGGCGGGGCGCGCCAGCCGCAGGTCGGCGAACGGCGGACGGGCGCCGGCTTCGCTCCACGTGATCACGAAGCGGACGCCGGCGGGTGGCGGCGACCCGCTCGGCGGGCCGGTCGAGCGGATGCACACCCTGCCGCCGCGTAGCTCCCAGGCCACGTAGGGCGCCCCGTGCTGGTCGCGCAGGAAGGAGGCGGGCGCCAGCACCAGCGCCGAAGCGCTCGAGATCTGCGGGCGCAGCGAGGTGAGCGCCGGCGAATAGCTCGACGGCCCGACCGGCCCATTGGCGAGCGCCAGCAGGCTGCATCCCCCCGCCGCGACCACGAATGCGGCGGCTGCCAGCGGCCTCAGAATCTCGACCAGCGAGCCCGGCCGCAGTGTCTCCGGATCGAACGCCAGCAGCGGACGCACGATCACCACCATCGCCAGCGGAGCCGCCATCTGCACCGCCTTGGCCGCTGTGTAGGGGGTGCCGCCTATCCGAGCCGCCGCATAGGCGAGCGCAGCCGCGGCAAGCGCGGCCGGCAGCGCCGTCTCGCCGCGCCGCAACCACCAGACCAGTCCCCAGACCAGGAGCACCGCGGCGAACGCCACCCCGGCGTAGAAGCCGATCGCAGGGACCGCGCCGGCGCCCGGGGTAAGTCTGAAGTCGCCCGAGGGCCAAATGCCAAGCGCCTCCGTCGGCGAGATCTGGCCGAACAGGTTGCCGAGCCCCGGACCGTTCGGATCGAATGTCTCGAAGCTGCCGAAGTCGATCATCCGGCCCAGCTCCGGAGCGACCAAGACGGCAAACACGATCAGCGCCAGCCAACCGGGCCGCACGGCCCGGTGCACCGTCTCAATGACTGCCCCGCCCGCCCGACGCAACAGGAACAGCTCCGCCAGCGCCCATAACCCAAGTGCTCCGGCCAGCCAGGTCAGCCCAGGGAAGCTGTACGTGTACGCACTGCCGGCAGCCAGAAGCGCGAGCGGAACGGCCCCAAGCGGGTGGCCCGGCCGGGGGGTCCGCCCGTCAGCCAACCACCCCATAGCCCTGCCGGACAGACCCCCCGACCGGCCTTCCCCACTCCCGACAGCCCCTGGCGAGAGCTGCCACAGCGCTATCGCGAAAGCGAGGACAAACAGGGCCTGCATCGTTTCCTTGAGCGCACCCTGAGCCAGGTACGAGGCCGCCATGTAGGGAAGGCCAACAAGCAGTGCGCCGACCCACCGGGCCACGGGGCGCAATTCGCCGAGTGCGGCGAGGGCCGTGAGCGAGGCCAGTACAGACACTGCGAGCGTAAGGCCGCCGAAGCCATGCACGAGGCCGACGCCAAGCCCCTTGTTCAGGGCGACGACGATCGCGTGCGGGCCGAGCGGGTAACCCTGGGTCAGCAGCTGCGAATCGGAGCCCTGCGCCAACCGATCCGCCGCCAGCAGGTGCTGCGACATGTCGGGGTTGAAGCTGGTGCCGAGGATCCCGACGCGGCCCTCGACGATGAACGGCAGCGACGCCGCCACAAGTGCCCCGATTGCGACCGGCGCGCCGTCGCGCAGCGCCGCGCCAACCGCCTCGACGCGCCCGCGCAGGAACGCCAGCGAGGCAATCGTCAGCAGGACCACGGCGATCGCGGAGATCACGCCGTCGCCGGGCAGTCGCACCGTCGCCCAGCAGAGCGCCGTTACCAGCGCCAGCCCGGTTGCCGGCGCAAGCCAGGACCAGCGCCGCCACCCGCACACGGCCAGCGCCGCCTGGCCGATCGCCAGCGACGCGATGCAGACCGCGATCACCGATGCGTAGGTCGCCAGCACGGGCGGCCACGATACGCGGCGGCGTCGATGCCGCGCGTCTAAGCAGGCTCAGAGACGATGGGCGTAACTGGGCTCGAACCAGTGACCTCCGCCTTGTCGAGGCGGCGCTCTCCCAACTGAGCTATACGCCCCAGCAGGGTGCCCGGAATGTAGCAGCGGCTAGCGGGGCTGCGGCCGGGCTCGCTAGGCCACCGGAGGCCCGCTCACCGGCGCCTCGACGCCGGCCGTTCCCTCGGCGCCAAGCAGGCCGCGAGCCCGCATCGTGATCTCGAACGTCTCGCGGGTGTCGTACTGCGGCTCCCACCCGGTGGCGGTCTTCAGCTTCTCGTTCGAGACCAGCCACGGGTAACGGATGAAGTGGATGTTGCCGGCCGGAGCGTAGGTGCGCGGGACGTGCAGGCGCCAGCTCCATTTTGCAATCCAGTAGGCGAGCCGGAACGGCATTCGCATCGTCTTGATGCCGGTCGCCTTGGCGCCCTCGCGCCAGTTCATCCTGCCGTCTCCGGCGAAGTTGAAGGCGCCGGCAGCCTTCTTGTCGAGCAGTGCGACCAGGCCGGCGACCAGATCGTCCTCGTGGATCAGCTGGAACTCGGTGTCGACTCCGTCGAGGTGGGGGAAGAACGCCTGCGACTCCCAGCTGCGCACGATGTAGTTCTTCACGTTAGGCCCGAACACGATGCAGGGGCGGACGATCGTCATCACGCGGTCGGAATGTTCGGCCGCCCACAGCTGGCAGATGCGGTCCATGTCGGCCTTGTCACGGGCGTAGGCGAAGTCGGGCTGGCCGCGGACCGGCCAGTCCTCGGCGATCGGCACCGGGTTATCCGGGAATGCGCCGTAGGCGGTCGCTGAGGAGGTGACGAGGACCTGTCCGGTGCCCGCCTGCGAGGCAGCGCTCAACACGGCCGACGTCCCGTTGACGTCGACGTCGTACATGCGCGCCTCATCGCGGATCGGGTCGAGGATGAAGGCGAGGTGGATCAGGCAGTCGATCTCCTCGCGCTCGAGCAGGACCCTGATCGACTCGGAGTCGCGAACGTCACCGCTCACGAACGAGGCCTTCGGCAGGCTCACGGCCGGCGGGCGCACGTCGACGTTGACGATCTGTTCGGTCTTCTCGCGCTCCGAAAGAAGCTCGGTCAAGCGGGTGCCGATGTAGCCGGAGCCGCCGGTGATCAGGTACCTCATCTGTCTCCTCCTGGATTGCCTGGCGCAATCCTATTGCTGGCTGGGCAGCCAGGCTCCGCGAAGTGCTCCTGCCCCTTGTCCGGAACGTCAGAATCGAACTGGAACCTTCATCCATATTGCGCAGTATTGGCGACCCGGACGCGGGAATAGTCTTGCGCTGAGCGAAGAGGTGAAACATTGCGCAAGGCGCCGTGTTAAGTTCATACAGTAGGCGCCGATAGGCACCGCAAGACTTGACTTGAGGACCGACGAGCCAGGGGCAGGTCCGCTGGTGGTACGTCCTTCGGAAGACAAGGGCTCCCTCGCGGGGGCCCTTTTCCGTTCTGGATCAGTCGTCGCCAGGGACAATCTCGAGGGTCAGGCCATCGACCGCCGTCACCCGGGCCACCTCGCCCACCTTCATCGGCTGCGGCGCCCGCGCGTTCCAGAGCTCTCCCCGCACTCGCGGACGGATCGCACGCCTCCACCACCTCGACGCTCTCGCCCAGCAGCGCCTCGACGCCGGTACTGACGCGATAGCGACGCAGGAATCGGCGCCAGAACACAACCTCTCCTACCTCGAACACCGCCGCCAGCACCATGACGGCGGCACCGATTGGAGGGGACAGCACGAAGACTGTCAGCAGGACGGCGATCACCAGCAGCACAGCTCAAGGATGCCGCAAGCCGGAGAGGCGCCTACCGGAATCGAACCGGTGTAAACGGCTTTGCAGGCTTCTAGGTGTCGGCCCGCTGGTGTTCCTCAGGCACGATTAGGTGCTCTGAGTTGCTCTGAGTTGCGCCCGAAGTGCCGGAGTTCCGGACACGTTTCGGGACACGCCGGCCTTTCCCCGCGACGGCCACTGCCCGGCCGCCGACTCGTCAGCCTTGCGCGATCAGCTTGAGCGTCTGAATGGTGGTCTTGTCCCCGAACTGGCCCTGCTCGACCGAGGTGACCGCTGCGGTGGCTTCGCCGTGCCGGCGTAGCCTGCGTCGATCACGCCGGGAGAGACGTGCGGACACGTTGTCCTTCTTGCCTTGGTCGATGCTGTAGTGCGTCCGCGTGCCTTCGGTTTTTGGGGAGCGCCCGAGCCTCAGCGTGCCGGCGCAGGGAGCCGTCAGCGACCCGGGACAGCGGAGCCGCACCGCCGCTTGGCCGTCCGTTCCGACGTTCACCGAATGTCGCGAGATGACCACGTTCGGGCCCTCGTTGACGGCCTCTATATTGAAGCTCTCGCAACCCAAAAAGGCAGCGAACCCAAGAAGACCTGTGAGGCGGCCGGCGTCTAACAGGTCCATATCGAGCGTGTCCGTTCCCGATCCACATTCATTGATATGAAAGTTGTCCACGTTGCCGTCGTTTTGGTCGAGGTGGTCGTTGCCGGAGCCTCCGTCGAGGCTGTCGGCGAATCCTAAGAGGCTGCCGCCGGGCCCTCCGTCGAGGAGGTCGTTGCCGGAGCCTCCGTAGATGACGTCTAAGCCATCGCCTCCGTGGAGGATGTCGGGGCCGCCCAGGCCGAATATGGTGTCGTCGCCTCCCTTCCCGTCCAGAACGTCGGTTCCCGATGTGCCGCAGAGGGTGTCGGCGAATGGTCCCGCGACGCCGTCGAGGGCGGAGGGCGTGCATGCGTGCGCGGGGGAGGCAGCGATCAGCGCCACCGCAAGGACAGCAGCGAGGGCTGCGATCGTGATCGTGGAGCCGCGCAGCCCACGCTGGCGCGCCGTGCCTCCTCCCAGAAAGGCCCTCGTTGCGATAGACCGACCCTAAAGGGTGGATCGGCAGCGCGCAAGGCCGTTATTGCGTAAACCTGCCGGGTTAGCCCGAACCTCTCCACCGGGTAGAACCCTACATCCGGCACCCGGTGCAGCAAGAGCCGAGAACAGCCTCGGGACATATCCGGGACACCCTTACGTTTCGTTAGCGGTCGAGGGCACAAGAAAACCCCACCGGAGCGGGGCTTTCCGGAGAGGCGCCTACCGGAATCGAACCGGTGTAAACGGCTTTGCAGGCCGCTGCGTAACCACTCCGCCAAGGCGCCGCAAATCTTCAGTATGTCGCTCTACTGAGCCAAATTCGAGGATTGCCCGTCGCGTCCCGCTTGCTGCCGATCAACCTCGGGCTGG
>JBBQNM010000065.1:0-12858 GCA_038329895.1 Solirubrobacterales bacterium | reverse complement strand
TAGTTTGCGCCTGCAAGACGACTCAAGACGGCGGCCACGACGGGATCTCGTTCCTGGTCCTGGAGCGGGAGATGCCCGGCTACGAGGTGGCGCGAAAGCTGGAGAAGATGGGCTGGCACGCCTCAGACACCGGTGAGCTCTCGTTCACAGACGTCGAGGTCCCGGCGGAGAACCTGCTTGGCGAGGAGAACGGCGGCTTCCATCTGATCATGGCCAACTTCGCCTGGGAGCGGCTCGACATGGCAATCGGCGCCGTCGGCGGGATGCAGAAGGTGTTCGAGCGCACCCTGGAGTACGCACTGGAGCGCGAGGCGTTCGGCCGCCCGATCGGCAAGTTCCAGGCGATCCGCCACAAGTTCGCCGAGATGGCGACCCAGATCGAGGCCTCACGGGCGCTGACCTACAACGCGCTGCGCCTCTTTCACGAGGGGCGGGACTGCATCCGCGAGGTGACGATGGCGAAGCTGATGACCCAGCGGGCGCTGGTCGAGATCGCCGACGAGTGCCTGCAGATCCACGGCGGCTACGGCTACATGCGCGAGTACGGGATCGAGCGCGCCGTCCGCGACGCCCGCCTCGGCCCGATCGGCGGCGGCACCGACGAGATCATGAAGGAGATCCTCGGCAAGCAGCTGGGATTGTGACCGTTTGCAGGGATTTCAGGGCTCTCAGACTCACTCTCGGCTTCAAACGGACACAAAACGGACACATCACGCTCCCGCGCCCGGCGAATCTGCTCCTCGGCTGAAACGCGCTCGCCGGGATCGAACTCGTCGAAGACGTGCGCATAGACGTCGAGGGCCATCGTTGGCGAGTGGCCGGCCTGGCGGGCGACTTCGACGACGTTGCGGCCTTCGTGGATCAGCAGCGAGACGAAGCTGTGGCGGAGGTCGTAAGGCCGCACGCCCTCAAGGCGGGCGGCGCTGCACGGGACGCCAGGCGTCGCGATGCCAGGTCTGCCAGGCCTGATCGTTCCAGACGCCGCCCTGTCGGTTGGGGAATACAAGCGCGCCACCGGCGGGACGCCCGCATAGAAGCCGCCACTCGGCTAGGTCGCCGACCAGGGGGGGCAGCAGCCTCACGGTGCGCGAGTGCTGGGTCTTGGTTTGTTTGACGCCGCCCTGGCCGTCTGACGCCTTCTCGATCAGCAGCGTCCGCGCTCGCACGTCGCCCCACCGAAGAGCGAGTGCTTCCTGAGGACGGAGTCCCGCATATGCCAGGACGCTAATCAGCGTCGCGTCGCGCAGGCCATTGCGCCGTCTTTTGCCGGCCGCCGCCCGGAGCTGCTCGACCAGGACTGGGACCACATGGATTGGGGCGCCGGATGGTGGACCGTCATGGCCCTCGGGATGGTGCTCTTCTGGGGGCTGGTCGCCGCCGCGGTGGTCTGGATCGTCAGGGAGCTAGGACGAGGCGGTGGGGCGCATCGGCGCGAAGACCCGCTGAAGCTCCTGGACCGGCGCTTGGCGGAGGGGCAGCTATCGGTCGAGGAGTACGAGGAGCGACGCAGGGTGCTCGCCGAACGGGGCGGCCAAGCACCACCGTAGACGTCGGGGGAATCCGTGCGGCCAAGCACCACCGTAGACGTCAGAGGAACCTGAGGTAGGTTAGGAGCAATGGAGTCGGCCACCGTCCCTGCGGAATCCGAGTCGAAGGTCTGGCGCTGGCTCGACGACCGCCTCGGGATCGGGGGGTTGCGCTACCCGGTTCCGCGACACGCCAACTCCCTTGCCTTCACGCTCGGCGGCATCACCCTGGTCAGCTTCGTCCTGCTGATCATCACCGGCATCTACCTGACCCAGTTCTATGACCCGACACCGGCCAAGGCTCACGCCAGCGTCACCTACATCACCGACACAGCCTTCGCCGGCGCCCTGGTCCGCAGCCTGCACTACTGGCTGGCCAGTGCGTTCTTGATCACTCTCGTCCTGCACATGGTCCGGACCTTCGTCACCGGATCCTTCAAGGCGCCGCGCGAGTTCATCTGGGTCACGGGGATCATCCTCTTCCTGCTCGCCGCCGGGCTGATGTTCAGCGGCACCGTGCTGAAGCAGGACCAGGAAGCGATCGAGGCGCTGGAGCACAACAACGAGATCGCCGACCTCTTCGGCTTCGCCGGCTTCTGGTTCTCGGCCGACTTCACGAGCAACGTCTCGATCCTAACCCGGCTCTACATCGCCCACGTCTCGATCCTGCCGATGCTGGCCGCGGCGGTGATCGCCATCCACATGCTGCTGATCAAACGCCAGCGCCTCTCGCCGCTGCCATGGGGCACGCCCGATGAAGTCGCCGCCCGCGAGCGGGCCGAGCACAGCGAGCCCTTCACCAGCCACCTCAAGCACATCGCCAAGTGGGGACTCGTTGTGCTGGGCGCAACGCTGCTGCTCTCGGGGATCGCGCCCACCGGGCTCGGCCCGGCAGGGGTAGAGGGCATCGAGATCACCAAACCCCCCTGGTACTTCCTCTGGCTCTATCCGTGGGAGAACTGGATCGGCCTCAAGGCCCTCTACATCCTTCCCGCCATCCTCACCGTCGGCCTGCTGGCCATCCCCTTCATCGATCGCTCCAAGGAGCGCGATCCCAGGCGGCGCAGGCTGTGGATGGCGCTGGGCCTGATCGTCCTTCTCGCCTGGCTCGGCCTGACAATCTACGGCGCCATCACGGTGCCGGTATCCCACACAGAGATGGGTGGGTGATCGAGGTGCAGCTGCGCTTCCTGGCTCTGTTCGCCGTGGTCAGCGGCCTGGCGGCCCTGGCCGCAGCGGTGCTCATCTCAGGAGCCGGGCGAGGTCAGGGCCTGCTGATCGGCACCGGGGGCGCGGTCGCCGTGCTCGCCCTGTTGGGGATTGTCGTCCTCGCCCGCTTGGTGATCGTGGCCGAACGAGAGGCGCGGCGATGAAGGGCCGCGCGGCGAGATTTCCGCTGCTTGCCGCGATCCTCAGCGTCGCCCTCGCAGCTTGGCCGACTGGCGCCCATGCCCATGGGGCGGAGGGGCCGGCCATGCAATCGGAGGAGGAGGAGGTGGCGACGCTGGCCGAACAGCCGGCTCGGACCCTCGCCCAGCAGGCCTTAGCCGAGCTCCTCGTCCGCGGGGACAGCCACGAGGCCGGCGTCCGCCTCGACGCCGCCCTGGAAAGCGAGGACCAGAGCGACATCGACGTCAAGCTGCTTCGGCGGGCGACCGAAACACTGGACGGGGGTGACCCCGAGGGGGCGGTGCCCCTACTCGACGAGGCGCTATCGCGGCCGCTCGGCGCGGCCAGCGGGAAGGCCCTGCACGAGTCAGGGCGCGAATTCCGGCCGGCGACCGGCACCCAGGAGGTCGTCGCCATCATCGCCGGCGCGGTCCTGTTGCTGCTCGGCGGCGCGCTCCTTCTCCGGCCTCACCCGCGCGCGCCGGCTTAAGGCTCCCACTGACGGGTGTGGTGCTGCGCCCGTCAGGAGGCCTTCTCCGCCCAGGCGATGTAGTGAAGCCCGCCGAGGACTGGCTCAACCTCGCAGCGACCGGCCACCTCTGTAATCGCAGCGGGGATATCGACGTTGGGATCCCAGGCCGTAAGGTGACGGTAGAGCGGGTGCACGACCGGCGCCAGCCAGCGCCAGCGCCCGCGCAGGGCGGCGGCCTCCCGCACCGCGATCCGACCCCCCGGCCCAAGCACCCTCCAGGCTTCGCCGACCGCCGTGCGCCCGGTCGCAACCGCCGAGAGCACGAAGGTGGAGCAGACGGCGTCGAATTCGTCAGATCCGATGGGGAGGCTCGTCGCGTCTCCTTGCACCAGGCGGACGTTGGACCAACCGCACCGATCGCAGCGAGCCGCTGCCCGCTCGAGCATCTCGGGCGTCAGGTCGAGGCCCACGACCTCACCCTCGTTCCCCACGGCCGCAAGCAGCGCCTCGAAGTTAAGCCCCGTGCCGCAGCCCAGATCGAGAACCCGCGCCCCGCGCTGCATGTCGAGCCGACCGACCGTCTGCCGTCGTAGCCGGCTGCTCTCGCCGAAGGGGCCGATTCGCATAACCAGGTCGTAGACGTGCGTCCTCGCCGCCGCGGCATAGATTCGCCGCATTCGCCGCAGCTCTGCCGCATGGTCCCGGGGCAGCATCACCGAGAGCGCGACGCCCAGGATCGAGAACAACAGCCGCAGCGGCTGCTCGAAGAGGGTTGGTTCTTGCGGGCGAGGAGCGCGAAGCTGGGGCCGAACCGGGTCCTCCGTCCGGCGAGCCGGCTCCGAGCCCCGCCGCCGCCGGGTGATGAGGCTCCACCCGCAGTGGCGCCCGACGCCATTGCGGCGGAGGTAAGCTGCGCCCGTGGTGGTCGCACTGATCATCGTCGTCGCCATCGTCGTCCTTCTGGCTCTGATCTTCGCCGGGATCAGGAACTCGATGATCGCGGCCCGCAACCGCTGCGACGAGGCTTGGTCCGACATCGACGTCCAGCTGAAGCGCCGTCACGACCTCGTCCCGAACCTCGTCGAGACCGTCAAGGGCTACGCGACCCACGAGCGCGAGGTGTTCGAGAAGGTGACCGAGGCCCGCGCCGAGGCGATGCAGGCGCGGAGCGTCGGCGACACTGCCCAGAAGGAGGCGCAGCTGAGCGCCGCGATCACCGACCTGCGGGCGGTGGCGGAGAACTATCCGCAGCTGAGGGCAACCGAGAACTTCCAGCAGCTCACCAACAACCTGTCCGAGCTCGAGAATGAGATCCAGGCGGCGCGGCGGATCTACAACTCCGACGTGCAGGGCTACAACACGAAGATCCAGGTGTTCCCGAACTCGATCATCGCCTCGATGGGGAATTTCCAGGCGAAGGAGTTCTTCGAGATCACCGACGCTGCGGAGCGCGAGCCGGTCCAGGTCAGCTTCAGCTAGCTCGCTCACTCGGCAAGTTACTCTCGGAGGGTGCCCACAGCCGGTGGGCTACGATCGCGCCGATCAGATCCCTGAGCGCCGAATTCGTTGCGTCGTGGTCGGGACGGGCGCGCCCCGCTCTTGTTGCGGTGGCGTCCTGGTCCGCGCGGCGCTGGCTGGTGGCCGCCGTCGCTGCGGGCCTTGCCGCATTGGTGACGGGAATTCCGACCGGCATCGTTCCCACGAGCTTCTACACGCGGATGACGCCGGTCACGTGGTGGGACTATCCGGTGTGGGCGCTGTCCGCCGCCCTCGTCGGGCTGATCGCCGCGACCTACGTGCGGGAATCCCGCGATTCCCTTGCGCCAGCGCCCGATCGCAGCGGACGCACGCTTGGGGCGACGCTGCTCTCGGTCTTCGCCGTCGGCTGCCCGGTTTGCAACAAGCTCGTGGTCGCCCTGATCGGGGTCGGCGGCGCTCTGAACTACTGGGCTCCGATCCAGCCGGTCCTGGGCCTTCTAAGCCTTGGGTTGCTGCTCACCGGGCTCGCGGCGCGGCTACGCGGCTCGGCCGCATACCCCTCGCCCGTTGCTGCGCGCGCGCGGACACGTTGCGGGGTGAGTGCGCAATCGCCGCACTACGCCTAAGCTCATACGCACCCGGTGCTCCTGCCCCTCTGCAAGGCTTCGGCATGAGAAGGCTTTCCTATGAGTGAGCCGGCTCCTGAGCAGACCTTCGTGCTGGCTGACCTCGCCGGCTTCACGGCGTGGCCGCACTCTTGGGCATCGCGCCACTGTAACGCGGGCCTCGATACGGCCGCCCGACCTCTTCGGCCGTGGCGCCCCATCTAAGCAATCGGGGCCGCACCGCGACGTCAGCGTAACCGCGGAAAGAGCGGCTCGACCGGCGGGGCGACGAGCAGCAGGAGGCCGACGAGGACTCCGCCGAGGATGAGTCCGCGGCTTACGCGCCCCCGCTGATCACCGCACCAAGCTCGGCAAGCTGGGCCTCAATGCCCGAGCACACCTGCTCGCATAGCTCCAGAACGCCCGGATCGGCGATCCGGTAGATCGAGCTGGTCCCCTGCTTGCGCCGGGCGAGGAAGCCCTCGGCGTAAAGGGCGGCGAGATGCTTGGAGACGTTCTGCTGGGAGCCGCCCAGCGCCTCGGCCATCTCACCGACCGAAGCCTCTTCGCGTTCACGCAGCAAGTCGAGGATTCGCAGGCGGGTCGGATCGGAGAGGGCTCGGAAGCGGCGGGCAATCAGCTCTGCGGCGTCTTGGTTGAGCGGGCTCTGCATAGTCTGCTATGTTCCATTCAACAACTGTAAAGTTGTTCTAGTGTACAGGCCATGAAGAGAAAAGGATAGCGATGACCGCAACCGCCGCCGCAAACCCAACCGCCGCAGTCCGCCCGCCAACGACCTCGCGCTGGCCGCTCGAGCGGGTTCTCTTCCTGATGGCAGGGACGATGACCGCCCTCAGCGCCCTGTTGAGCGCACTCATCACACCCTGGTTTCTACTCTTGACAGGATTCGTCGCCATCAACCAGCTCGCCTTCGTGCTGGTCGGTAACTGCCCGAGCTCCTGGGTTCTGCGGCGCTACTTCGGCTTCCGTGGAGCGGGCGAGTAATGAGCAATCTCGGTCCGGTCGGGCGTCTCGGCCACATGGCCGCGACGCGGCGCCGCTGGGCCTTCGGAGCCTGGGCCCTGATCGCGATCGGCCTGGGAATCCTCGCTCCCCGCGTCGAGACAGCCCTCTCGGGAGCCGGCTGGCAGGCCAATGGCTCCGACTCCGTGCGGGCGAGGCAGCAGATCGACCGCAGCTTCGCCGGTGCCGGCTCCTATGCGCTGCAGGTCGCCGTCCACTCCCAGCAGTTGACCGCGACCGATCCCGCCTTCCGCCACACCCTCGCGCGGGCCGAGCGCGTGCTGCGTGGCGACTCCGCAGTCCGGCAGGTCAGGTCGCCCCGCCCCGGCGTCTCGATCTCCAAGGACGGCCACACCGCCGTGATCGGGGCCGGAGCTGCCAAGGACGCAAACGCAATGGTCGCCGCCGCCGACGGCCTCAAGGGCGAGCTGGCAGCCACTGCGGCGCCGGACGTCCAGGTCAACCTCACCGGCGCCTCGGGGATGTGGTCGGACTTCAACCAGGCAAACCGCGACGCGATGCTCCGCTCGGAGTTTCTCTCCTGGCCAGTCACGCTGGCGATCCTGGTGCTCGCCTTCGGCTCGCTGGTCGCCGCGGGGCTGCCGCTGATGCTCACGATCGTCGGACTCGTTGCCTCGGCAGGCGTGCTCTACCTCGGGACGCTGCTCTCGCCGATCTCGATCTGGGCGATGAACTTCGCGCTTATGTTCGCCTTAGCGCTTGGGATCGACTACGCCCTGTTCATCGTCATGCGCTTCCGCAGCGCCCACCTGGGCCAGCGCTTGGCGCCCGTCGACGCGGTGGCCGCGACCATGGACACCGCGGGCAAGGCCGTCCTGTTCTCCGGGCTGACGGTGCTGATCTCGCTCACCGCGGTGATGCTCGTCCCCAGCCCAGCCTTCCGCTCGATGGCGCTGGGGATCATGATCTCTGTGATCTTCGTACTGGCGGCGACGCTGACGCTTTTGCCCGCGGTGCTGGCGAAGCTGGGCCCGAGCGTGGACAAGATCGGCCTGCCGTGGGTCCACAGCGGGGAGCATCGCTCCGCCCGATTCGCTCGCTGGGGTGAGACGCTCTGGCGCCGACCGCTCATCTTCGGCGGCATCGCGCTGATCGCGCTGATCGCGCTGGCGCTGCCTGTGCTCAACCTGAGGACCGGGATGCCCTCGATCAAGGTCGTGCCGAACGGCGATCATTCCCGCCTCGGGTACCGGCAGATCACCAGCGCCTTCGGCCCCGGTGCTCCCGGCGCCCTGCAGGTGGTCGCCCCGGCCGCACAGAGTGCTCAGGTTGCCTTCGTGCTGCGCCGCGACCCCGGCATCGCTACGCCGCTGCCCCCACGTATAGCTGCAGGTGACCTCTCGCTGATCGAGGCGATTCCCGCCAGCGGGCCCTCGACCCCGGCACTGGGGCGAACCGTCGATCGCCTTCGCTCCACCCTTCCCGTATCTGCACTGGTTGGCGGTGCGGCCGCGGAGAATCACGACCTCGAGAGCGCACTGGCGGCCAAGACGCCTCTGGTGATCGGGGTCGTGCTTGGCCTCGGCTTCCTGTTGCTGCTGGTCGCCTTCCAGGCGCCCCTGATCGCCGCGATCGGAGTGCTGACGAATCTGCTCGCCGTCGGCGCAGCCTTCGGGATCGCCAAGTGGATCTTCCAAGACGGTCATCTCTCCGGCCTGCTCGGCTTTCAGCCGCAGGGCTTTCTCGACGCCTGGGGTCCCGTCTTCTTCTTCGCGATGATCTTCGCGATCTCGATGGACTACACGGTGTTCCTGCTCTCCTCCGCTCGGGAGCACTGGGAGGAGTCGGGTGATGCGCGCAAGGCAATGATCGGCGGGATGGCGCACTCCGGTCGGGTGATCCTTGCCGCCGGCGCTGTGATGGTCGCCGTCTTCTTCACCTTCGCGCTCTCCGGCCCGTTGCCGCCCAAGGAGATGGGCGTGATCCTCGGCATCGCGGTGCTGCTCGACGCCTTCCTGGTGCGGCTGCTGCTGTTGCCCGTCTTCCTGCGACTCAGCGGGCGCGCCGCCTGGTATCTGCCGGGCTGGCTGGACCGCATCCTGCCCGACGTGCACTTCGGTCACGGCAATCCCGACGGTGAGCAAACCGGCCCACAGACGGACGGAGCGACCGCGGCGCCCGCCTCCGCACCCGCGGACGTCCCGGCCAGGGTGGCCTGATGAAGCGGGTCGTGATCCTCGGCGGCGGCAGCGGCGGGGCGGTGGCAGCGAAGCGCCTCGGTCGCTGGTCGAAGGAGGGGGAGGTCGAGGTACACGGCCGCGACATTCACGCTGTGGACGTCGATCAGCGGCCGGCGCGCCGAGAAGATCCGATCAGGGTTCCCGAGCCAATCGCGGGCAGCGGCGGCCTATTCGTCGTCGACGCGAGCTGGGGCGAGATCAATCCGGTGGAGCTGGCGCCGGAAGTTCGCACGGTCGGCGAGCTCGAGGTGATCGAGCATCTGAAGCGTCGGCTACCGCTGATCGACACTCGCCTCGAGCACTTCTTCGTCCGCTGCACGATCCCGAGCGCTCGCAACATCCCCCACTCTGAGATCTTGGACCACCGCACGGAGTTGATTGCTGACACCGAGACCGTCTTCTTTTGCAACGGGCCGCAGTGCGCGGCGACGCCCGACGCCATTCGCTCACTTCTGGACGCCGGGTGTCCGCCCAAGTCGATCCTCTACTACCGCGGGGGTATGCACGATTGGATGACGCTTGGTCTTCCGGTCACGGTCGCTTACCGCGCCTTAGGTGCGTTCTAGACCACTGCTGGCGCAAGCTCCCGGTCGCTCCACCACCCGCTTCCGCTTCGGAGAACGCTAAAGGCGCGCACCACACTGCGAGCACGCCGCTCGCCGCGCCCGGGCGGACACAAAACGGACACATCATGGCGAGTTTCGCCGATCATGGCTGGTCATCGTTCCCTACCTCGAACAACCTCATTTGCAGCGGATTCTTGTCCTCCCGTGATCCTGCGTGATCGCCCGTACCCTCCTCGAACCTCATGAAGGAGATCCTCGGCAAGCAGCTGGGGCTCTAGCGCGCCGTCACGATGCGCTCATCGAGCGGCGCCGCAATCCACTCGGCGACGCGGCTGGCGGCCACGAAGCTGGCCCACGCGATTGCAGCGACGATCTGCCGGTCGTTCGCTCCCTTGGCGCGATAGGCGTCGATCAGCTCAGCGTCGATCTGGTAGGGGGCGAGGGCGGCGAGCAGGGCCACGCGGGCGCCAGGCCGCTTCTCGCGGTCAAGTTCACTGAGGGCCTCGTCGACCCACGAGAGGGTCGGCGGCGGGAATTCGCCCTCCCAGGCGCGTACGCGGTCCTCGACCAGGGTGCGGGTTGACTGGTCGAGAGCCCTAGCGCCTTCCTTGCCGACGACAGACGCAAACTCAGCGAACGCGGCGGCGATCGGTGGCGCCGGCGCCGCCCAAGCCAGGTTTTGCGGCAGTTGCACAGGCGGAGTCGCCGAAGCTGACTCCGAAGTCGTCGGTCGGTTGACGGCGCGGGCGAACCAGCGGCCGACGATCCGGCTCGTGGCGCGCCCGAATCTGCCGCCGAAAGGCAACGGGCTTGGACCCAGCAGCGCGCTGACAGTGCGATTGATGTAGTGGAAGCTGACAGCGGTGCCGATGAACTCCGGCGCGGATGTGGGATCAAAGGGCGGCAAGGCCAGCGCAGCCGCCCTCGGGGATCGGGTGGCCTCAGCCCACTCGATGACGGCGGCGACCTCTTGATCTCTGGTCTCACGCCCGAGGCGCAGCGACGCCGCAACATCGTGTCGGCCTGCGGCATGCAGCATCGCCGTGTGGGCGTCGACGCACCAGGGGCAGTCATTGGTCTCTGATACCGCGGTGGCGACGGCCTCCTTGAGATACCGATCGACCTCCCCCGCGATCAGCGACTCGCGGAAGACGCGCCAAACGGCGGCAAGCAGATCGGGGGCCGGCGAGTGGAGGGTGAACGGTTCGACGACCGCCCCGAAATCGTGCCGGATCTCGGCATAGACCTCCGCCACCAACCCATCCGCCCTGCGCGGAGGTACGACCGCAACCCTGACGCTCATGCCGTTACCGAGAACACGAGCGTCGTGCGCCTGTTGTTCAGACCCATCGGCTCCACCCTAGCCTCGCCAGGCGAAGCTCGGCCGTGGCGAGGAGAAGATCGCCGTCCAGCACAAGCGGCAAGCTGACCTCGGCAAGCAGCTGGGATTGTGACCGTTTGCAGGGATTTCAGGGCTCTCAGACTCACCCTCGCGCCGCGCATCGGATCGTGATCTTCCAGGACACGCTCGAACGCGACTTCGGCTCAGATCGCGACCTGCTCGCTCGCCAGGTCGAGCGCACTCTTCGTCACGAGGTGGCTCATCACCTTGGTTACGGAGAGCCTGGCGTCTCCGCGCTCGGCCTCTGAGACCGCGCTAGAGGAACGGCTCTTGGCTCACGCGAGCAGCACGTCGCTCGTCGGCACGACTCGAGGCGCCCGCTGCCCACGAAGCACCGCTCCCGCTTTCCATGCGAGGCAGAAGCCGCTTCTTCCATCACGCTTAACCCCATGGGACTGCTCGCTTCTGCTTCCCACCAAAGCGGGAGCCGGCGGGACGCGCCGCTTGCTACCGGCGCTCTCGCCTCACGCGGAAGCGGAGGCGAGCGCGTTCGCTTCTGCTTCCCACCAAAGCGGTAGTGAGCACCGCGCAGTGGGCGGGCGCCCGCCGAATGCCGCTCCGATCGAGGGCAGAAGCCGCGGAGCTCGGCGCCGCGCTCTCACCGGCCGTTGGAGCCGAGCTGCGCGAAGTGCTCTAGCGCCTGGCCCGACCCGATCGCGACGCAGGTCAGCGGTGACTCGGCAAGGAAAACCGGCATGCCGGTTTCCGCCGCGACAAGTTCCGGGAAGCCGCGCAGCAGCGTGCCCCCGCCCGCGAACAGGATGCCGTGGCGCGCGATGTCGCCCGCCAGCTCTGGCGGGGTTTGCTCGAGCGTGTCCTTGATCGCGCGGACGATCGCTCGCAGCGGAGCGTCGACGGCTGCGCGCACCTCTTCACCGCGGAGCTCAAACTGGGTCGGCAGGCCAGTGATCAGGTGGCGGCCCCGAACCTCGGTTGTCCGCTCGTGCTCGAGCGGGACCGCCGACCCGATCGCGATCTTGATCGCCTCGGCAGTTTGCGAGCCGATCGCCAGGGAGTGGGCTTCTCGCAGGTAGTGCGCGATCGCCTCATCCATCTCATAGCCCCCCATCCGCACGGATCCGGAAAGCACAATTCCGCCGAGCGAGATCACGGCCACCTCGCTAGTGCCACCGCCGACGTCCACCACCATGCGCCCGACCGGCTCGGCAATCTCAAGGCCAGAGCCAATCGCCGCGGCGATTGGCTCTTCGATCAGATGGACCCGCCGGGCCCCGGCGGCGAGCGACGCTTCCACGACAGCTCGCTTCTCGACCTCTGTGACCCCGGATGGGGCGCAGACGATCAACCGCGGATGAGCCCGGCGTCGATCGAGCACCTTGCGGATGAAGTACCGCAGCATCGCCTCGGCGACATCGAAGTCGGCGATCACCCCGTGGCGCAGCGGACGCATCGCGGAGATCGTCGCCGGCGTCCGGCCAATCATCCGCTCGGCGTCGGCGCCGACCGCGTGAACCTGCCCGGTCAGCGAGTTCGTGGCGACGACCGACGGCTCGGAGACGACGATTCCCTGGCCGCCGACGTACACCACGGTATTGGCGGTGCCGAGATCGATCGCCATGTCGTGAACCCCAATCGAAGGGATCAGATGCCGCCGGGGGGTGGTTCGGTGGAACCCGTTGCTGCGAAGGCGCACGGCAACAGGCTGTCAGACCTGCCGCCTTATGGGCACCTGACGCCTGGTCATGGGACGAGGGCGCCGGGATGCTCGACGCCTACCTCGAGCGAGCCAACACAGGCGCGCGGCTCGCGGCTGGCTCATGCTTTGGTGAAAGACCGATAGTGAAGCCGTTGCTGTCGCTTCATGTCCGTAGCGGAAGCGGATTAAAAGGCTTGCCGCACGGGTGGGTCGCCGAGCCCCTATAGCTACATTTAGTGAAGTATTGGACAATGAGTGCAGGGCGATGCCTGACAGCGCGACAGAGAGGCTGAGCTACGAGCCAATCCACCCCGGCTCGGGGCGCAAGCGGGGCCGCTTCGCCGGCATCCTCGCGGCACTCGTAGCCGCTGCCGCGAAGGCGAAATTGCTGCTACTGCTGCTTCCGAAGTTAAAGCTGCTGACGACCTTTGGCTCGATGCTTGTCTCGGTGGCCGCCTACGCGCTGCTGTTCGGCTTCCCATTCGCGGTCGGGTTCGTTGCCCTGCTCTTCCTGCACGAGATCGGCCACGTGATCCAG
>JBBQNM010000064.1:0-12892 GCA_038329895.1 Solirubrobacterales bacterium | reverse complement strand
CGGCTGGCACCCGGGCGTGGTCGGAATCGTCGCCTCGCGGTTGGTCGAGCGCCACTGGCGCCCGGTCATCCTGCTCTCGTTCGACGGCGATAGCGGGCGCGGCTCGGGTCGCAGCATCACGGGCTTCGACCTGCTCGGCGGATTGGAGGCCTGCTCGGAGCACCTGGTCCGTTTCGGGGGCCATCGGGCGGCCGCCGGCCTCGAGCTTCAGGCGTCCGAGCTCGAGCGCTTTCGAGACGCTTTCATCTCCCACGCGGCCCAGCAGCTCGGTCCCGAGGACCTCACCCGCACCGAGTCCATCGACGCATTGGTCGGCGGCGACGGCCTCGGGCTCGAGCTGGCAGAGGAGCTGGAGCGATTGGGCCCATTCGGGGCCGGAAACCCGGGCGTCCGGTTGCTGGTTCCCTCGGCGCGGCTCGGCGACGTAACGTCGATGGGCGAGGGAAAGCACTCGCGCTTCAGCCTCCGCAGCGGCGGCGCGCGGGCGCTCGGGGTCGCCTTCGGCCGGTCCTCGCTGCCGGTCTCCGAGAAGGAGCCGGTGGATGCCGCTGTACGCCTCGAGGTCAACCAGTGGAACGGCGCGGTGGAGCCGCGGGTGGTCTTGCGCGAGCTCTACGAGTTGCCCGGCGAAGCCGAGGAGCCCCTGCACAGATGCTCCTGCGAGGAGAAGGAGTGGTGGCGCCGTTTCGATGGCGAGCTTACGGTGGCGCTCGACGCCTGGCCCGGGTCGGACCAGGCCGGTGCGGCGCGAGCGGGGAGCGAGCGACAGGCAGTACGGGGACGTCGGTCAGCCGTTGCGACGATGGCCGAGCTGGTCTCCAGCGGCGAGTCGGTGCTGGCGCTGTGCGCCGATGCCTCGCGGCGGGCCGAGCTTGCGGGCGGGGCGACCGGCCTGGCGCGGTTTGGCGCCGGCGCGGCGGCGATCGCCTGCGGGCGCTGTGGAGCCGACGCGATCGGTGACCTGGGCGCCCGACGGGAGGCGAGCCTGGCGCTGGCCGACTTCGACGCGCTGGGGCTGGCGCCGCAGATCGCGCTGGGCTTTGACCACGTGGTACTTGTCGATCCGCCGCCCTTCCCGCACCTCGCCGCGCTTTGCTCGCGGGGCCCGGGGGACCGGCCTTCGTTCGTACATTCGGCCTGGGGCGAGCAGGAGCGCGGGTTCGCCCTGCGTGTGCTGGACGACGAGTTGGGCATGGGCCGCCCACTTCGCGCCGTGTTTCGGGGCCTGCACGGGGCCGAGTCGGCGGAGGGCAGCATGCTGCGAGAGGCCCTGGCCGGCGACGGCGATCACCCGCATGGCCCGGAGCTGGCCGCACGCTGCGTGCGTGTGCTGCAAGAGCTCGAGTTGATCGTCTGGGACGCCAGGAGCCGCGAACGCAGCCTCAGCGTCGTATCCTCGGAACACACCAATCTGGAGCGCTCGGGTGCATTTCGTGCCTACAGCGCCCGCCTCGAGGAGGGCAAGAAATACCTCGCAAGCCTCAGACAACCGTGAAGGGCGACGCCGCCGCGAAGGGCAAGCAAGCCCCAGCGGCGCGCTCTTCCACGCCGCCAGCCGATGGCCCCAAGGCCGCGGGCAAGGCGAGCGCAACAAAGAAGCGCCGCGCCAACGGCAAGCCTGCCGCGAAGCGCGCCACCAAGCCGGCTGCGCCGAACGGCGCGCCCGCACCGGAGGACCGGCACGGCCACACCAAGGTGGGTGCCCCCGCGGAGACCGTTCCGGCGGCGCCGGTCGACGACCTGACCCGTGGGCTCACCGCCGAGCAGCGCGGCCTGCTCGGCGACCTGTTTGCAGTGATCGGCGAGCATGAGGACGAGTCGCTTGCGCCGATCGACCGCGATGCGGTGCAACACGCCTTCGTCTTCGCCTGCGATCGGCACGCCGACCAGATGCGCAAATCGGGCGACGAGTTCATCACCCACCCGGTCGGGGTGGCGCAGATCTGCGCCGGGATGCGGCTCGACTCCGAGACGCTGTGCGCGGCGCTGTTGCACGACACGGTTGAGGACACCAGTGCCAGCCTCGAGGAGATCGACGAAGGGTTCGGCACCGAGGTCGCCCAACTCGTCGACGGCGTCACGAAGCTGACTGGGATCACCTTCGAGAGCCGCGACGAGCGCCAGGCCGAGAACTACCGCAAGATGATGATCGCGGTCGCCACCGACGTCAGGGTGATCCTGATCAAGCTGGCCGACCGGCTGCACAACATGCGCACGCTGTCGGCGCTGTCGAAGCAGAAGCAGATCGCAAAGGCGCGCGAGACGCTGGAGATCTATGCCCCGCTCGCGCACCGCCTCGGCATCCACGCGATCAAGTGGGAGCTCGAGGACCTGGCGTTCGCGACCCTGCACCCCCGCAAGTACGACGAGATCAAGAAGCTGGTCTCCCAGCAGCGATTGGAGCGTGAGCGCTACGTCGAGGATGCGGGCAAGTTCCTCTCGGCTGAGCTGGAGAAGGTCGGCATCTCCGCCGAGATCTCAGGCCGCGCCAAGCACTTCTACTCGATCCACACGAAGATGACGCGCAAGGGGCGGGAGTTCAACGAGATCTTCGATCTCACTGCGATGCGGGTGCTCGTCGGCTCTGTCAAGGATTGCTACGGGACGATCGGGGTCATCCACTCGATCTGGAAGCCGCTGCCCGGCCGCTTCAAGGACTTCGTGGCGATGCCGAAGGCGAACATGTACCAGGCGCTGCACACGACGGTGATCGGCCCCGAGGGACGGCCGCTGGAGATCCAGATCCGCACCGAGCAGATGCACCGGATCGCCGAGTACGGGATCGCCACCCATGTCGCCTACAAGGAGGGCAAGTCGACCGCCGACGCCGAGCAGGAGAAGATGGCCTGGCTGCGCCATCTGGTCGAGTCGGAGGGCGAACAGGACCCGGCCGAGTTCCTCGATTCGCTGAAGGTGGACCTGTTCGAGGACGAGGTCTTCGTATTCACGCCGAAGGGCGAGGTGAAGAACCTCTCCGCCGGCTCGACGCCGCTCGACTTCGCCTACGCGGTGCACACCGACGTCGGCCACCGCTGCGTGGGCGCGAAGGTGAACGACAGGCTGGTGCCACTGCATTACACGCTGCGGAGCGGCGACATCGTCGAGGTGCTGACCTCCAAGCAGGAGCGCGGTCCCTCGCGGGATTGGCTGAAGCTGGTGCGCACGAGCCGGGCGCGCAACAAGATCCGCGCCTGGTTCAAGCGCGAGCGGCGTGAGGACGCCGAGCGTCACGGGCGCGAACAGCTCCAGCAGGCGCTCCGCAACCGCGGTCTGCCCTCGCAGAAGGTCGCACCGTCCGACCTGCTCGCCGACGTGATCCGCGAGATGGGCTTCAAGAAGGCCGACGACTTCTACATCGCACTCGGTGGGGGAAAAGTCTCCTCGCGTACCGTCGCCAACAAGCTGATGCAGCGGCTGAAGGCGGGGGAGTCGGTGGACCAGGAGCAGACCGTCGACGACCTGATCAGCGACCGCGACGAGCGGCGCCGCACTGAGGCCTCCAACTACGGGATCCGCGTCAAGGGCGTCGAGGACGTTGCGGTGCGGCTCGCCAAATGCTGCCGACCGGTGCCCGGCGATGAGATCGTCGGCTACGTGTCACTGGGGCGCGGGATCACGATCCACCGCGAGGACTGCAAGAACGTCAAGGCGCTGCGCAAGGCGCCCGAGCGCTTCGTCGACGTCGGCTGGGACGGCGAGAACGAGGCCTCCTACCGGGTCGAGCTTCAGGTCGACGCCTACGATCGCACCCGCCTGCTCGAGGACCTCTCGCGCACCTTCGCCGAGGCCGGCATCAACATCATCGAGGCCACCTGCACGACCAAGCACCCGATGGTCAAGAACCGCTTCGTGGTCGAGGTCGGGGACACCCAGCAGCTGAAGCAGTGCGTGACCCGGCTGCGCAACCTCGACTCGGTGTTCGACGCCTACCGCGTCACCCCGACCGGCTGAGTGAGCGAGAACGCCGAGTACGTTCGCGGTTGGGTCGACGACTTGAACCGCGGCGACGTCGACGCGCTGCTGGCCAACGCGGACCCCGATCACGAGTGGGTCGTCGCCCGCGAGCATCCCGCCGCCACAACCCACCGGGGCCCGGAGCAGATCGGCGCTTACCTGGCCGACTGGCTTCGCACGATGCCCGACTTAAAGGTCAAGATCGAGGGGCTCGAGGAAGCGGGTGACCGGGTGCTGGTGGTGATGCGGATGACCGGCTCCGGCGCCGGCAGCGGGGCCGCCACCGAGGTGCGGGTAGCGACCCTTACGACCTTCCGAGACGGCAGACCGGTTCGTACCGAGGAGTTCCTCGACCCCGAGGAAGCGCGCCGAGTTCTGGCCGCCGCCTAGTCGAGCCCGGCATCGCGGCGGGCCTCGTCCTGGTCCAGATAGAAGGCGGCCGCGACGATTTGTCCGGACTCGACCCGCACGATCGCTGCCGCTCCTTGGGCCACCTCGGCTCCCGAGCCGTGCATCCGGCATCGCGAGCTGACCAGGGCGAGGACCCTCCCCCCGCCGGCGTCGATCACGTCGTCAGCGGCAATCACATAGCTCTGCCAGGGGCTGAGCCACTCTCGCCATCCAGCGCGCATCCCAGCGATCCCCCGGAACGGTCCGCCCATGGCGCCCACGCCGCCGCCCTGGGGGGCGACGAAGGTGATCTCCGCCTCGGCGTCGATCAGCCCCTGGGGGGGCTCCCACAAAGCGTCATCGTCTATCGCCGAGACCATGTCGACGCCCCCGAAGATCGGCAGGAACGCCTCGGCGACGATCTGAAGCTCCTCTCCGGACACCGAGTCGAAGCTAGCGCAGACGCTCGAGCGCCGCACGGATCGCGTCGCGGGTCTCGATCATCTGCTGCTCGGACTCGTACTTTTCACGCGGCCAGAAGAAGCCCCGCAAGCCGTCCTTGGGACGCCGCGGCACCACGTGGACGTGCAGGTGGGGGACGCTCTGGCTGACCACGTTGTTCATCGCCACGAAGCTGCCCGGCTTGCCCATCGCATCCGGTATCTCCCGGGCGAGCAGTTGGACGGTGGCGAAGAAGGGCTCGAGCAGCTCCTGTGGGAGGTCGGCGAGGGTCTCGTGATGCTGGCGGGGGATCAGCAGGCAGTGGCCGGGGAACAGCGGCCGGTGGTCGAGGAACGCCACCGCGTGAGGCTCGTCCAGCACCACGGATGCGGCGTCCTCGGTGCCGGCGGCGATGCGGCAGAAGGCGCATTCTTCAGGCAACGACGGTCAGCGCCCCGGGCTCGACCCGAAGCTCGGCCCGGGACTGCTCGCCGATGTAGTCGCCGTCGACCTGGAGCGGGAATGGCCGCGGCGCGCCGTCGGAGTCGAGCGAGGCCGAGCTGACGTTCGCTTCGCGCAGGTCGTCGAAGTGCTCGATCTGACGGTGATTGGTGGCGCTGAGCCCTTCGCTGAGCAGGCGCGTGATCAGAGTCGGGGTATCGCGCTGTGCGGCGCGTTTCAGCACCGCGAGCGAGAGGGTGCCATCGTCGAGCGTGATCCCCTCGCAGACCCTGATTGGCCGCGATGCGAAGTACGTATAGGGGTCGGAGTTCTGGACCAGGGCGGTGATGCCCTCTACCTCATGACCCGCCACTTCGACCCGCATGACGACGGGATTCCGCAGGTAGCGGCGGTAGAAGCTCGAGAGTGTCGCCCACGTGTAGTAGTAGGGCCCGGCCTTGGCCTTCATGCCGGGGCGCGCGTCGACTCGCTCGGTGACGCTGGCGTCGAGCCCCATGCCGCAGGAGAAGACGAAGCGGCGGCCGTTCACGTTGCCGAGGTCGATGCGCCGTGGTCGGAAGTCGTCGGCCAGCCCGAGCAGGTGCTCGGTGGCGTCGACGACGTCGTTTGGGATGCCTAGTGTGCGGGCGACGACGTTGGTCGAGCCGCCCGGGAGCACCGAGACCGGGACGTCGGTCCCGACCAGGCCGTTGGCGACCTCGTTGAGGGTGCCGTCGCCGCCGAAGGCGACGACGATGTCATAGCCGCCGTCGCGGGCCTCGCGGCCGATCTCGATGGCGTGGTTCTGGGCCTCGGTGGAGACCGCCTCGACGTCGTAGCGGCCCTGGAGCGCGTAGACGACGAGGTTCTTGAGCCGGTCGGAGACCGTCGTCGCGTAAGGGTTGACGATGATCAGCATCCGCTTCTTCGCCGAACCGGGGCTGGGACGCAGGGGGGAGCTGGCCGGCTTGGTCTCGCTCGGCGCCGCCTCGGGAGCCGCGGTGGTTGGTACGGAGACCACGATCTTGAGCCTAGCCTTCGCCGCCGACTGCGTCGCTGGCGTCGCCGATCGCTTCGTAGCGGACGACCTCTCCGTGCTCGACCTCACGCACCCGTCCCTCGTTGACCAGCAGGTCGAGGTGGCCGATCACCTCCGAGAGGGTGAGGAACGCCTGGGTGACAGCGACGTTGCCCCACAGCGCCTGCGCCAGGTCGTAGCCCGTCCGCGGTTGCTCGGCGACCAGGCCGTAGAGCTTCTCGGCCCGCCGTTCATGCAGGGCAAGGCGGTCGGTGATCAGCGAGACGTGATCGGTGATCGGCTCGCCGTGACCGGAGAGCACGATCTCGGCCGGCATCTCCCGGGTCTTTTTGAGCGAGTCGATGTAGGCGACCAGCGCCTGGGTACGTTCGGCGGAGTCATCGAGCGGGCGGCTGATCAGGGGATTGGAGGAGATGTGGGCGATCAGATGGTCGGCGGCGATCAGGATGCGGCGGTCCGGGTCCCAGAACACGGTGTCGGAGGGACTGTGTCCAGGGCGGTGAAACACCTGCAGCGCCCGGTCGCCCAGCTTTAGTTCCTCGCCGTCGTGCAGCGGCCGGGTGACGTTTGCTTTCGCGCCCCATCCACGGAAGCTCCGCGAGACGCTCTGAAGCGCGTAGACGACGTTTTCGGGAATCCCGTGACGTCGCATCAGCTGCGCGGCGACCTCGTCCTCGCGCTCGGCGTCCTCGCCGAAGTTGGCCAGCCGCCGGACCGCTACGTCGATCGCAGCCACCTCGGCGCCCGAGTGTTCGACGATGATCTCGACCAGGCCGAGGTGGTCGATGTGCTGGTGGGTGAGGATCACCAGCTCCAGATCGGCGATCGAGTGGCCGTGGTCGGCGAGCTGGCGCTGAAGCTCGTCCAGCGCCTTGCCCGAGTTGGGCCCGGTGTCGACCAGGGTCAGCGGCTTGTCCTCGATCAGGTAGCAGTTGACGCGACCGACGGCGAACGGCGTGGGAATGCGCAGCTGGTGAATTCCGGCCTCCGCCGCGCGCTCCAGCGCCTGCTCCGGTGTGAGCTGGCCCTCGGTCATCGTCCGAGGAACGAGGAACGAGGAACAAGGAACGTCACGACCGAATCAACCCCAGCACTTCATCCCGCTTTTTCTCCATGTCTTCCCGCGAGATGAGCGACTCCAAATTCAGCCGTAGCAATGGCTCTGTGTTGGAGGGGCGGACGTTGAAGCGCCAATCCGGGTAGTCGACCGAGACGCCGTCCAGCCGCGTGAGCTCGCCGTCGGAGTAGCGCTCGGCGATCTCCTCCATCTTGGATTGCTGGTCGGCGACCTCGGAGTTGATCTCGCCGGAGATGAAGTAGCGGGAGCGAAACTCGGCCATCAGCTCCGATAACCCGCGGCCGTCGACCGAGAGCAGCTCGAGCATCAGAAGCGCCGGGATCGTGCCCGAGTCGGCGCACCAGAACTCGCGGAAGTAGTAATGGCCTGAGACCTCGCCGCCGAACGCGGCCTTCTCCTCGCGCATCCCGGCCTTGAAGAAGGCGTGACCGACGCGGCTCAGCGCCGAGCGCCCACCCGCCGCGGCGACGGTGTCGGGCACCGCCCGGCTCGAGCGAGGGTCGTAGAGGATCGTGGCGCCCGGCTCCTTGCGCAGCGCCGCGCGCGCAAGCAGCGCGCAGACGAAGTCGCCGTCGCAGAACACGCCATCTGCGTCGATGAAGAAGCAGCGGTCCGCGTCCCCGTCCCAGGCGATGCCGAGGTCGGCGCTGTCGCTGCGCACCCGCTCGATGATCATCCGGCGGTTCTCCTCCAGCAGCGGATTTGGCCCGTGGTCGGGGAACTCGCCGTCGGGCTCGAAGTACAGCGGCACAAGGTCGAGCTCCAGTCGCTCTAGGATCGGGCCGACCATCGGTCCCGCCATGCCGTTTGCGCCGTCGACGACCACGCGCATCGGCTTCACGGTCCCCGGGTCGATGAAGGCCGCGGCCCGCTTGCGGTACTCGTCCCAGATATCCACCTCTTCGAACGAGCCGCCCCCTGGCGCCGGGCCAAGGCCGACCTCGATCTCGCGCTGAACGTCGCCGATGCCGGCGTCGCCGGACAGCGCCAGCGCGCCCTCGCGGACCAGCTTCACGCCCGTGTAGGGCTTCGGGTTGTGCGACGCGGTGACCATCGCGCCGCCGTCGAGGTCGCGCGAGCCGACCAGTTCGTACAGCATCTCGGTGGCGATCATTCCCGCGTCGAGCACGCTCACACCCTCGAAGATCAGCCCGTCCCGCAGCTCCTCGGCCATCCGTGGCGAGGTCAGCCGCATGTCGCGGCCGAGGCCGACCCGTAGCTCGGAGGGCGGCTTGTCGCGCAGCCTCCCCAGCACCCGCGCGAACGCCCTCCCGATCGCGTGAGCGGTGGTCTCGTCTATCTCGGTGCCGTAGAGGCCGCGGATGTCGTAGGCCTTGAAGATCCCCGCCGGGGCGAGGACCTCTTGTTCAGTCAAGGCCGCCTCGGAGCGCCTCGTAGCTCTGCTGGGGTGTCTGCGGCATCACCCGGGTGTCGGCGAGCACCGGCATGAAGTTCGTGTCGCCGCCCCAGCGCGGCACCACGTGCATGTGAATGTGGTTCTCGAACCCAGCGCCGGCGATCCGCCCCTGGTTGAAGCCGACGTTGTAGCCGTGGGGGGCATAGACCTCCTCCAGGCGCCGCATCGCTGCCTGCGCGAGGGCCATCATCTCGGCGACCGTGTCGGCGTCGAGGTCCTGAAGTGCCGCGGTGTGCTCGAAAGGGGCCACCATCAGGTGGCCGTTCGTGTACGGGAAGAGGTTGAGGATCACGAAGCAACGCTGACCGCGGTGGACGATCAGGTTCGCCTCGTCGTCATCGGCGGCCGGTTTGGCGCAGAAGATGCACTCGTCCTCGTTGTCCTTGGCGGCGTCCGTCACGTACTCGAGGCGCCAGGGCGCCCAGATGCGGTAGTTGGCCACAGGGGGCTGATCCTAGAGCGGCGGCTGCGGCGCCGTTGCTAGAGCCAGCCGCGGCGGCGGAAGAAGGCCAGCATGCCGGCGAGCACCGCCACCATGACCGCCACGATGATCCAGAAGTTCGTCGTCGATGCGTGGCTCGGATCGCCTCCGCCGGGCAGCCCAACGTTCATGCCCCAGATGCTTGCGACCAGGGTGAGCGGCAGGAAGACGATGCTGAACACGGTCAGGATGCGCAGGATGTCGTTGAACCGGTGCGAGATCACCGACTCGTTGGTCTCCTCGAGTGCTTCGACGACCTCCTTGTAGTTCTCCAGCATGTCCCAGATCCGCTCGTGGGCGTCGACGATGTCGTCGAAGTAGATCTCCAGGTCGAGGTCGGGGGCGAGGTAGCGCTGCTTGACTGACTCCAGGTCGCGCAGGACCGGGCGCTGTGGGCGGATCACCTTGCGGAAGTTGATGATCTCCTGCTTGGCGTTGGAGATGTCGCGCACGATCTCCTCCGAGCGCCCCTCGAAGATCTCCTCCTCGAGCGCGTCGAGCTTGTTTCCGATCTTGCGCAGCATCGGGAAGCAGTAGTCGAAGCTGTCGTCGACGATTCGGTACAGCAGATAGCCAGATCCGCGCGAGAACAGCTGCTCGCGCAGCTCCTCCTTGGAGCGGCAGCGCTCGAACAGGTACTCGACCGGCTGCAGCGGTTGGTTGGGGAGCGTGATCAGAAAGCCGGGCCCGACGAAGAGGTCGAGCTCACCGGTTCCCAGCCGCCCTACCGAGGGGTCGAAGATCGGGAAGTGAAGGACGATGAACAGGTAGTCCTCGTACTTGTCGATCTTCGGTCGCTGGTTGCGCGACAGCACGTCCTCGAGGTCGAGGGCGTGAAAGTCGAAATGCTCTTCGAGCCAGGCACGCTCGGGGGCGCGGGGGTCCTCGATGTTGACCCAGCGCAGGCCCTCGGCGTCGATCTGCTCAATGTTGGGGCTGCGGCGCTCAGGCTGCGCGGCGGAGACGAGCCCCGACTGCGCGCGTGTGCGCCTCAGCCTCGGCTTCGGGAGGTTCGGCATCGGCTTGGCTCATCTTCTCGTCCGCGGTGGTCATAACCGTTGCCACTAGGTTAATGGGCTGACGCCTCGATCAGGCACGAACCCGACCATGGAGGAGTGATGGACCTTCGCCAGATACAGAAGCCGCTGAAGGAGCGCTACCGGCGGGACCCGGATGCATCGAAGATCACGCTGCACGCCGACGGCTCGGGGGGCGAGGACGCGATGAGTTGCTCGGTGGACCTGGGGCGCGCGATCCAGGCGGCCGAGGCCCACACCGGGGCGGGTGGGGCCGGGACGGCCGCCTGCTCAGGCGACCTTCTTCTCGGTGCCCTCGCAGCCTGCGCTCAGCTCACCTGTCAGATGGTCGCCACGGCCACCGGCATTGATGCGACTCGGATCGAAGCCAAGGTTGAGGGTGATCTCGACCTGCGTGGAACGCTCGGTGTCGACAAGCAGGTGCCAGCCGGATTCACCGACATCCGGCTGCGATTCGAGATCGACGCGCCGGGTGCGACCCCCGAGGACCTCGAGGGGCTGTTGGCGCGAACCGAGCGCTATTGCACGGTGCTTCAGACGCTGCGCCAACCCCCCGATGTCGAGGTCGATGTGTCGCACAACATGCAGGGCTGATCCGAGACCGCTGGTATAGTCCGCCGCACACATCAAGAGGAGTGGAGGGACTGGCCCGTCGAAGCTCCGGCAACCCCCCCGCATATGGGGACGGTGCCAAATCCAGCAGGCACAGGACAGGCCTGGGAGATGTGGAAGTCCGATCCGGACCTCTGCTCTCACACCCAGGCAGAGGTCTTTTTTGATCGGATGACAGTTCAAGAGCTGAAATGCAAGGAGTGCGGTGCGGGCTATCCTCTCGATGCCCGTTTCGTGTGCGAGAACTGCTTCGGCCCGCTCGAGGTCTCCTATGACTTCTCCGGCCTCGACCCGGCGGAGGCAAAGCGAAAGATTCAGGCCGGGTCGCGCGGCATCTGGCGCTACTCGGACTTCCTGCCCTTCGAAACCCGCCCCAGCGATCCGCTGGAGCCTGGGCTGACGCCGCTGGTCCGCGCCGATCGGTTGGCCGAGCGCCTCGGGGTCGACGCCGAGATCTGGATCAAGAACGACGCCGCCAACCCGACCCATTCGTTCAAGGACCGGGTCGTGGCGGTCGCCCTCGCGAAGGCCCGCGAGCTCGGCTTCGACACCGTCGCTTGCGCGTCGACCGGAAACCTCGCCAACGCGGTCGCCGCCCACGCAGCGGCCGCCGGTCTCGATTCCTACGTCTTCGTTCCCTCCAATCTCGAGGAGCAGAAGCTGCTTGCCACCGCCGTCTACGGAACCAAGTTGATCGGCGTGCGCGGCACCTATGACGACGTCAACCGGCTCTGCACCCAGCTCGCCGAGACGCGTCCCTGGGCCTTCGTCAACGTCAATCTGCGCCCCTACTACTCGGAGGGCTCCAAGACCCTCGCCTTCGAGACCGTCGAGCAGCTCGGTTGGGAGCTCCCCAGCCGTGTGGTCTGTCCGGTCGCCTCGGGGTCGCTGTTCACGAAGATCGCCAGGGGACTTCGGCAGTGGCTCGACGTCGGCCTCGTCGAGGGCTCGCTGCCTACCTTCAACGGCGCCCAGGCGCAGGGCTGTAGTCCGGTGGCCACCGCGTTCGAGGAGGGCTGGGAGATCTGCAAGCCCCAGAAGCCGGACACGATCGCCAAGAGTCTTGCGATCGGCGACCCCGCCGACGGCATCTACGCCCTGGAGCTGGCGCGCCAAAGCGGTGGCGCCGTGGACGCGGCCTCAGACGACGAGATCCGCGACGGCATCCGTCTGCTGGCCGAAACCACGGGAATATTCACCGAGACGGCCGGAGGAGTGACGATGGCGGTTCTCGCCAAGCTCGCCGAGCGGGGCGAGATCGGCGACGGTGAACGGGTCGTCGTCTACATCACCGGCGAGGGCCTGAAGACGCTCGACGCCACCCGCGATCGGTTCGCGATGTACGAGATCGATCCCGATCCGGCGAGCTTTGAGTCCGAGGTGAAGGAGAAGGTCAGCGTCTAGGGCGATGGGGGTGACGGTGAAGATCCCGACCCAGCTTCGCGCCGTGACCGACGGCGAGGCCGAGCTGAAGGTCGAAGGCTCGACGGTGGGGGAGGCCCTGGACGCGGTCTTCGCCCAGCACGACGGGTTGCGCGACCGCATCACCCAGGACGGCGACCTGCGCCGCTTCGTCAACGTCTACGTGTCCGGGGAGGACATCCGCTTTCAGGACGGCCTCGCGACCCCGATCTCAGAGGGGGACGAGGTCACCATCCTGCCCGCCGTCGCTGGCGGCTAGAGGGGAGACGTGCTTGACCCGGACGGCCACAACATCGAGGCCGCCTGCCACCGCCCGAGGGACTAGCCGACCCGCTCCCCTACTTACCAATGGTAAGTTAGGTGAGGTTCCCGACCGTCGCCCCGAGGAGAGAGCATGAAAGCCGTGGTGATGCACGAGACCGGAGACCCCGATGTTCTGCGCCTTGAGGAGGTGGAGCAGATCGAGCCCGGCGGAGGAGAGGTCCTGATCAGGGTCCACGCCGCGTCGGTGAACCCGTTCGACTGGAAACAGCGGCGCGGAATGGTCGAGGTATCGCTGCCTGCCGTGCTCGGCAGCGAT
>JBBQNM010000063.1:0-12934 GCA_038329895.1 Solirubrobacterales bacterium | reverse complement strand
CCTGGAGAACGACGGAAACGTGGCGGCGACCGCGAAGCAGCTGTTCACCCATCGCCACACGGTCCGCTATCGGCTCGAGCGCGCCAAGGAGCTCTGCGGGCACGACGTCTCCTCGACCGAGGGCCGTGAGAGGCTCGGCCTCGGTTTGAAGGCGATGCGGGTGCTCGGCATCGCCTCCCCCCGCGGACCGGCAATGGAGCCGGGCGCCGAGGCCGGCCAGGTGCCGCGCAGCACAGACGACTAGGCGACTCGAAGCTTCGGTTATCCTTCCCGGCTGCCTGAGCGATGAGGCTCGCTCCATAACCGCGGCGCAACCGCTGATGGCCTCTATCCCCGTCTCCCGACGAAGGAGGAGCCATCGCCATGGACCCCGTCCAGCTAGCCGCAGTCCTCGCCGCAGTCATCGTCGTCGCCAGCATGATCTCGGTCGAGCTCGGGCTCTCGGTCGCGCTGATCGAGCTCGGCCTGGGGGTGATCGTGGGCAACGTCTTCAACCTCGACCCCAACGCCCAATGGCTGACCTTCCTCGCCACCTTCGGTTCGGTCCTTCTGTCCTTCCTCGCCGGCGCTGAGATCGACCCGGACGACCTTCGCGAGCGCTTCGGCGCGTCCCTGGCGATCGGCGTCGCCTCGTTCGCCGGCCCGTTCGTGGTCACGGGGCTGATCGCCTACGGGCTGCTCGACTGGAGCGTGAAGGCTTCGCTGATCGCCGGCACCGCGCTGTCCACGACCTCGCTGGCCGTGATCTATGCGGTCCTGGTCGAGGACGGGCTGAACGAGACGCGGATCGGCAAGCTGCTGATGTCGGCGACCTTCATCACCGACCTCTTAACGGTCCTGGCCCTATCGGCGATCTTCATCAAGCCGAATGCCTGGTACCCGTGGTTTCTCGCCGTCTCGGTCCTGCTCGTGCTGCTGCTGCCGAAGATCGCTCCCTGGTTCTTCGGTCGCTATGGCGACCGGGTGATCGAGCCCGAGATCAAGCTGGTCTTCGTGGCGCTGCTCGCGCTCATGGTCCTCGCCGACCAGGCCCAGGGTCATGCCGTGCTGCCAGCTTTCGTCCTTGGGCTGGTCATGGCCCGCCACTACCAGCAGCACCGACTCGAGCAGTCTCGGTTGCGGGTGGTGGCGTTCGCCTTCCTGACCCCGTTCTTCTTCATCCGCGGCGGGCTCAACGTCTCGCTGGGTGCGCTGGCCGGGTCTTTGGGCGTGCTCGCTGCGCTGTTCGCGGCCAAGCTGGTGCCCAAGCTTGGCCTGGTCCTGCCGCTGGCGCGTCGCTACGCGCGGCCGCACGCCGCCTATACGACTCTGCTGATGAGCACCGGGCTGACCTTCGGGACGATTTCCAGCCTCTACGGGCTACAGGCGGGGATCATCGATCGGACCCAGTTCTCGCTGCTGATCACGGTGGTGGTGCTGTCGGCGATCCTTCCCACCGCGGTTGCCCAGCGCTGGTTCTCCCCCGACCTCGACGCCGAACGCCTCGCCGACGATTGGCACCGTGCGAAGCCGATCCCGGCCGAGGAATACGTCTAGGAACCTGTCAGGCAGGTGGGGGTGATGCGGTCCTGGCGTAGGGCTCCAGGCCCTCGATTGCCCGCTTCACCGACCAGTTGTGGTTCCAGCGAAACACCGGCCTCAGCACCGGGGTGAGGTAGCGCAGTAGCGGGCGGTCGGCGATCACCCGCCAGTCGAAGTGGATGTGGACGCGTCCGTCGGCAGCCTCGGACAGCGTCCAGACGCCGCGCCCGGTGAGATCGCCGACGACCGAGACCTCGAACTCGCGCGGCGGCTCATAGCGGACGATCTCCGAGGTGGTGCGCAGCGTGTATGGAAGCCTGCCCTTGAAGTGCTGTTTCGAGGTGCACCCGACTTCGGGCGGGCCGTCGGCCTCGACGTCGATGTAGACCGGCTTCCACCACTGCGGATAGGTGCTGGCGTCGGCGAGCGCGGTGAACACCGCCTCCTGGGGGGCGTCCACGTCCCATTCGTCGATGAACACGTATTCCGAAGCCATGAGGCGTCAGTCTATTTCTGCGCAGTCGGGGGCGGATCGGATCAGCGCAGGATCGTCGGGCTCTGGTCGAAGTGAGGTTCCGGGGGGAGGATTTGAACCCCCTCTTCCTGGACCAAAACCAGGCGTGCTGCCACTTACACCACCCCGGACCGCGGCTCGACCTTAGCGCCGGCGGGAGAGGGTGTGTGATTGTCCATCGACGTGGGCCCGTCAGGCGCGCCATCGATCCGACCCACCAGCGTCTACCGCGAGACGCTTGCGACTTACGCGCGGCGTGCGCATCAGCTGCTGGCGGTCGGGGCGATCGTGTTCGTGCCGTTGGGGCTGCTGGAGGCAGTCGTCGGGCGGGTCGGGCCGATCGGATCGGCAGCCGACAGTGGCATCACGATCGTGGCGGTGCTGGCCCTCCTCCTCGTGCAGGTCGTGATTGGCTTGGTCGGCGAGGTTTTCTACAGCGGCGCCGTCGCCAACCTGATCGCCTTTACGGGGCAGGGCGGCCGGCTGTCGCTGCGGACGCTGGCCGCCAGGCTCGCGTACAGACGCCTGATCGTGGTCGCGGTCCTCTACGACATTGCGGTGGCGGTCGGCCTGCTTGCGTTTGTGGTCCCAGGAGTGGTCCTGTTCACCTGCCTTGCCCTCGCGGCGCCACTGGTTGAGTTGCAGGGTTGCGGTGTGCGGGAGGCATTTGCACGCAGCCGTCGGCTGGTACGTGGCCAGTTCTGGCGCGTGCTGGCGGTACTGGGGCCGATCACCTTGGCGAGCCAGAGCCTCGACGACGCGGTCCGTGCGCTGGGCCACCACATTGTCGGTCACGGTCTGGTCGCCGATTGGTTCGCTGACGCCGCGACCAGCATCCTCGTCTACCCGCTCTATGCGGTCTCCGCGGTGCTGATCACGCTTCAGCTCCTGGGCCGGCCGCTGGCCGCCGGACGGCCCGTGCGAAACTAGAGCGCCCACGTTGATCGCCTCCGTCCCGCTCGTCTCGGACTTCTGGACCAACCAGGTGGTTGGGGAGAACCGGGACGGCGTCTTCCTGGTGCTTGCCGGGTTGATCGTCTCGTTCGCCTTCATCCGCATGAGCACCCGGCTGATGCGGAGCCCGCGCGTGTCCTGGTGGCCCGGCAGCGTTGTCAGCGACAGCGGCGTCCACCTCCACCACCTCGTGTTCGGGATTTGCCTGATGATCCTCGCGGGCACGGTCGGGTTCGCCTCCTCCGGGACGCGCCCCTGGTTCGACATCGCGGCGGGACTGTTCGGGGTCGGCGCCGGGCTGACGATCGACGAGTTCGCTCTCTGGGTCTACCTCGACGACGTCTACTGGGCCGAGGAGGGCCGAAAGTCGGTCGATGCAACGGTGATCGCGGCGGCCGGCATGCTGTTGCTCCTGTTCGGGTTCGAGCCATTCGACTTCACCACCAGCTCGACCGGGGAGGTGGTCAGCAGCTTTGTCGGCGCCGCCCTCGTGTTCGCGATGGTGGCGATCTGCTTTGCCAAGCAGCGGGTCATGCACGGCTGGGTCGGCTTCTTTGTGCTGCCCGTCGCGATCTACGGCGCGTCGCGGATCGGCAAGCCCGACTCGCCGTGGGCCCGGCGCTTCTACGGGGAGCGCCGGCCCGCCAAGCAGACCAAGGCCCAGGAGCGCTTCCGGCCCGATCGCCGCACCGAGCGCTTCAAGCAACGCTTCCGCGACATCGTCGGAGGCGCGACCGAGCAGGAGTACGAAGCGAAGCTCGCGCGGGACGCGGCCAGCCGCGAGCAGGCGGCAGAGAAGATGCGAGACCGCGCGCAACGCGTGCCCTGAGGCGCCGGCCCCTACCCGTCAATTGCGGCGGCTTCGCCGCCTGACATGCCTCTCCCGCGACACTTTGTGTCGCGGGCTTACCATCTTGCCGGTGAACGGAGCGAGCGCTGACGCACCAACCGTCCTCGTGATGGCGGCCGGGGAGGGAACCCGGATGCACTCGTCCCTGCCCAAGGCCCTGCATCCGGTCTGCGGTCGCCCGATGGTCGCCTGGCCGATCCTTGCGGCGCGCGAGGCTGGGGCCGCGAGGGTGGTCGCGATCGTCTCCCCCCAACACGACATCTCGGCCGGCCTGCCGGCGGACACCGAGACCCTGTCGCAGCCGCAGCCCGACGGGACCGGCGGCGCGATCCGCGCCGCGATCGACATCGTGCGCGACTCCGGGACCGTGGTCGTGCTCTCCGGCGATCACCCGGTGATCTCGGCGGCGGCGATCGGCGGCCTGCTCGATGCCCACGCGGACAATGGCGCGGCGGCGACCGTGATGACGACCGAGCTGGACGAGCCGGGCAGCTACGGGCGAATCGTGCGCGCCGACAACGGCAGCCTGGAGCGGATCGTCGAGGCAAAGGAGCCAGGCGACGCGACCCCCGCGGAGCTGGAGATCAAGGAGGTAAATGCCGGCACCTATGTCTTCGATGGCGCGGCACTTGCGGCGGCGCTCGACGGAATCACCAACGACAACGCGCAGGGCGAGTACTACCTCGGCGATGTGCTGCCGCTGATCCGCGCCGCGGGTGGAGGAGTCAATGCGCACCTCGTCGGTGACGACGCGGTGACCCTGGGCATTAACTCGCGCCTCGACCTCGCGCAGGCGACCGCCGAGGCCCGCCGCCGCATCCTCGAACGCCACATGCTGGCTGGCGTCACGGTGACCGACCCGCGCGCGACCTGGATCGACGCCGATGTGGAGATCGCCGCCGACGCGACGATCGAACCGGGGACGTCGCTCCGCGGCCGAACCGAGGTCGGCGCGGGCTCGGTGGTGGGGCCGAACACGACGCTGATCGACAGCAAGCTCGGCGAACGGGTGGCGGCTCCCCACTCCTACCTGGTCGAATGCGAGGTGCTCGATGGTTGCGCGGTTGGCCCCTTCGCCTACATTCGCCCCCAGACCGTGCTCGCGGAGGGTGCAAAGGCCGGAGCGTTCGTGGAGATCAAGAACTCGCGGGTGGGGGAGGGGGCCAAGGTGCCCCACCTCTCCTATGTCGGGGACGCCGAGATCGGCGCCGGCTCCAACCTCGGCGCCGGGACGATCACCGCCAATTACGACGGGTTCCGCAAAAACCGCACAGTGATTGGCGAACACTGCCGGATCGGCGTTGACACGATGTTGGTCGCGCCGGTAAGCATCGGAGATGGCGCTTACACTGGCGCTGGTGCGGTGATCCGCAAGGATGTCCCGCCCGGGGCGCTCGCCGTTCCGGAGGAGGACAGGCAGCGCCACATCGAGGGCTACGCAGAGCGCAGAGCGAAGCAGGCCGAAGAGGACCAGGAGACAGGCTCGTGAGCACGATCGAGGAACCGCGTCCGGCCGCGACGGCGATCCAGCACGACTACTCGAAGCGGATGATGGTGTTCGGCGGACGCTGCTCGATGGAGCTGGCGGCGAAGATCGCCGGCAAGCTCGACCTCGACCTGGGGCGTGCCGGCCTGAAGACCTTCGCCAACGGGGAGGTCTACTGCCGCTACGAGGAGTCGATCCGCGGCGCCGACGTCTTCCTCGTCCAGTCAACGGCCGCCAACGAGGCCGAGGGGATGACCCCCAACGACGCGCTGCTGGAGCTGCTGATGATGATCGACGCCGCGCAGGGCGCCTCGGCCCACCGGATCATCGCCGTGTCGCCTTGGTACGGCTACGCGCGCCAGGACAAGAAGTCGGCACCCCGCGAGCCGATCTCCGCACGGGTGGTCGCCAAGTGCCTGGAGGGGGTTGGGGTGGACCGGGTGCTGACGATGGACCTGCACGCCGGACAGGTGCAGGGGTTCTTCCACGTCCCGGTCGATCACATGACCGCGATGCCGATGCTCACCCAGTGGTTCATCGACCAAAATCTCACCGAGGAGCTGGTGATCGTCTCCCCCGACGCGGGCCGGGTGAAGATGGCGCGCAACTTCGCCCGCAAGCTGGGCACCCACTGGGCGGTCATGGAGAAGGAGCGTCCCGCCCAGCAGGTCGCCGAGATCGGCTACGTGGTCGGTGACGTGAAGGGCAAGACGGCGGTCCTGGTCGACGACATGATCGATACCGCCGGCACCCTCTGCGCCGCCGCGGAGACCGTCAAGGAGGAAGGTGCGGCGCGGGTGATCGCCTGCGCCACGCATGGTGTGTTCTCGGACCCGGCCTTTGAGCGCCTCGAGAGCTCCGGGATCGAGCGCATCGTCGTCACCGACACGATCCCGCAGCGCCCGGAGGCGCCGGACAACATCACGGTGCTCACGACCGCCGGCACATTCGCCGACTCGATCCGGCGCATCTTCACCGACGATTCGGTGTCAGAGATCTTCGCCGGCGAAAACCAGCTGTTCTAGGAACAACTTGCGGCGGCTTCGCCGCCTCACGGTCGCTCTTGGCCGGTGCCGTAGGCGCCGGCACATGCGTGTCAGGCTGCGCAGCAGCCGCAAGTGATGTGCCGCGGCGCAACGCCGCGGCCTAGAAAAATTCCTCAGGAGCCGGGCATCGGTTCCTTCTCGCGCTCGCCGGGCACGTAGCTCTCCTCCGGCTCGAGCATGCCGCGAACCTCTTCTCGAAGCTCGGGGGTGTCCTCGTGCTGGTGCACCGAGACCGCGTGCTGCGCCGCGGTCTCCACAACCTCATCCTCTTCGCCGATGATCGTCAGCGAGCAATTCGAGTCGCTCGGAAACCGCCGGCAGTCAGCCATCTTGCGCGCCATGAAGCGCTCCTTTCTCTTGTCCGCCCTGTAGGGGTTGTTCTACGCCCCGGGGGGCTCCGCGTCAAGGCGTATTTAGAAACCGACCTGCGAGACCTTCCAGTCGCCGCCTTCCTTGACCAGCAGGATCGTCTGCGCGTTGCCCGCTCCTCCGTTCTGACTCACCGTGGCGTCGACCGTGGCGCGGTCACCGCTGACCCGAGCCTGGTCGACGTTGATCGACGTCGTCGTTCCCTTCTGGGCCAGCTTCGGAAGCGCCTGTTCGCAGGTCGTTCCGGCCTGCTTGAACTTGGCGAGCTGCTGGGAGGCGATCAGGCTGCAGACCCCGACGAAGTCGCCCTGGTTGCGGGCCTCGATCAGCTGCGTCACCGCGTCGCCCGCCTTGTCCTCCTCGCTTGTCCCGCCAAAGGGACCGCAGCCCGCGAGCGCGATCGTCATCAGCGCCACGGCCACGACCCTCGCTCTCCGCGCTTCCCCCATCGACGTCCCAACCTACCGCAGCGAGCGACGCCCGCCGCGTAGTCTGCGCCGATGCTGCTGGTCGGCCACAAGGGCGCGGACTCGATCCGCCCGGGCAACACGATCGAGAGCTTCGAGGCGGCGGTCGAGGCTGGCGTCGACACGATCGAGCTCGACGTGCTGCGGCCGCGCGAGGACTTCGCGGCCCGCGACGACTGGCGCCGGGCGGCGGCCGGTCCGGTCGCCGAGCCGGGCGGCCCGCTGTTGATCGCCCACGACTGGGGAGACGCGAAGCGGCGTCAGCCGATGACCCTTGCCGAGGCGCTCGACGCGTTCGCCACCGCGCCACTGGACCGCGTGCAGCTGGACCTCGACCTGAAGCTCGCCGGCCGCGAGGACGAGGTCGTGTCGGCGCTGCGCGAGCACGGCCTTGTCGATCGGGCGGCGATCTCGACCATGGAGGTCTCGAGCCTGACCGAGCTGCGCCGCCTTGAGCCCTCTCTGCGCCTTGGCTGGACCGTCCCGAAGATCACCCGCGACTGGAACTCGATCCCATGGGCGAAGCCGCTGGTGCTCGCGGCACTCGTCTCGCTACGGCGGCGGCTTCCCGGCAGCGTGCGCCGCCGGGCGCCGCAGCTGGGTGTCGGCTTAATTTGGGCCTACCACCCGGTGATCACGCGCCGCCTCGTCCGCGCCTGCCATGACCTCCGCCTCGAGCTGGTCGCCTGGACGGTCGACGATCTGGAGCAGATGCGGCGTCTCGCCGCACTCGGCGTCGACGGGATCTGCTCCAACGACCCACGGCTGTTCGCGGAGCTGTAGCTGCTCAGGGGGATTCGGCGAGCCCCGGGACGCGGGCGACGCCGCGCTCCTCGAAGTAGGCCCACTCCTGTTCGCCGAGGACGGTCTCCGGCGGATCGGCGTAGACCCACTCGCGCATGATGCGGTGCCAGTTGCGCTTCGCGTGCAGCTGCGCCAGCACCGCGAGCACGCCGGTCTCCATGCGCCGCCCCATCAGCTCCTCGGCCGGCACCGACTCGCGCCGCATCAGGTCGTAGTACTCGGAGCGCGGATCGGACGTCGACTCGATCACCTTCATCACCCTCCGCGAGCTGACCTCGTACTCGCGGTCCTCCAGGTACCAGCCCCCGACCACCATCACGTGCTCCATAAGCCGCTCGGCGTCGAGCTTCGACGGGTTCTTGACGAAGCCCAGCTCGTGCAACGCCTGCCGCAGGCTCTCGGGATCCTTGCGCACAGCGGCGTCGACGGCGCGCTGCTCGAGCACGATCTGCTCGCGGTCGAGACGCTTGGTCATCCCGAAGTCGAGGAAGGCGATGCGGTCGTCGGGCATCAGGATGAAGTTGCCGGGGTGGGTGTCGGCGTTGAAGTGCTGGAGGTGGTAGATCGAGCCGAAGGCGAAGCGATAGACGATCTCGCCGAAGCGGCTGCGCTCCTCGTGCGAGAGCTGCTTGACGTCCTCGAAGCCCCTTCCCTCGACCAGCTCGGTGACCAGGACGCGGCGGCGCGACAGCCGCGTGTAGACGTCGGGGACGTAGATGAAGGGGTGGTCGCGGTAGGCGCGGGCGAAGCTGCGCTGGTCCTGCGCCTCGTGCTCGTAGTCGAGCTCCTCCAGCACGCGCTCGCGCAGCTCCTCGGCGATCGCCTTCGGGTCGAGCCCGGGCGCGATTGCTTTCGCGAGGCGCACGATCGTGCCGGCGTTGCGGAGGTCGGCCTCCAGCGCCTCGGCGACCCCGGGGTATTGGATCTTCACCGCAACACGGGCGCCGTTGGGAAGCTCGGCGCGGTGGACCTGGCCGATCGAGGCGGCGGCGAACGCCTCCTCGTCGATGCCGGCGAACAGCTCCGACAGCGGCTCGTCCTCGTATTCCTCCTCGAGCACCTTGACCACCTTCTTCCACGGCATCGGGGGTGCCGAGGTGCGCAGCTTCGCGAACTGCTCCTGGTAGATCTCGCGGTACTCGGGCGGAAGGAACTCGGTGTCGATGAAGGAGGCCATCTGGCCGAGCTTCATCGCCGCCCCCTTCATCTCGCCGAGCGTTCCCATCAGCTTCAGGGCGGCCTCGAGGTGACGGTTCTCGAGCCTCTCCTTTCGCCCCTCCTCGGTGCGCGCCACCGAGGCGGCCTTGGTGCCCGCGTAGCGAGCCCCCTGCACGCCGAGAGTCGTGCCCAGCTTCGCCGAACGACGGATGCGGCCCTTGGGGATCTTGCGGTCCTCGGACACGGGCAGAGGGTAGCCCTGCCGATCGTGGACCCATGGGCTTCAGCTGGCGCGCGTGCCTAGGAGAGGATCAGGCCGATGAACACCAGGCAGACGAGGATGTTGATCACCCAGCTGTGGCTGTTCATCCAGTCGCGGACCTTGGGCATCGCTACCTCCGCGCGCTTGCGGAACAGTAGAAAGAAGAGGAGCGGGGAAGCGGCGATCAGGGTCACGAGCCCGATCAGGGGAAGCGCGCCGGTGAACGGGTGGCCGTTGCTGACCAGGTGGACCCCGGTGGTCAGCATCACGACGACGTCGCCGGGGAACAGGAGGATCAGCAGCACACCGATCTCGAAGGCACGTCGCGGGGTGGCGGTCTGCAGGGTGCCGAGCCACTTGGGGGGCTCGGAGTCGGCCCGCTTCAGATAGATCGTCACCGCCCGTAGGATCAGCAGGCTCACCAGCGCAATCGAGATCACCTTTCCGGCGGTTGTCTGCCCCGCGTCGCCCCCAAGGTCGACCGCATTGCCGAGCAGGCTCGCGACGCCCATTGCGATCAGGATCCCCAGGCTGGCGGCAAGGGCGACAGCGCAGACGTATGCCAGCGAGACCTTGATCGGCCCCGTCTCGCTGGTCACGAAGATGATCGACGAGATGATCTGCGGCCCCGCCATCATCGTGATCGCGAGGGGGAGGACCTGTGCATCCATGGTGGCGATAATGACGCTATCGCCGCTAGCACGGCCTGTCTATCCTCTAGCCCTCGATGGCTTCAGGACGAGCAACCTTGAAGGCGAGCACCCGCAGCGAGTTCGGCTCGCGGGAGAGCCGCCGCCTGCGCCGCCAGGGCCTCGTGCCCGGCGTCGTCTACGCGAACGGCGAGGAGGCGCGCCCGTTCCAGGTTCCCGAGCGCGACGCCCGCGCCGTTCTCTCTGAGGGCCACGCCCTGTTCGACCTCGAGATCGAGGGATCAGGCGCCATGCCGGTGGTGGTCAAGGAGCAGCAGCGCCACCCGGTGCGCGGCGACCTCGAGCACCTCGACCTGAACGAGGTAAAGCTCGACGAGGCGATCGAGGCCGAGGTCCCGGTCGAGGTCGAGGGTGCCGAGGACGCCCCCGGCACCAAGGAGGGCGGTGTGCTCGAGCACATCACCCGCGAGGTGACAGTCGAGGCCCTGCCGACGGAGATCCCGGACCGCATCGTCGTCGACGTCTCTCACATGGACATCAACGACACGATTCAGCTCTCGATGGTGACGCCGCCCCAGGGCGCCACCTTCGTCGCCGAGGACCTCGAGGAGGTCACGATCGCGACCCTCACTCCCCCCAGGCTCGAGAAGGAGCTGGAGGAGATCGAGGAGGAGGCCGCCCTGATCGGCGAGGAGGGCGAGGAGCTGGCCGAAGGCGAGGAGGTCCCGGAGGGCGAAGAGGTCCCGGAGGGCGAGGAAGCGCCCGCAGAGGCCGAGGGCGAGGGCGGCGAGCCCGGCGAGGGCGACTCGGGCGAGGAGGGCTAGCCCCTGCGGCTGTTCGGGCGTCGCTCCGAAGAGGGCGGCGACGGGGATCGGATCCTGGTCGTCGGGCTCGGCAACCCGGGCCGCGAATATGCGGCGACCCGCCACAACCTCGGCTTCGAGATCGCCGACCTGCTGTCCAGCCGCTGGGAGCTGCCCAGGGCACGCCAGCGCTTCGCGGGGCTGATCACCGAGGGGCGCGCAGGGCCCGGCGGCCCCCGAGTCGCGCTGCTCCTGCCGCAGACCTACATGAACGAGGCGGGCAACTCGGCGGGGCCGGCGCGCGGCTCGCTGAAGGTGCCGCTCGATCGCATCGTGGTGCTTCACGACGAGATCGACCTGCCGTTCGGCGAGGTGCAGAGCAGATTCGGCGGTGGGCTTGCCGGCCACAACGGCCTCCGCAGCTTGCGCGACGGACTCGGTGGGGCCGACTTCTGGCGCGTGCGCGCCGGGGTCGGCAGGCCCGATTCCACCGACCCCGAGATCGTTTCGAGCTACGTGCTTTCGAAATTCCGCGAGTCACCCGAGGAGGTCCGCGAGCTGATCGAGCGCGCCGCCGACGAGGCACAGCGCCTGGTCGAGCAGATTGGGGCGGGGCAGAGCGAAGAGATCGGAAGGCAGGAGGCGGACAAGTGACCGAGGACGAAGCGCTGGTCGGCTACGGGGTCGACGACCAGGGCGTCGCCCTGCTTCGTCTCGAGCGACCGCAGGCCAGGAACGCCATGAACACGGCGATGCTCGAGCAGTTTCTGGCGCGGCTTGCGGAGGCCCGCGACGACAAGCGAGTCCGAGTGCTGGTCGTCTCCTCGTCGGACCAGATGGGCCTCTCGGCGGGGGCCGACGTCAAGGAGCAGCTCGACGAGGAGGGCGGGCTGCGGCGCATGCAGCTGTTCGCCGACCTCTACAACGCGCTCACCGCCTTCCCGCAGCCGACGATCGCCGTCTGCCATGGCGACGTGGTCGGCGCCGGCGCCGAGATCGCGGTCTGCTGCGACATGCGGGTCGGCGGCTCGAACCTGCGGATGCGCTTTCCCGGCGCGGCGCTGGGTGTCCCGGTCGGCCCGGCACGCTTGGTGACGCTTTGCGGGCTGGCGACCGCCAAGTACCTGCTGCTTTCATCGCGGACCGTCGCCGCCGACGAGGCGTTGCGCCTCGGGCTGGTCAACCGGGTCGCCCCTGCGGCGGCCTCCGAGGGGGCGGCGCTGGAGCTGGCCGCGGAGGTCGCCCAGCACCCGCCCGAGGCGGTGGCGCGCCTGAAGCGCATGCTGCACGAGTGGGACGGGGTGGAGGCGCGCACGACCCGCGAAGGGGAGGGCCAGGTCGAGTGGCAGCGCTCGGGGCCCGGGCTGCCCTACCAGGATTGAGACGGCCGCTCCCTGTAGTCAATTGCGGCGGCTTCGCCGCCTGACATGCGAACCATCTGCGGCGGCTTCGCCGCCTGACATGCCAGTGGCGGCGCCTGTCGGCACCGCCCCACCACATTCGCGCCTAACGGCACCGGCATAATCACAACTGGCCGGGCCCGTGCCCGGTCTGACGACCCGCCGGACCCCCGCGTCCGGTTGGTTTGCATGCGATGTCACTGAGACCCCTACTCGACGCAGCCTACGAGGACGAGCGATTTCGCTCGCTTGCGGCACGCCTCGGCGGCGGCGCGTCGAGCGACGGCCCGGCAAGCGCGCGCGTCTCGGCCACGCTGCGCCCCTTCCTGCTCGCGGCGCTGCTGGAGGACGAGGCGGCCCTTGCCGGCGGGCCGGCGCTGCTGGTCACGCCCGACGACCGATCGGCCCGCATTCTTGCCGCCGACCTGCGCTCCTTCCTGGCCCCGCGACGGGTCCGCTACTACCCGTCGCGCGGCACCGGCTACGCCTCGCATGTCGCCCCGCCGCCCCACCTCGTCGGTCTGCGCATCGACGCCCTCGATGCCCTGCGCTCGGAGTCGGACCCGGTCGTGGTCGCGAGCGCGATCGCGCTCGCGGAGGCGGTCCCCGACGCTTCGCTTCGCCCCGCCGGCTTCGCGATCGAGCGCGGC
>JBBQNM010000062.1:0-13188 GCA_038329895.1 Solirubrobacterales bacterium | reverse complement strand
GGCGAGGACGAAGACGCTGTCGGCGGCCTTGAGGATCACCCCCACCGGGTAGAGGAAGATCACCTCGATGTCAAAGAGGATGAACAGCATCGCGATCAGGTAGAAGCTGATCCCGAAGCGGAAGCTGCGCGAGACCTCGCTTGGCAGCCCGCACTCGTAGGGCTCCTGCTGCACCTTTGTCGCCTGGCCCTTACCCCGCTTTGGGCCCAGCAGGTGGTTGAGCATCACGAACGCTCCTCCGACCCCGGCGCCTAGCGCGGCGAAGACCAGGATGGGGAGGTAGCTGCGCAGCACGTCAAGTGGTTATACAACCACTTTGTGGCAGATTGCTACATAGTGCTTTTCCGCATCAGAGAGCCGATTTCCGACCCTTTCAGGCGGATTTGGGGCAATGGCTGACGTCCACCTGGTGGTCGGCGTCTCGTTGATCGCCCTCAACCTGCTGGCCGCCGCCTGGGGCGGGGTCGCGTGGCTTCGCGACCGGGCCTCGATCGCCTTTTGGTACCTGCTGCGGGCGGCCCAGGTCTCGGTCTTCGTACAGGTGATGCTCGGGGCGCTGGTGGTGGTGACCGGCCACGAGGCGGCGGACGGCCTGCACTATCTATATGGAGTGCTGCCGCTACCGGTCTCGCTGCTCGCCGAGGCCGCCCGAACCGGAGCCGCCGAGCGCGAGATCGGCGAGCTGGAGTTCGAGACCCTGCCCGCCGACCGTCAGCGGACGATCGCGCTGGCGATCGTGCGCCGCGAGATGGGGATCATGACCGTGAGCTGCATCGTGATCTTCTTCCTCGCGCTGCGGGCAGCGGGGACCAGCTCGGCGTTCTGAGCCGCGGCGAGCTTCAGCCCAGCCCGCGGTAGGCGCCGCGGTGATGGATCAGCGGCTCGGCGTCGCGGGCCTCGAGGTCGGCGACCGCGCCGGTGAGGATCACGTGGTCGCCGCCCATCAAAACGTCCTGAAGCTCGCAGCCGACCCAGAGCACCGAGCCGTCCAGTGAGGGGATGCCGTCGCGCTCCGACCACTCGACGCCCTGCCACTTGTCGGGCTCGTCGAGCTTGGTCGAGAACTGGCACGCCACCACTTCCTGGTCGGCGGCCAGGACGTCGATCCCGAACCGTCCTGCTTCCTGGACCGAGCGCAGGGTGCGCGAGTCGCGGTCGAGGCAGACCAGCATCAGCATCGGCTCGAGCGACAGCGACCCGACGGCGCTGGCGGTCGCTCCCGAGCGGCCGTTCGGCCCGATCGCGGTCACCACCGTGACCCCGGTGGGAAGCAGTCCCCCGGCGGCGCGAAAAGAGTCCTTGTCGATCTCGGCCATCGATCAGCCCGCGATCCTGACGCGGCGAGAGCCACAATAGTTGCGGCGCCTTCGGCGCCTGACAGACCCTTGCGGCCGCTTCGCGGCCTGACATGCATCTGCGGCGACACTTTTTGTCGCCGCCCACCAGCACCGTGCCGGCGCCCAAGGCACCGGCCCGCATATATTGCGCGCGTGCGGGCCCTCTCCGTGACAGCCATCGCGGCCCTGATCGCGCTGTCGCTCACCGCCTGCGGCAAGCAGGGCATTTCGGTCTCCAAGGACAGCTCCGACTACCAGGGCGCCGATCTGTTCGCCACCCATTGCTCGGGCTGCCACACGCTCAGTTCAGCGGGGACGCAGGGAACCGGCAATCGCGGCCTGCGAACCCAGGGCCCGAACCTCGATCAGCGCACCGAGACCTACGACGACGCGCTGTTTGCGATCCGAAACGGCGGCTTCTCGGGCGCGATCATGCCCCAGAACATCGTCGTCGGCCAGGACGCCGAGCAGGTGGCAAGGTTCGTCGCCAAGTACGCCGGCACGCAGGCACAGACCAGCCCGCGGCCCGGCGAGACGGGCGGCTGATGGCGGCCGCCCGAAGCGGCGGCAATGAATGCGGGCCGGCGGGTTGCGCGCCGGCACCTCATTTGCGCCGGCTGCGCCGGCTGACATGCCAGTGCCGGCGCCTGACGGCACCGGCCAAGACCGACTGTCAGGCGCCGGAGGCGCCGCAATTGTCTGCGGATGCTTGATCTGAAGGCGATCCGCGAGGACCCCGAGGCGGCCCGGGCCGCGCTGGCCCGCCGCGCCGCCGCCGAGTCGCTCGACGAGCTGTTGCGCCTCGACGCCCGCCGCCGCGAGCTGCTGCCGGAGATCGAGAACGGCAGGGCGCGGCAGAACAAGGCCTCCGAAGCGATCGCCGAGGCGAAGCGCGTAGGCGGCGACGCGGAGGCCGAGCTCGCCGAGATGCGCGAGCTGGCGCCGCGGATCAAGCAGCTGGAGTCGGAGCTGGGCGAGGTCGAGGCGGCGCTCGAGGAGCTGGCGGCGAAGCTTCCCAACCTGCCCGACCCCGACGCCCCCGACGGGATGACGGAGGAAGACGCCGTGGTCCTGCGCGAGGTCGGCGAGCGCCCCGAGTTCGGCTTCGAGCCCCGCGACCACCTCGAGATCGGGACCTCGCTGGGCCTGATCGACATGGAGGCGGCGGCGCGTGCCTCGGGGTCGCGCTTCGCCTATTTGAAGGGCGGCCTGGTGCTGGCCGAGCTGGCACTGGTCCGTTACGCGCTCGACCTGGTCGGGGAGCAGGGCCACGAGCCGGTGATCCCACCGGTGCTGGTGCGCGAGGAGTCCCTGTTCGGCACCGGCTTTCTTCCCGGCGACCGCGACCAGATCTACGAGCTGCCGCGCGACGAGCTTTTCCTCGTCGGCACCTCGGAGGTCTCGCTGGCCGCGCTGCACGCCGACCAGATCCTCGAGCCGGGCTCGCTGCCGCTGCGCTACGCGGGCTTTTCCACCTGCTTTCGGCGTGAGGCGGGCGCCGCCGGCAAGGACACGCGCGGGATCTTCCGCGTGCACCAGTTCGACAAGGTCGAGATGTTCTCGTTCGTCGAGCCAACCGCCTCGCGCGAGGAGCACGAACGGCTGCTCTCGATCCAGGAGCGGATCCTCACCGAGCTGGAGATCCCCTACCGGGTCGTGAACATCGCAGCCGGCGATCTCGGCGCGTCGGCCGCGAAAAAATACGACTGCGAGGCCTGGATCCCGAGCCAGGGTCGCTACCGGGAGCTGACGTCGTGCTCGAACACGACCGACTACCAGGCACGACGCCTCAGCTGTAGGTATCGCCCTGCTGAGGGCGAATCACCCACGCACGTGCACACCCTGAATGGCACCGCCGTGGCCGTGGGCCGCACCCTGATCGCGCTGATCGAGAACCGCCAGGACGAGGCCCATGCATTTTCGCTACCAGAAGTACTGCATAATTATGGGGCTCCGAAGAGGATTGAGCCATGAACATTGCAAACGGCAAGCGGGTGGTCCTCTGCGATGACCACGAGATCGTCAGAGACGCGATCAAATCGCGCATGGCCAACAGCGGCGTGGTCGAGATCGTCGGCGAGGCCGGTGACGGCCGCGAAGTGGTCGATGTCGTCAAGGAGCTTGACCCCGACGTCGTGATCATCGACGTCGAGATGCCGAAGCGCGACGGGATCGAGGCGACCAAGGAGGTCCTCAAGGCCCGACCGCGCACCAAGGTGATCATCTTCACCGCGCATGCCCAGCCAGACCTGTTGGCGCTGGCGCTGCGGGCCGGCGCTTCCGGCTATGTGCTGAAGTCGGCTCCGGCCGAGGACATCGCCAAGGCCGTGAAGGCGGTTACCGGGGGTGGCACCTTCCTCGGCGGCGACTTTGCCGGCGGCAAGCCGTCGGAGGTCGAGAAGCTGTTGGACCTCTCACCGCGCGAGCGTCAGATCCTCGAGTTGCTCGCCGAAGGGCTGCGGGTCAAGGAGATCGCCGAGCGACTCTCCCTCAGTCCGGCAACCGTTCACACCCACGTCCGCAACGCGATCGCGAAGCTCGAGGTGGACACGCGCACGGAAGCCGTTGCGCTGGCCGTCCGCTTCAGTTACCTCGGCGCCGGCGGCGCCCTCTAGCCCTAGCTCTCGTCCTGCTCGGACTCGGCGAAGTCCAGAGCACAGGAGTTGATGCAGTAGCGCTGTCCGGTCGGACCCGGGCCGTCGTCGAAGACGTGGCCGAGATGGGCGTCGCAGTGCTTGCAAACGACTTCGGTGCGGCGCATCAGCAGGCTGTTGTCGGGCCGCAGCTCGACGTGCTCGAGGTTCGCTGGTTCGGTGAAGCTCGGCCATCCGGTCCCGGAGTCGAACTTCGTGTCCGAGGAGAACAGCGCGGTCCCGCAACCGACGCAGCGGTACATCCCCTGCTCGTGGTTGTCCCAGTACTCGCCGGCGAATGGGGCCTCGGTACCGGCGCGCCGCGTCACCTCGTACTGCTCGGGGGTGAGCTGCTCTCTCCATTCCTCCTCTGACTTACGGATCTTCTCTGCCTCGCTAGCCACGCGCTACCTCCTTTCACCTAGTCCGGAAGCTTAGTTCCGCGAATTCCTCGCCGGACGGTCATTCGAATGGCCGGCGGACGGTAGTTCGACTCCAATCGGGTGTCTTCAAGTCAGTTTTGCAGGTCGTCGAAGCGAGCTTTGATGAGGCGAACGGCCATTCTGGGGAGTTTCTGCATGCTGGTGATGCTTGCTCTGGCGAGCAACGCCCCCGCGCTCGATAGGTCTGGCGTTCTCTCCAGCGGGCCGAACATCCGCGCGCTTGCCCTCTCGGGCAACCGCGTCGCCCTCCGCGCTCTCGCCGCCCCGGGCGACTCCTGTCCTGGCGTGGACGATCCGAACGCAAGCGTCGCAGCCCAGGAAGCGGCGATGGAGTGCATGGTCAACTTCGCGCGTCAGGAGGCGGGCCTGCCGAGGCTCGACGACTCGCGCAGGCTCGATGGCTCAGCCGAAAACAAGGCGGCCGACATCCTGCGCTGCAACCAGTTCAGCCACGAGGCCTGCGGGCGCGACTTCCTCTACTGGTTCCGCCGCGCCGGCTACATGAGCAGCCGTTGCTGGTGGGCGGGGGAGAACCTCGCCTGGGGCACGGGCAGCCTGGGGTCGGTGCGCTCGGTGATAAAGGCGTGGCTGCACTCGCCCTCGCACCGCGCCAACCTGCTCGGCGCCGAGTACGACGACTTCGGGATCTCGCTGCGGGTCGGCGCTCTCGGCGGTAGCTCCAACGCCCACCTCTGGGTCAACCACTTCGGCCGACACTGCTGAACGGCCCGGTCCGCCGGGCACGCCTAGGATGCCCGCGTGCCCGAGTCCTTCTATGAGGCCGATGGCGAGTGGTTCGCCTCCACCGAGCTGACCCGCGGACCGTGGGACCCCGAGACCCAGCACGCCGGCCCGCCGGCCGCGTTGCTGGGGCGTGAGGTCGAGCGCCTCGAGGACGCTGAGGAGTTTCAGGTCGCTCGCATCACCTTCGAGATCCTGCGCGCGGTGCCGATTGCGCCGCTGCGAGTCGAGGCGCGGGTGGTGCGGCCGGGGCGCCGCGTGCAGCTGGTCGAGGGTTCGCTGTCCGACCGGGAGGGAGAGGTGATGCGGGCAACCGCCTGGCGCCTGCGCACTGCGCCGGTGGAGCTGCCCGGGCTGCCGCAGCCAGAGCCGCCCCCGGGCCCGGAGGCCGCCGAGCCGCGCGACTTCGTGCCCACCGGCCAGGAGGTCGGCTACCACACCGCGATGGAGTACCGGTTCCTTGAGGGGGCGTTCCGTGAGCCGGGCCCGGCGAAGGTCTGGATGCGGATGCGTCACCCGCTGGTTGGCGGCGAGCAGACTTCCCCACTTCAGCGGGTCCTGACCGCCGCCGACTCCGGCAACGGCGTCAGCGCGACGCTGGACTGGCGCCGCTTTCTGTTCATTAACGTCGATCTCAGCGTCCACCTCGAGCGCATGCCGGCCGGCGAGTGGGTCTGCCTCGACGCCGTCACCCTGCCGCAGCCGAACGGGGTCGGCGTCGCCGACACTCTGCTGCTCGACGAGCGGGGACGGATCGGGCGTGCGTTACAAACGTTGCTTGTCAGCGCGCGCGACTGACGCGCGATCCGCCCGGGTACTGCATAGTGATGATCAGTTGATTGGGGATTGTTGGCTGCCGAAGTGTCCAGCCGCCGATCTGCTGTTCAGGGGTGGGCCCCAAAGGCCCGATGGCAAGACAGATGCTCTTCTCACTCCCAGCCGAGCTTGGATATGCGGCGCTGTTCGGGCTCTTGCTTGCCGAGTACGCCGGGCTTCCGCTGCCCGGCGAGACCGCCCTGCTGGGTGCGGTGGTGCTGGCCGGCGCCGGACAGCTCTCGCTGCCGCTGGTGATCATGCTCGCGCTGGCGGCGACGATCCTCGGCGACTGCCTCGGTTACGTGATCGGCCGCCGCGGCGGACGGAAGCTGCTCCTACGATCGGGGCGATTCGTCGCGAGGCGCCATCGGATGCTTCACGGTGCCGAGCGGTTCTTCGCCCGCTACGGCGACTCGGCCGTGTTCCTTTCCCGCTGGGTCCCCTGCGCCCGCTATCTCACCCCCCTCACGGCGGGCGCCGCGCAGATGTCGTGGCACCGCTTCATGGTTTTCAACGTCGCCGGCGGGGTCGTCTGGGTTGGCAGCCTGGCTTTCGTAGCCGCCTATTTCGGGGCCGCCGGGGCAGCCACCGTGTCGGGATTGGGCCTCGTGGCCGCGATCGGCGGCGCCGTGCTCGCCTGGGCGCGGACGGCGATAGCACGGCGCCAGGGCGTCGATCCCGAGGCGGCGCGCGCTCACACCGCTACAGCCTGACGCGTTAACGGGCTAACGGACTCGGCCATGCGAGCCGATATGGATGTTGTGGAGGTTCGCTCTATCTCCGTAGCCCAATCTTCGAATGGCTCCCGCAATGGTTCTGTCGCAGAGATTCGCCTCGCGGGCGCCTCGCCCCCGTCCGGCTTCCTGCGCAAGCGCCGACGGAGACTCTGGGACATCGTCCACAAGCGCCGGGTCAGCGCCGGAACCCTGATCGTCACCGTCACCGACGCCGCCCTGGTCGTCGACCAACGGGCCGAATTCAGGGGCCGGCTCGAGATCCCTTGGAACTCGATCCGCAAGGCGGTCGTGGACGACGGTGCGCGCTGGGGTTTTGTCTCCGAGGTCTGCCGCTTTCCGGTCTACGCCCATCGCCCCGACGGTCCTGGCTACGGAGCGCTCATCGGTCCGCTGTGGAGCAACGCCGCGTCGTTGATGCCCCCCGAGTGCCCGGTGGTGGCGCTGGACCCGGTTCCGGCACAGGCCCCCAACTTGGCGCTGATCTTCGAGCCAGCCATTCCCGCCTCCGCACGGCGCGGGCAGAACGGTCACGGGTGCGCTGAGACGGATTCGATTGTCGGCTTGCTTCTGTGCGCGGACGACCCCGATGCCGCCCGCGCCGCGCTCGGCGAGCGGCTCGCAATTGGAGATGTCGATCACGACGACCTCGAGTACCTGATTCGGATCGGCGACGCTCATTCGGGCAACGGACATGCCGGAAACGGCGCCTCGGGCAACGGTGCGCCCCGCAACAGTGTGTCCCGCAACGGCGCTGCGGCTTAGGCCACGCTGACCGACCGGCGGCGAGCCTAGACTCGCCGCGCGATGGGGGAAAGCACCGGCAGCCTCCCCGACCCGCCCGATCGCCCGGACGATTCGACCCGGCGCGGCCGGCCGCCGTTCCCGGCTCGCCTGCTCGGTAGGGGCGCACGCGGGGCCCAGCGCGTGGCCCGAGCGACCGGAATCGAGGGCGCCGCCGAGGCTGTTGCCGAGGAGGCGATCGTACGCGCGATCGAGAGCCAGGCGGCGGAGCGGGCGCTGGCGCGGGTGCTGGAGGGACCGCTGGTCGAGGAAGCGGTCGAGCAGGCGATGCGGAGCCCCGCAGTCGAGCGGGCGCTCACCGATGCGATCGACAGCCAGATGATCGACCGGGTCTGGGAGCGGCTGCTGGCCAGCGACGAGGCCCAGAAGCTCGTCGAGCGGATCGCCGAGGCGCCCGAGGTCCGGAGTGCGATCACCGCGCAGGGCGCGGGGCTGATCGCGGACATCGGGCGCGAGGCCGCCACGGCGACGCACCGCCTCGACGACGGACTCGAGCGCGTCGTCCGGCGCATCTTCTTCCGCAAGCGGCGAGAGGAAAAGACAAATCGAGCGGGAGCCGTGAGCCGCACGATTGCGATGGCGCTCGACGGGGCGATCCTCAACGCTGCGTTTCTCGCCCTCTCGGGTGTGATCACGCTCGTGTTCTCATTGGCCTTCGGACAGGGGGGTGAGGCGTCCGCCCCCGCGATCCTGATCGGCGCCGGGGCCTGGATCGTGGCCGGCTCGCTGTACCTGACCTCCTTCTGGGCCCTCGCCGGCCAGACGCCGGGCATGCGCTTCGTGAGAATCCGACTCGAATCCGAGCGAGGCAGGCGGATCGGCTTGCGCCGCGCGGTGCGGCGCCTCGTCGGCCTCGTCGCCGCGATCCTGCCGTTGGGGCTCGGCCTGCTCGGCGTGGTCTTCTCCGACGACCGCCGCGGTTGGCAGGACCGCTTCGCCGGGACCGAGGTTCTCTACGCGGACACCGCGCCAGCCCTCGCGCCCTGGTCCGCGGCCGGAGAGGCCGGCGAAGCAGCTGCGACGCCGTGAGAATCTCTCCGCCCCCACCTACGGAACGGAGGAGAGATGGAGTTCGAGACCCTGCTGTACTCGGTCGACGAGGGGATCGCGGTGATCACCCTGAACCGGCCCGACTCGCTGAACACGATCGTGCCGCCGATGCCCGACGAGCTGGAGGAGGCGGTCCACGGGGCGACTGCCGACAGCGAGGTGAAGGTGATCGTGTTGCGCGGCGCCGGGCGCGCGTTCTGCGCCGGCTTTGACTTCGGCGAGGGCTTCCATCACTGGGACGAGGGCCTGACCACCGAGGGGCAGTGGGACCCGGGCAAGGACTTCGCGGTCGCCACCGCGCAGAGCGTTGGGCCGGTGGCCAAGTTCATGAGCATGTGGCGCTCACCGAAGCCGGTGATCGCCCAGGTGCACGGCTGGTGCGTGGGCGGGGGCAGCGATATGGCACTTTGCGCGGACCTGGTGATCGCCAGCGAGGACGCCCGCATCGGGACGCCGTACTCACGGGTGTGGGGTTGCTATCTGACCGGGATGTGGCTCTACCGGCTCGGCTTGACCAAGGCGAAGGAGCTCGCCCTGACCGGCAAGGCGCTCTCGGGCCGCGAGGCGGCGGAGATCGAGCTGGTCAACCGCGCCGTCCCCTTCGCCGAGCTGGAGAAGACGGTGCGCGAGGAGGCCGCCCGGCTCGCTTCGCTTCCCGCCTCCCAGCTGGCGGCGATGAAGCTGATCGTCAACCAGGCATACGAGAACATGGGCCTCGCCTCGACCCAGTTCCTGGGCCCGATCCTCGACGGGCTGATGCGCAACACGCCCGAAGCGCGCCAGTTCGTCGAGACCGCCGAGGCGGAGGGAGTTCGAGCCGCAATCGAGGGGCGAGACGGGCCGTTCGGTGACTACAGCCAGGCTCCGGCGTCAGAAAAGCCGGATCCAGGAAACGTCATCGATCCGTCAGATTGATCGCCGCCGATTGGAGGCTCGGGTAGAGTTCCCGCCCGAGGAGAGGTGACGGCACGGACGCCCGCATTTCGCGTGATCGGGACGATCGCAGCCTTGATCGTCAGCTTCGCCTGCCTCTCTGCATTGCTGGCGAGCACGGCCGGAGCCGCGGAGCCGGTGTGGCTCTGCAAGCCGGGGATACCGAACAACCCCTGCGAGCCGAGCCTCAAGACGACGCTGATCTCACCGGCCGGCCAGCCGCTCGGGGTGCGCAACGTCCAGACCGCGCGGCATCCCAAGATCGACTGCTTCTACGTCTACCCGACGGTCAGTGACCAGAAGACCGGCAACGCGAACCTCAACATCGACCCCGAGGAACGCTCCGTCGCGCTCTATCAGGCGGCGCGCTACTCGCAGACCTGCCGGGTGTTCGCGCCGATGTACCGGCAGCTGACCCTGCTCGGAATCCTCGGCGCAGCACAGGGAGACCCCGCGCTCGCCTACGCGGACGTCCTCAATGCCTGGAACACCTACCTGCAGAAGTACAACCACGGCCGCGGGGTCGTCTTGATCGGCCACTCGCAGGGCACCTTCGTGCTGCGACAGCTGATCAAGCAGGAGATCGACCCGAATCCGGCCGAGAGAAGGAAGCTCGTCTCCGCGATCCTGCTCGGGGGCAACGCGACCGTGAAGCAGGGTCAGGACGTCGGCGGCGACTTCCAGAACATCCATGCTTGCCACTTCAGGTTCCAGCTCGGCTGCGTGGTGGCCTTTTCGACCTTCAACGCGCCGGTGCCGGCCAACGCGCGCTTCGGGCGGGCGGGGGCCGGACAGCAGGTGCTGTGCACGAACCCGGCCCGGCTCTTCGGGGGCGGCCCGGCACCGTTGAAGTCGATCGTGCCGACGACGCCGTTCGCACCTGGGACGACAATAGGCGCCCTCACCCAGGCTGTCGGCCTGACCATCCCCCCGGTCTCTACCCCCTGGATCGAGCTCGACGGCGGCTACAACGGCCAATGCTCGTCAGCCAACGGCGCAAACGTGCTTCAGATCGCCGGAGTGCCCGGCGCACCGGTCCTGCGCCCGGTCCCGGACGCGACCTGGGGCTTGCACCTTGTCGACGCCAATATCGCACTCGGCAACCTCGTCGACCTCGTGGACGAGCAGGCCGACGCCTTCGTCAAGGAAAACAAGCCCCACGGGCATCAGCACGGGAAGCACCACCATTCCCACGGGCATCATTAGCGGAACGGCCCGAGGGCTCTGTAATCAGCCGCAGCCGGTGTTGTTGCCGCAGGACGAGCAGGTGTAGCAGGAGCCCGTGCGCTGCATCATGCCGCCGCACTGGTCGCAGGCGGGGCCCAACTCCGGGCCTGACATCGCCGCCGGGCGAACCGGGGGAGTGTCGGTCAGCGCCTTGGCGGCCGGCACCGGCTCGCTCGCGGCCTTCGCCTCGGTCGATCCTTTGCCGTGTCCGTTGCCAGCCTTGGTGTGGCCGTTGCCCTCGTGCCCGTTGCCGCCGTTGGAGTCGGTGTCGAGCCCGGCGTCCTCGGCCTCGCGGCGCGCCCGCACGTCGGGGGTCAGGATCCCCAGCTCCTCGAGGTAGTCGGGGTCGGCGATGAAGCGGCTGGCGAGCCAGCGCATGATGTAGTCGGGCATCGACTTCGCGAACGGGATCTCGGGGTTGTTGGTGATCCCTTCGGGGTCGAAGCGCATGTAGCTGAACTTCTTCACGAACACCTCGAGCGGCACGCCGTACTGAAGGCCGATCGAGATTGCGGTCGCGAAGGCGTTCATCATCCCGCGCAGGGTCGAGCCCTCCTTGCCGATGTCGGTGAGGAAGATCTCGCCGACCGTGTCGTCGGGGTACTTGCCGGCGGTGATGTAGCCCTCGTGCCCGGCGATCGAGAACTTGTGCGTGATCGACTCGCGCTCGCGCGGCATCCTGCGCCGCTCGGGGAGCCGCTGGGCAACCTCGCCCTCGATCGCGGCTTCCTTCTCGCTCTGCGCATCGGTGCGAAGCGCCTGCGCCGTCTTTGAGCCGTCGCGGTAGATCGCCAGCGCCTTGAGGCCGCCCTTCCATCCGCGCGCGTAGGCGTCGGCGATGTCCTCGACCGTCGCCGTCTGCGGCAGGTTGACGGTCTTCGAGATCGCACCGGAGATGAAAGGCTGCGTGGCGGCCATCATGTCGATGTGGCCGGTGTGCGAAATCGCCCGCTCGCCGACCGCGACGTCGAACACCGGCAGGTGCTCGTCGGCCAGCTCGGGGGCGCCGATGATGGTGCCGTTCTCGTTGATGTGGGCCTCGATCTGCCCGACCTGATGCTCTGAGTAACCGAGCGTGCGCAGCGCCAGCGGCACCGAGCGGTTGACGATCGTCATCTGCCCGCCGCCGACCAGCTCCTTGAACTTGACCAGCGAGAAGTCGGGCTCGATGCCGGTCGTGTCGCAGTCCATCAGGAAGCTGATCGTCCCGGTGGGGGCGAGCACTGTCGCCTGCGCGTTGCGGTAGCCGTGCTGCTCGCCGAAGGCCACCGCGTCGTCCCACTCGTGGCGCGCCGCGTGCAGCAGCCCTTCCTCGACCACCGACTCGTCGATCTCATAGGCGGCGTCGCGATGCATCCGCATCACGTCGTTGTGCGGCTCGCGGTTCAGCTCGTACTCGTCGTAGGGGCCGATCGCGGCGGCGATCTCGGCCGAGCGCCGATAGGCGCGGCCGGTCATAAGCGCCGTGATCGCCGCAGCAACCGCACGCCCCTCGTCGGAGTCGTAGGGGACCCCATCGGACATCAGAAGCGCGCCGAGGTTGGCGTAGCCGAGGCCGAGCTGGCGGAAGGCGTTCGCGTTGCGGCCGATCTCCTCGGTCGGATAGCTGGAGAAGCCGACGACGATCTCCTGGGCGAGGAAGACGATGTCGACCGCGTGCATGAAGTCGTCGACGTCGAAGCTGCCGTCCTCGCGGCGGAAGCGCATCAGGTTCAGCGAGGCGAGGTTGCAGGCCGAGTCGTCGACGTGCATGTACTCGGAGCAGGGATTAGACGCGTTGATCCGCCCCGACTCCGGGCAGGTGTGCCAGCGGTTGATCGTGGTGTCGTACTGGACGCCGGGATCGGCGCAGCGCCAGGCGGCGTCGGCGATCTCGTTCATCAGCCCGCGGGCATCGAGCTTCTCGGTCGGCTCTCCGGTCGTGCGGGCCAGCAGCTCCCACTCGCCACCGGCCTCGACCGCCTGCATAAACTCGTCGGTGACCCGCACCGAGTTGTTGGCGTTCTGGTACTGGATCGAGGTGAAGCCGTCACCGTCGATCGACATGTCGAAGTCGGCGCGCTGCAGCGCGGCGGCCTTCTCCTCCTCGCGCGCCTTGCACCAGATGAAGTGCTCGATGTCGGGGTGATCGACGTTGAGCACGACCATCTTTGCGGCGCGCCGCGTCTTGCCGCCCGACTTGATCGTCCCCGCCCAGGCGTCGGCGCCGCGCATGAAGCTGACCGGGCCGGAGGCGAGTCCGCCCTTGGAGAGGGGCTCCACCGAGCCGCGGATGTTGGAGAGGTTGATCCCCGAGCCGGAGCCGCCGCGGAAGATCATTCCTTCCTTGGTGTTCCAGTCGAGGATCGACTCGATCGTGTCCTCGACGCTGAGGATGAAGCAGGCCGAGCACTGTGGGCGCTCCTCGAAGCCGACGTTGAACCAGACCGGGGAGTTGAAGGCAGCCTTTTGGTGCAGCAGGATCGAGGTC
>JBBQNM010000061.1:0-13337 GCA_038329895.1 Solirubrobacterales bacterium | reverse complement strand
TCTGGAACACCTTCGGCAGGCGTTCCAGAACGCGCTCGTAGACCTCCACGAAGGCTGGGGCGCGGTGATAGGTGATCGGCTCCGCCATCACCTGTGACACCCGCGGCGGCAACGGCGTCGGGCCGGCGGTCATCAGGTACTCCTTGTTGAAGATTCCGGGGTTCATCGAGCGTGCCTGCCTCAGGCAGGGCTTCAAAGGTTATTGGTCGCTGTGGCCGGGTTATCCGTCCATCGATCCGAGTGGCGTCATTGGGCTGATCGGCTGGTTCGCAATCCTTTTCACGGGCAAGCTCTCTCCCGGCCTATTCGATCCTCTGCGCTCCGCGCTTGCCTATCAGGCCCGATCCACTGCTCATATTTGTTGACCACGGAGGATTGGCCACCGTTCTTGCTCGAGGACCAATCGGCGCCGCAGGTCGGGACACCGCCTCCCATGCCTCCCGCGAGCTAGACCACCCGAATCGGACGGCGAAGCCTAGGCGGCGGGTAAAGAGCACCGGAGCTGTGGCTATTTAGGGGGCGGCGAAGCCGCAAACCCAGGGAGCCGATACCCGCCTGGGGGGTTTCCAAGGGCGGGTCCGCCTGGGCCAACGACAACAGTGTGGCCCCAGCGATCTCCTAGGCGCTGGTGTTTGGACGTTTCGGACATGCAGATCAGCCCGACGAGGAAAAAGAGCGGCAGAAAATCAATCAGCAGACCGACATTCCGAAGCGCTGCGGCGTTATAGGCGGCCTTGGTTCCTCGTTCTGAATAGACCCGGATCAGTAGCAAGCGCTTGCCTAGAGTCTGGCCCCATCGCCATTCGCACAATACGAGATAGTTGAACGCGATTGATGCGAACAGCAAAGCCTCGATCGCGCCCAAGTCCCCGAGCATCGCCTGCAAGACCAGCAGCAGGATGTAGAAGAGCACTGCATCGATGAAGAGAGCCGTTCCGCGCCGGCCGATGCCCTGATAAACGGACCCGGGGGGGAGTTCCCACACGTCCACGCGCGACGTCTATCAGCTATGCCGTGGTACGGATGATGCTCATGAGCTGATCTTCAAAACGGCGGTGCTCCAAGAAATGTTCATTGCCGTCCTTGAAGAAAGTGAAGTTCCAGTAGATGCCGAATATGCCAAGCGTCACGAACGATAGCAATAGGTATAGGGGATAACTCCGCTCCGGAACGACTTGCTCCACGGTGATCGGATGTTTGCCGATGCCCAGCCGGTTCAGAAGAAGGGACGCTTTCTCGATGTATTCGGCTTCGGCCTGCTGGTGGTCGCGAAGATCTTTATGGAGGAAGTAGTAGACGTAAAAGTAGGCGATTCCCAGCGTGATGATGCTCACGATCGTCCAGAGTGCGGGACTCCTCTCTTTCCCAGTCTGAAGCCGCTGAAAGTCTTCATTGCGGCTGCGGAGCTCATCGAGACTTGAGGACACTTCGGCTGCCTTGCCTTTGTCTTCGGCCTGTTCCTCGGCCAGCTTGTAGAGGTCGTCGTTAAAACGCGTCATCCGGCCAAAATGCTCCTGCTCACGCTGGATGAGCTTGTAGTGCACATAGATCGCATAGATGCCCAAGGTGATGATCGAAAGAACTATGTAGAGACCGAAACTCATCTCATTGTCGGTTTCGATCCGACGCCGCGACTCACGATCCAATAGTGGAAACGTTTCGAGCGGCAATTCGGTCCTCCCGACAGGTGGTTGGTTACTCAAGCCTGGGCTGCCCCGCTTGGGGAGCCTATCCGCTCGCAACGCAGTGCGACAACACTGATAAGAATGCGAACCGTGACCGATTCTGGAACCGGGGTCGTCGAGGGCGAGGGCTATTCGGTAGCCCACATTGACGACCTTGGCGAGGGTCACGGCTTTCGCAAGATCCGCCGTGCGCTCGGCGTCGAGGCATTCGGCGTCAACGCAATCGTCCTGCCGCCGGGCATGGAGACCGGCCGTCACTACCACGACGAGCAGCAGGAGCTGTACTTCGTCCACAGCGGCCAACTGGAGTTCGAATTCGGCGACGGTTCGAAGCACCAGCTGGGCCCGGGCGGGCTGGCGCGTGTCGATGCCTCAACGGTGCGCGAGATGCGAAACCCCAGCGACTCAGAGGACGCGGTCTATTTGATCGTCGGCGGCAAGGGCGGCTACGTGGGCCGCGACGGCCGCCTGCCCGAGGGCGAGACAGAGCGTTTTATGTCCAGCGGATCGCCGGACCCCTGAATCGTCACAACCTGCATGCAACTCGCCCGATTGCACGTGGGACAATCTCAGCGAATGTCGATCTTCCGGTCCCGCCTTGCCGAGGAAATCGCCCGCAATCGCGAATTCTTCGCGCGGCTGAACAACGAAACACGAGATCGCGAACATGCGATGCGCCAGTTCATCCGGCGCAACGAGCTGGTGATGGCCAATCTGGTCAGCATCACGGATGACCTGCGCGACGAAAGCCATGCCCAGAGGCAGGCGGTGCTGCGGATGATCGACAAGCTCGATGAGCGCCTCCCGCCGCCCGACGCGGCAGGAGCCGGATAGCCGCCCTCAGAACTCCGTGTCGATCCAGGGCATCATGTCGCGCAGTTCCTTGCCGACCTCCTCGACCTGATGCCCGGCGGCTTCCTCGCGCATGCGCTGGAAGTTCTCGCCCCCGGCCCTGTTCTCGGCGATCCACTCCTTGGCGAACTCGCCGGACTGGATGTCGGTGAGGATCTGCTTCATCGCCGCCCGTGACTCGGGCCCGATCACCTTCGGGCCGCGGGTCATGTCGCCGTACTCGGCCGTGTTGGAGATCGAGAAGCGCATGCCCTGGATGCCCTTCTCGTACATCAGGTCGACGATCAGCTTCAGCTCGTGTAGGCACTCGAAGTAGGCCAGACGCGGGTCATAACCAGCTTCGACGAGGGTCTCGAAGCCAGCCTGCACGAGCTCGGTGGCGCCCCCGCATAGGACCGACTGCTCGCCGAACAGATCGGTCTCGCACTCGTCCTTGAAGGTCGTCTCGATGATCCCGGCCCGTCCGCCGCCGATCCCGCTCGCGTAGGCGAGCACGGTGTCGTGCGCTGTGCCGGTCGCGTCCTGGTGGACCGCCACCAGGCAGGGCACGCCGCGGCCCTCTGTGAACTGGCGACGCACCAGGTGCCCCGGGCCCTTCGGCGCCACCATCCCGACGTCGGCCCCTGCCGGCGGGACGATCTGGTCGAAGTGGATCGAGAATCCGTGCGCGAACATCAGCAGGTTGCCCTCCGCGATCCCGTCGGTGATCTCCGCCTCCCAGACTTCGGCCTGCTTCTCGTCGGGCAGCAGGATCATCACCACGTCGCCTCGGCTGGCGGCGTCGACGATGCTCAGCACCTCCAGACCCTCCGCCTCGGCGTCGGCGCGGCTCGAGGAGCCCTCGCGCAGCCCGACCACGACGTCGACGCCCGACTCGGAGAGGTTCAGCGCGTGGGCGTGGCCCTGCGAGCCATAGCCCAGGATCGCGACCGTCTTTCCCTCCAGATTGGAGAGGTCGGCGTCGCTGTCGTAGAAGATGCCTTGGGCGCTCATCGAGGGCGAGATCCTACGGGTCGGGACGTTTCAGATACCACTCGACGAAGTCGACGCATCGGCCTTGGTCGTCAAAGCGGATCACGAAGCAGTTGTCATAGACGCGGGCGATCTCCTCTCCGGGCGAGTCCCGATAGCTGCTCGAGCCGACCGCGACGGCGGTGTCGCCGTCGATCGCGACCGGCCGATACTCCCCCTCATAGGTCCCTCGCTCGTCGGGCTCGTCGAACCACGACTCGACGATCGCCTCGCGGCCGCGGATCGGCTCGTCGAAGGGGTGGTAGCGGTACTGGGCGTCCTCGGCAAACAACTCGCCGATCTGCTCGCGGTCATAGCTGCCCCAGGCCTCGACATACCGCTCGAGCCACGCCCTCACCGACTCTGTGTCCGTAACCACTCCCCGCCTCCCGTCATCGCAATGCCCTGCGGAGCAGCTTGCCCGACGGGGTGCGCGGGAGCGCCGAGGCGATCTCGATCCGCTTCGGGACCTTGTAGCCGGCCAGCTCGGAGGCGCAGTGCCGGCGCAGCTCCTCGGTCTGCAGCTCGGCGTCCTCGCGCAGCACCACGACTGCGGTGACCGCCTGCTGCCACTCCGGGTCCTCCCGTCCGATCACAGCAGCGTCGGTGACCTCCGGGTGGCGCAGCAGCACCTGCTCGACCTCGGCGGGAACGACGTTCTCGCCGCCGGTCACGATCAGGTCGTCGATGCGGTCCTCGACGTAGAGGAATCCCTCCTCGTCGATCCGGCCGAGGTCGCCGGTGTGCAGCCAGCCATCGGCGTCGGCGCAGCCCGGCGCCACGGTCGGGCCCTGGACCAGGATCTCGCCCTCGTCGATCCGCAGATGGGTCGTGAGCAGCGGCCGGCCGGCCGAGCCGAGCTTGCGCTTTGCGTCTGCGGGCTGAAGCGTCGTCACCTGCGAGCATGCCTCGGTAAGCCCGTAGGTCTGAACGACGCTGGCGCCGCGCCCGATCGCCTCCTCGAGCGCCTCCTTCGGCACCGGACCGCCCCCGATCAGGATCGCCCGCGGCCGCGAGAGGTCGACCTGCGCCTCGAGCAACCGGATCAGCATCGTCGAGACCAGGGAAGCGACCGAAGCCTCGCCGCGCTCGAGGGTCTCGGCGACGCGGTCGACCTCGAAGCCGTCCTGCAGCCCCACCGCGGTGCCGTAGATCACCGAGCGCATCACGATCGAGAGCCCCGAAACGTGGCTTAGGGGCAGACAGCAGAGCCAGCAGTCGTCGGGCTGGACTCCGATGTTGAAGGCGGAGCCGACCGCGCTCCAGAGGTGGTTTCCGTAGGTGAGGCCAAACGCCCTCGGGGCCCCGGAGCTGCCCCCGGTGAGCACGCGGCAGTGAACGTCATCCATGTCGTGCTCGCCGAGCAACGGCATGTCGGCTTCCGTCTGGGTCAGCTCGCCGGCGTCGCTCAGCTCCACGGCCGGACGCTCTGCCTTCACGACCTGGTCGCGCTCGGCCTCGGTGAGGTGGGGGTTGAGCGGCAGGACCACGGCTCCGAGCTTCATCAGCGCATGGATCAGCACCACCATCTCGCGCCCCGCGGGCATCGTCAGGGCGACCGTGGCTTCCCGCCGCACGCCTTGGGCGGCCAGCCTGCGGGCCACCCAGGTCGCCTCCGCCTCGAGCTCGGCGTAGCTGGTGCGAGCGCCGTCGGCGACCAGCGCCGTGCGCTCCGGGGAGGTCTGCGCTCTCTGGGCAAGCCAGTTGTCGAGCTTCATGACAATCTTTGCGCCCCCATTCTTGCGGACCCGTTAGCCCGCACTGGACCCGCGAACAGCGTGCCACAACGCCACAAGGACGCCCCACCCGAGCAGGAGCTCTACGCGCCGATCAGCTGGCAGAGCGCCGGCGAGTACGGCGACATCCTCTACGAGCGCAGCGACGGGCTGGCCAAGATCACGATCAACCGCCCCGATCGCCGAAACGCCTTTCGCCCCCAAACCCTGGCCGAGCTGCGTGACGCGTTCTCTCGGGCTCGCGACGACCTCGAGGTGGGCGCGATCATCTTCACCGGCGCGGGGACCGAAGCATTCTGCTCGGGGGGCGATCAGCAGATTCGTGGCGACGACGGCTACATCGGCGACGACGAGGTCGCCCAGCAGGGCGTCGGCCGGCTCGACGTCGGCGACCTGCACGTGCAGATCCGCCGCCTGCCAAAGCCGGTGGTCGCGATGGTCGCTGGCTTCGCGGTCGGCGGCGGGCACATCCTGCACCTGGTCTGCGACCTGACGATCGCCGCCGACAACGCCGAGTTCGGCCAGACCGGCCCCCGGGTCGGGAGCTTCGACGGCGGTTTCGGCGCCAGCCTCTTGGCCCGCAACATCGGCGTCAAGCGGGCCAAGGAGGTCTGGTTCCTCTGCCGGCTGTACTCGGCCGAAGAGGCGCTGGCGATGGGCCTGGTCAACACGGTCGTCCCACTGGCGGAGCTGGAGCGCGAGACGGTTGCCTGGTGCCGCGAGATGACCCAGCTCTCGCCCCTGTCACTGCGGCTGCTGAAGTCGAGCTTCAACGCCGAGGAGGACGGGCTGACCGGCCTCCAGCAGCTCTCCCACGACGCGACGCTGCTCTTCTACATGACCGAAGAAGGTAAAGAAGGGCGGGACGCCTACCAGCAGGGCCGCCGACCCGACTTCAGCAAGTACCCGCGCCGGCCTTGAGCGGAGCCCGCCTCTGGCTGATGGCGGCGCGGCCGCGCACGTTGCCCGCGGCGATCGCGCCGGTGCTGGTCGGAACGACGGCCGCCGTCTACGCGACCAGCGGCGATCGATTCCGGATTGGGGCCTTCGTCGCAGCTCTGCTCGGGAGCGTGTTCATCCAGATCGGGACCAACCTCGCCAACGACTACTCCGATGCCAAACGCGGCGCCGACTCGGTCGACCGCCTGGGCCCGGTGCGGGTCACCGCCGTCGGGCTGGTGGCGCCCCAGCGGGTGCTGGTCGCCACCTGGGTCGCCTTCGCCTTCGCAATTGGCTGCGGGGCCTATCTGACCGCGATCGCCGGGCCGCTGATCCTCGTCGTCGGGCTGCTGTCGATCGCGGCAGGCGTGCTCTATACCGGCGGCCCGCGGCCCTACGGTTATGAGGGGCTCGGCGAGTTGTTCGTGTTCCTGTTCTTCGGGTTGGTGGCGGTCAACGGCTCCTACTACGTCCAGCTCGAGAGGCTGGACGGCCTGCCGTTCGGGCTCTCGGTGTCGGTCGGCCTACTTGTGAGCTCGATCCTGGTTGTCAACAACATCCGCGACATCGAGACCGACGCCCGGGTCGGCAAGCGAACCCTTGCCGTCCGGTTGGGCCGAGAGCGCACCCGCAGCCTTTTCAAGGCGTTTCTGGTCGGCGCCATTCTTGTGCTGCCGGTGACCCTGCTGGTCTGGAACGGGCCGGCGGCGTCGCTGCTCGGGCTTCTGGTGGCTCCGCTAGCCCTGCGGCTCGACAAGATCATCCGTACGCGCAGTGACGGACCCTCTCTGAACGCAGCGCTGGCCGGCACCGGGGCGCTGGTCGGCATCTTCAGCCTGCTGGTCTCAGTGGGACTTCTGATCGCGAGCTGACCGGTGGACTCCGCCATCACTCGCGCCGAGGTCATCCCCTACGCACTTCCGTTCAAAGACCTCTACGTGACCGCCCGGGGCGAGCTCAAGCAGCGTGAAATGGTGCTGCTTCGCGTCCATTCCGAAGCGGCCGTCGGGTTAGGCGAGGCGGTACCCATGACGCTCCGCGACGACCACTCGCTGGTCGGCGTCGCCAACGAGCTGCGCGACTGGGCCGAGGTTCCGGAGCAGCCGAGCGACCAGCTGTCCGGCCCGGCCCGTTGCGCGATCGAGACCGCGCTGCTCGACCTCGAAGCAAAGGCGATGGGGGTTCCGATGTGGAGCCTGCTCGGCGCCGACGCCGCGGAGCCGGTGGAATGCAACGCCACCCTCGGGGGTGGCGATCCGCTCCAGGTCTCGCAACGGGCGCTCGAGTGGGCGAACGCTGGGTTTCGGTCCTTCAAGCTCAAGGTCGGTCTTCCAGGCGACATCAACCAGGTCGTGCTGGTGCGCCGCGCCGTAGGCCGCGACGCGATGTTGCGAGTGGATGCCAACGGCGCCTGGGGAACCAACGATGCCGTCGACGAGCTGAACGCCATGCACGCCGAGGGTCACCTGGAGCTCGCGGAGCAACCATGCTCGTCGCTGGCGGAGCTCGCCGCGCTACGCGGCAGGGTCGACGTCCCGATCGCCGCCGATGAAAGCGTCGTCGATTCCGAGGGCGCGCGCCGGGCGATCGCCGCCGGCGCCTGCGATCTGGCTACGGTGAAGCTGTCCAAGGTCGGTGGCCCCCGCGATGCGCTGGCGGTGGCCGGTGAGATCCCGGTCTACCTCTCCAGCGCACTCGACGGCCCTGTCGGCATCGCCGCGGCGGCGCACACCGCTCAGGCCCTGCGCGAGTCGGGCGACGCGGGCGTCGCGCACGGCCTCGCGACCCAGCGCATGTTTGCGGGCACGATCGCGTCCCGTCACTGCGATCTCCACGAGGGATTCCTGCACATACCGGAGGGGCCGGGTCTGGGGGTTGAGATCGACGATGCGGCGCTGAAGCGGCACCGGCTCTAACGTCTGGGGCCACAGTGGACGTGACGAATCGAAACACCGCGCTCGCCTCCGCCCTGGTCGAGGAGCTGGCCCGCTGCGGCGTGCGCCAAGCGGTGCTCTCCCCCGGCTCCCGCTCGGCGCCGCTGGCCGTAGCGCTGTGGCGCCAGCCGGCGATCGATGTGAGCGTGATCGTCGACGAGCGATCGGCGGGCTTCTTCGCGCTCGGCGCCGCCCAGGCGACGCGCCGGCCCGTCGCCGTCCTCTGCACCTCGGGCACAGCGGCGGCGAACCTGCACCCGGCGGTGGCCGAGGCCGACGAGGCGGCGGTGCCACTGCTCGTTCTCACCGCCGACCGGCCACCGGAGCTGCGCGGGATCGGCGCCGGGCAGACGATCGACCAGCTGAAGCTCTACGGGTCCTCGACTCGCTGGTTCTGCGAGGTCGGCACCCACGAGGCCGACGACGACGGACTGCTGCACTACCGCTCCGTTGCATGTCGCGCCTACGCCGCCGCGCGGGGCGAGCCGCGGCCCGGGCCCGTGCACCTCAACCTGGCCTGGCGCGATCCGCTGGCCTCGGTGCCGGTCGAGGGCGACGTCACGGCCAGCTCACCGCTCGCCCTCGAGGGGCGCGGCGACCGCCCCCTGACCGCGGTGCCCCATTCGAGCGCCGCGCCGGAGCCGACGCTGCTCGACGAGCTGGCCGAGCGGATCGCCGCCGCGCCGCGCGGCCTTGTCCTCGCGGGGCGTCAAACCGACGCGGGGCTGCGCGATCCGGTGATCAAGTTGGCCGGCGCCGCGGGCTACCCGGTCCTTGCCGAGCCGACGTCGCAGCTCCGCGTAGGCCCCCACGATCGCAGCCTCGTCGTCTCCCACTACGACGCGATCGCCCGGCTCGAGGCCGATGCGCTGGCGCCCGAACTTGTCGTTCGCTTCGGCGACATGCCGACCAGCAAGGCGCTGCGGCTGTGGCTCGCGAGCCTCGGCGAATGCCGCCAGCTTGTCGTCGATCCGGGCTTCGGCTGGAACGAACCGTCGAACCGCGCCGAGACACTGGTGCGGGCCGATGCCTCCGCGCTTGCCAACGGACTGGCCGATCGGCTGTCGGGCGGCGGGTCGGAGGACTGGACGTCGGCCTGGATTGACGCCGAGCGCACCGCCGGCGAGGCGATCTCCCATGAGCTGAGCAAGGTCGGCGACCCCACCGAGCCCGGCTTGCAAGCGGCGCTGGGCCCGACGCTAGGCGACGGCCACCTCGTCTACACCGCGTCGAGCATGCCGATCCGCGACCAGGAGGCATTCCTGCCCGCTGGCGACGCGGATGTCTTGTTTCTGTGCAACCGGGGTGCGAACGGAATTGACGGCCTCGTCTCCTCGGGGATCGGCGCCGCCCATGCTTCGGGGCGGCCAACCGTGATCGTCACCGGCGACCTCGGCCTTCTGCACGATCTCGGCGGCCTGGCGGCGCTGCGCGACGTGCAGACGCCGGTTCGAATCGTGGTCGTCAACAACAACGGCGGCGGCATCTTCCACTTCCTGCCCCAGGAGCAGACGATGCCCGAGGATGAATTCGAGGCACTGCTCGGAACCCCGCGCGGCATCGATATGCGTCGGGCCGCCGACCTCTTCGGCCTTGACCACCGGCTCGTGGCGGACCTCGCCGAACTCCAAACGGCCCTGGAATCAGGCACCGCACTGATCGAGGTCCCGGTCGACCGCAAGCAGAACCTCGACCTGCACCGCCGCATCACCGACGCTGCCCAAGCGGCGCTGGCCGCGACGCCCAGCACCTGATCAGCAGACGATCCGGCCGGCTTCTCGCCCCGGCCCCGGCTGCCAGGCCGGGGCGAAGAATTCGTACGAAAGACGATTGCTGCGAACCTGCTTTTTGAACAGCAGCTTCTTGCAGGAGCCGTCGGCGTTGACCTCCATTATCCGCCTCGAGGGGCGCGGCCCCTGGCGCTCGAAGGCGATCCTCTGGCCGGAGGGATCCCACGAGGGCGCACGCTCTGCGATGTCCTTGGTTCTCGTGAGCCGGCGCATTCGTCCAGCGGCTGTGTCCAGCACGTAGAGCTCAGACGCGGGATCCGACTCGTCCGGCCGGGTCTGGATCTCCCCGTTGCGGTCGCGGAAGCTGATGAGGGCGATCATCGACCCGTCCGGCGAGAAGATGGGCGACACGGCCTTTCTTACCAGCAGACGCTCCGCTCCGCTGGAAAGCGAGAGCAGCCGAGCAGCGAGACCACATGAAGGGGCTTCTCTCGTTCGACATCTGACCCTCGAGAAGGCGAGTGCATCGCCGGCGGGCGAGGTCGAGGCGGGGCTGTCGAAGGTCAGGCGGCGCAGGGCGGTCAGCTGACGCAGGCCGGCGCCATCGGTGTCGATCGCCCAGATCGAGGCGCCGACAACCGGCCCGCGCACCTTGTAGCGAGAGAAGAAGATCGTCTTCCCGTCGATAGAGAACACCGGCCCGATGGCATTCCCGAGATCGGTGAGGCGCCGAAGGCCGGTTCCATCTCCGGCAACCAGATAGAGGTCAGACTCTTCTGCGACCGCCAGCGTCTGACCGTCGGGCGACCACGCGAGGCCCCCGGGCTCGCTGCCTCCCGGCACCGAGTTCCCGGTCACCAGCTGCCGAACGCCGCCACCCGGCCCAGAGGTCAGGAGGTCCGACGACGAGGCCGAATTGCGTGGAAAGGTGATGCGCACGAACGCCAGACGCGGGCCCGGGGGCGCCGATGCTTGGACGATGGCCGCCGCGATCAACGCGGCAGCCACGACGAGTAGGCATAACGCCCTCCGCATGACGCTACATGCTCCCGAACCGATCGGGCGAGACAATCAGTCAAACGGCCAGCGCCCTGGTTGGCGTCGGTCAGCGAACGTAGATTTCCTACACGACGCGCCTGGCGAACCGCGTCGAATCGACCCGGAGGAGGTCCGCATGCCCCGCAGACTGCGACGCCCGTCACCCGCGACGGCGATCTCGCTGATCGCGCTGTTCGTCGCCCTTGGCGGCACGGCCTACGCTCTGAAGCTGGGCAGGCACAGCGTCGGGACCCGGCAACTCAAGTTCAAAAGCGTCGGTACAAAGCAGCTGAAGAACAACGCCGTCAACAGCGCGAAGGTCCAGGACCAAACCCTCGACGGCAGTGACATCAATCAGGCGACCCTGACCAAGGTCCCCGGCACGGTGAAGCCCTTCACCGCCGCCCTGGCCGCCGACCAGAGCCTCAACTCAACGATCAACGGCGTGACGCTGACCGAGACCGCGAACGGCTCCGGCGCCTGCACGGCAATTCGGCTGACCGCCCCAAAGGTGGGTTCCGCTATAGCGGGCAACAACCAGACCTCTGGGTCGATCTCCGACCTCCCCGCGGGTACCGCGTTCATCAGCGGCTTGCTTTCCGGCGACAACGTGGGCCAGGTGGCGTTTACCTCGAATGACGGCAGCGTGGGAGTGAGCTTCTTCGTGGCGCTGAACAACAGCGGCGCGACCTGCCTGGTGACCGGCTTTGCCGCCGGGTAGCTAGTCGGCAAGCAGCGGCAGCATCGCCTCGAGCTTCAACTCGGTCTCGGCCAGCTCAGCGGCGGGCTCGGAGTCGGCGACGATGCCGTTGCCGGCATAGAGGTGAGCTTCACGGTCGCGCAGCAACGCGCTTCGAACCGAGACGCAGAACTCACCGTCCTCGGCGGCGTCCATCCAGCCGACCGGTCCGGCGTACCAGCCGCGGTCCATTCCCTCCAACTCGTCGATCAGCTCGCCCGCGCCGGGCCAGGGGTCGCCGCCCACCGCCGGCGTGGGATGCAGCAGGCCGGCAAGCTCAACAGCCGATCGCGGCTCGGCGAGCTGCGCGTGGATCGGTGTGGCGAGGTGTTGGATGTTGGCGATCTTGACCAGCCCCGGCTCGGGCGCCGACTCAACCCAGACCGCATGGCGACGTAGGCGGCTGACGATCCGCCGCGCGACGATCTCGTGCTCTGAACGGTCCTTGACGCTCTGCAGCAGCCGCTCTCCGATGTGGTCGTCCACCGCTGGATCCGAGCTCCGGCGTGCCGAGCCGGCCAACGCCACAGTCGACGCGCTGGCTCCGGAGCGGCGGATGAGCAACTCCGGGCTGGCGGCGATGAATGCCGCCTCCGGCGTCCCGCAACAGAAGCAGAAGCAGGCCGGGAACAGTTCCCGCATGGCCCCGAAAACGGCTGCGGCGTCGTAGGCGGTGGGCGCTCGCAACAGAACTTCGCGGGCCAGGACGACCTTCTCCAACTCGCCTTCCCGGATCCGGCCCACCGCCGCTGACACGGATGTCTCGAACTCGCTCGGCGGGCGCACGCTGTCGATCTCGGTGCGACCCATGCGGGCCGGGTCGAGCATCGGAAGCGAAGCGTCCCGGACCGCCGCCAGCCGGGCACGCAGACGCTCCAAGGCCTGGTCATGGTCGACGCCAGGTCCCCCGACGGCGTTGACCGTCAGCTGGACATCGGCCCCCTCACGCTGCAGCGACAGCTCCGGCAACACCATGAGGGCCGGAGGGAACGAGGACCAACTCGGGTCTGCCCCACCATTGTCGGCAAAGGCGAAGCCACCCGTCCACACGGGGCCGGCGCCGGCCGGAAGCGCGTCCTGGCCGCTGGAGATGCGATCGCGCCCGATCGCCAGACATCCCTGTGCCACCTCCTGGAAGCGATCCGGCCCGCGCGACGCGACCTCGTGCGCGGTGCCGACCGCAGCCAGGGCAAATTCGCGGTCGGGCTGCTCCCAACAGAACCAGCGGTCGCCCGCCAGCCGCGCCTCGAAGGCGAGGGCGCTGGGGTCAATGCCGGGTGCCGGTGCGGTGGCGCTGACCAGGGTGCGGCGATCGCGGTCCGTCACCTCGTCGAGCCCATCGGCGATGCCGGAGAGCAGCATCTCGGTGTCGAGCAGCACGGTCACGGGCTGTTGCCCGACGTTACTCCCCCGCCTTTGCGGACCGTGCTCAGTCGCCGCCGCGGGCGATCGCGATCTCGCCCGTGCGCACCATCTCGACCAGGCCGTGCGGGCGGATCATCTTCTCGAAGGCCTCGACCTTCTCGGCCGAGCCGGTGATCTCGACCGTCATCGTGCGCCGCGAGACGTCGACGATCTTGGCCCGGAAGATCTCCGCGAACTGCATGATCTCGGCCCGGTTCTCGACCGCCGCGGTGACCTTGAACAGCGCCATCTCGCGGGCGATCGTCTCC
>JBBQNM010000060.1:0-15290 GCA_038329895.1 Solirubrobacterales bacterium | reverse complement strand
GGTCGAGAAGATCGCCGCCCTCACCGAGCCTGACTCGGTCCACTGGTGCGACGGCTCGGCGGAGGAATACGACCGCCTCGGTCAGGAGATGGTCGACGCCGGCACGTTCGAGAAGCTCGACGACGCTAAGCGCCCCAACTCCTATCTCGCGCGCTCCGACCCCGGCGACGTCGCGCGGGTCGAGGACCGCACCTTCATCTGCTCCGAGGAGGAAGCCGCGGCGGGCCCGACCAACAACTGGCGCCCGCCCGACGAGATGCGCGAGACGCTGCAAGAGCTCTTCAAGGGCTCGATGAAGGGCCGCACTATGTACGTCGTGCCGTTCTCGATGGGACCGCTGGGCTCGCCGATCGCGCACATCGGAGTCGAGCTGACCGACTCTCCCTATGTCGCGGTCTCGATGCGGATCATGACCCGGATGGGGTCCGGCGCCCTCGAGGTGCTCGGCACCAGTGGCGACTTCGTCCCCTGCGTGCACTCAGTCGGCATGCCGCTGGCCGAAGGCGCCGAGGACGTTTCCTGGCCGTGCAACGCGGACAACAAGTACATCGTCCACTTTCCCGAGGCGCGCGAGATCTGGTCATATGGCTCCGGCTACGGCGGCAACGCACTGCTGGGCAAGAAGTGCTTCGCGCTGCGCATCGCCTAGGCGATGGCCCGCGACGAGGGCTGGCTGGCCGAGCACATGCTGATCCTCAAGCTGACCTCTCCCGAGGGCGAGGTCAAGTACGTCAGTGGCGCCTTCCCATCGGCGTCGGGCAAGACGAACCTCGCGATGTTGATCCCGACCCTCGAGGGCTGGCAGGCGGAGACGATCGGCGACGATATCGCCTGGATGAAGTTCGGCGAGGACGGCCGCCTCTACGCAGTCAACCCCGAGGCCGGCTTCTTCGGCGTCGCCCCCAACACCAGCTACAAGACCAACCCCAACGCGATGGCGACGGGGGAGCGCAATACGATCTTCACCAACTGCGCCGAGACCGAGGGCGACGTCTGGTGGGAGGGGATGACCGGCGACCCGCCGGACCGCGCGATCGACTGGCGCGGCCGGGAGTGGACGCCCGAGTCCGAAGAGCCCGCCGCGCATCCCAACGCGCGCTTCACGACCCCGGCCTCGCAATGCCCCTGCATCGCTCCGGAGTGGGAGGACCCGGCCGGCGTGCCGATCGACGCCTTCCTGTTCGGCGGCCGCCGCGCCACGGTGGTGCCGCTGGTCACCGAGGCGTTCGACTGGGAGCACGGCACCTTCCTCGGGGCGACGATGTCGGTCGAGACGACCGCTGCCGCCTCAGGCGAGGTGGGACAGCTGCGCTTCGACCCGATGGCGATGCTGCCCTTCTGCGGCTACAACATGGCCGACTACTTCGGCCACTGGCTGAAGATCGGGCGCGAGGCCGACAGCGAGAAGCTGCCCAAGGTCTTCCTCGTCAACTGGTTCCGCAAGGACGAGGACGGGAGCTTCCTCTGGCCCGGCTACGGCGAGAACAGCCGCGTGCTGGAGTGGGTGTTCCGCCGCTGCGACGACGAGGGCGAGACGGTGGAGACGCCGCTCGGCCTGCTGCCCGCGAGCGGCGAGCTCAACACCGAGGGCCTGAAGCTCGACGAGGCCGCGCTGAGCGAGCTACTCAGCGTCGACCCCGAGGCCCTGCGCGGGCAGCTTCCCCAGGTCGAGGAGTTCCTCGCCAAGTTCGGCGATTGCCTGCCGGACGAGATCTCGGGCCAGCTCGAAGCGCTAAAACACCGGTTGCGCTGAGCTGAGTCGTCCGCATAGGGTGCATGTTCGCCGGAGCGCCTATGTGGGCGCACGCTGAGTTTGTCCTTGGCGGGCACAGCTGTGGCCGCCGGTGTATTCACCACGCGGGAGAAGAAGCAGATCAAGAAGATCGCCAACAAGCGGATCACCGCGCGGGCGGGCAAGCTCCACGTCGCAGCGGCCAGCAACGTGCTGGCAGCGACCGTTCCGGTCGGTGATTCCGGCACGATCACCAGCCAGACCGGTGGGATCAGCGCTGTGGATGCGGGCACGACGAAATGCGATGTGACTTCCCGCGCAGCGTTACTAACTGCTCAGTCGGCGCGACGCCGCTCCATCCCACAGGGGACTTTGCAGGTGAGGCCGAGATCCGCTATCTGAATGGACCGACGGTCAGAGTCGGTCGCTTTGACGGCGCGGGCGGAACACCCACTCGCGGGCTGTTCTCGATATTTGCGGTCTGCCCCGCGTAAGGCGGAGGAACGCAGCGGGTTCGCCCGCATTACTCGAACGGGGCCCTCTTCGGAGGGCCCCGTCTCGTTTTAGCAACGGGCCGGCCGGCCGGGCATAGAATCGCCGCCGATGGCGGCGGAGCCGACCAAGTACCTGCTTGACGAGTCGGGGATCCCGACCAGTTGGGTCAACCTGCTGCCCGACCTTCCCGGCGAGCCACTTCCCCCGCTCAGCCCGCAGACCGGCGAGCCCGCCGGTCCCGACGACCTGACACCGATCTTCCCCATGGGGCTGATCGAGCAGGAGGTTTCCGCCGAGCCCGAGATCGAGATCCCCGACGAGGTCCGCGACATCTACCGCCTGTGGCGACCGTCGCCGCTTTACCGGGCCCATCGCCTCGAGCGCGCCCTCGATACACCGGCGCACATCTACTACAAGTACGAAGGGGTCTCCCCGGCCGGCTCTCACAAGCCAAACACTGCGACCGCGCAGGCCTATTACAACCGCGAGGCGGGGGTTCGCAAGCTGGTCACCGAGACCGGCGCCGGGCAGTGGGGCTCGGCGCTGGCGCTTGCCTGCTCCATGTTCGGGCTCGAGTGCGAGGTGTTCATGGTCGGCGTCTCCTACGACCAGAAGCCCTACCGGCGGGCGATGATGGAGACCTGGGGGGCCACCGTGCATCGCAGTCCCTCGGATCTGACCGAGGCGGGGCGCTCGCAGGCCGAGCATCAGTCCGGAAGCCTCGGGATCGCGATCTCAGAGGCGGTTGAGGTCGCGGCAGGCTCCGACGACACCAACTACTCCCTCGGCTCGGTGCTCAACCACGTCTGCCTGCACCAGACGGTGATCGGGCAAGAGGCGATGGCGCAGATGGACATGGCGGGCGAGTACCCGGACGTGGTCGTCGGCTGTGTGGGTGGGGGCTCCAACTTCGCCGGCCTCTCCTACCCGTTCATCCGCGCCAACATCCGCGAAGGCAAGACGACCCGCTTCGTGGCGGCCGAGCCCTCCGCCTGCCCGACCCTCACCAGGGGCGCATATGCCTATGACTTTGGCGACACGGTTGGCATGACGCCGCTGATGCCGATGTACACCCTCGGCCACGACTTCGTCCCGCCGCCGGTGCACGCCGGGGGACTGCGCTACCACGGTGACGCCCCAAGCCTCTGCGGGCTGGTCCGCCAGGGCGTCATCGAGGCGACCGCGGTCGCTCAGACCGATGCCTTCGATGCCGCGGTGCGGTTCGCTCGCACGGAGGGGATCGTCCCCGGTCCCGAGCCCGCGCACGCGATCAAGGCGGTCTTCGACGAGGCCGAGGCGGCGAAGCAGGCCGGCGAGCAGAGGGTGATCCTGCTCGGCCTGTCCGGCCACGGCCACTTCGACATGGGCGCCTACGACGCCTACCACGCCGGCGAGTTGGAGGACCTGGAGTTCTCCGAGACCGACATGCAGGCGGCGCTGGAGCGCCTGCCCGAGGCGCCGGCTATCGCCTAGCTATCGGCGTAGCGCTCGAGCCCGCCGCGGATCGAGTCTGGGATCGGCTCCTTCTCGCCCGTGTCCGGGTTCACGAACACGTGTCGTAGCTCGCCCTCGGCGGCCGGCTCGCCGTCGCGTTGCACGCTGAACTCGGTGCGTAGCGATGTCGTGCCCATGTCGGCCACGGTGACCAGGATCACGAACTCCTCGTCGAAGCGCAGAGGCGCGAGGTAGCGCACTCGCGCCTCGCCGACCACCATGTCGACTCCGTCGGCGAGCAGCGAGTCGTAGCTGCCGAACGCCTCCCGCCAGAGCTCGGTGATCGCGAGATCGAAGTAGGCGAGGTAGTTGGCGTTGAAGACGACACCCTGCGGATCGCACTCGTGATAGCGGACGCGCAGGCGATGACGGAACGGTTCGCCCACCGAGCCGACGGTTCCTAGAGCTCGTACTGCTCGGCCAGCTCGGGGTCCTTCTCAGCCAGCATCTCGGCCAGCGTCACCATCACCTTGCACTGCTTCCACGTCGCGTCGTCCTGCATCTTGCCGTCGATCATGTGGACGCCGCGGCCGTCGGGGATCGCCTCCAGCACCTTCTTGGCGAACTTGACCTCCTCGGCGGGCGGGCTGAAAACCTTCTTGGCGATCTCGATCTGCACCGGGTGAAGCGACCAGGCGCCGACGCAGCCGAGCAGGAAGGCGGCCCGGAACTGGGTCTCGCAGCCGAGGGTGTCCTTGATGTCGCCGTAAGGGCCGTAGACGGGCAAGATCCCGGCCGAGGTGCAGGCGTCGACCATGCGCGCGATCGAGTAGTGCCAGGGGTCCTGCTGCGCGGTGGCGCGGGGCGCCTCGGGGTCGTCGAGATCGGGGTCCTCGATCACCCGGTAGGCGGGGTGTCCGCCGCCCACCCGGGTCGTCTTCATGCGCCGGAAGGCCGCCAGGTCGGCGGGCCCGAAGCTCATCCCCTGCATGCGGGGGCTGGCGTAGGCGATCTCCTCGACATTGACGACCCCGGTCGAGGTCTCGAGGATCGCGTGGATCAGCAGCGGCTTGTCGAGCTTCGCCTTCGCCTCCAGCTGGGCCAGCAGGCGGTCGACGTAGTGGATGTCCCAGGGCCCCTCGACCTTGGGGACCATGATCACCTCCAGCTTGTCGCCGATCTCGGTCACCAGCTCGGTGAGGTCGTCGAGCACCCAGGGGCTCTCGAGCGAGTTGACGCGCGTCCAGAGGGCGGTACCGCCGAGGTCGGCTTCCTTGGCCACCTTGATCAGGCCGGCCCGGGCGGCCTCCTTGTTGTCGGCCGCGATCGCGTCCTCGAGGTTGCCGAGCAGAACGTCGGCGCTCTGCGCCATCTCGGGCACCTTCGCCGCCATCTTCTCGTTCGAGGGGTCGAAGAAGTGGATCATCCGCTGGGGCTTGACCGGGATCTCGGGGGGCGGCTCCGGCGCACCGATCGCCAGCGGCTTGAAGAACTCTCTGGGGTGTCTCATCCCGTCGGAATCTACCGAGCGGCGACTACAGTGAGCTCGATGGGCGCCACGATCCGCGAAGTGCGACCCGGTGAAGAGGAGCTGATCCTGCCGATGTTCGAGTGGTTGTTCGCGCCGCCCGGGTCGATCCCGCCAGGCTGGGATCCGGGCGACGCTGAGCGTCCCCTCGCCGAGACGATCGCGGGACCGGGAAGCGTCGTGCTGGTCGCCGAAGACGGCGATCGGATGGTCGGCTTCTGCACCGCCTACATGACCCTCGAGTCGGTCCGCTTCGGCCTCCGCTGCTGGGTCGAGGAGCTTGTCGTCGACCCGGGCCGGCGCTATGAGGGAATCGGGGCACGGCTCCTCGGCGAAGCGCGGCGCTGGGCGGCGGAGCGCAAGGCGACCCACCTGAAGCTCGACTCCGGCATCGCCCGCGTCGACGCCCATCGCTTCTATGAGCAGGAGGGCGCGACCTGGAAGTCGTACAGCTACTCCTGGCTGCTCTGAGCCGCAAACAGCCGCGCGCCAAAGAGCCGCAGGTATTCTGCGAACAATGGCCGTAGAGACAGCTACCTACCAAGACATCACCGACGAGCAGAAGGCGATCATCGAGATGGTCCATCAGTTCGTCGACGAGAAGATCCTCCCCAGCGCCGAGGAGTACGACGCCGAGGACAAGTTTCCCGAGCCGATCGTCGAGCAGATGAAGGAGCTTGGGCTGTTCGGGGTCACGATCCCCGAGGAGTACGGCGGGATGGGCCTCGACCTGACGACCTACGCGATGATCGTGGAGGAGCTGTCGCGGGGCTGGATCTCGATCTCGGGCGTCGTCAACACCCATTTCATCGGTTCGTACCTGCTGATGAAGTTCGGCACCGACGAGCAGAAGGACTACTTCCTGCCCAAGATGGCGACCGGCGAGATCCGCGCGGCCTTCTCGCTCTCGGAGCCCGAGTGCGGCTCCGACGTGCAGGGCATCAAGGCGACCGCCAAGAAGGGCGAGGACGGCAACTGGGAGCTGAACGGCCAGAAGATGTGGGTGACCAACGGCCTCGGCTCAGGGGTGATCTTCGTGCTGATGAAGAACGACCCGAAGGCCGATCCGCCCTACGCCGGCATGACCTGCTTCATCACCGAGAAGAAGCCCTGGGCGGATAAGAACTCCGGCGAGTACGCCGGATTGGACATCCCGCCGAAGATCAAGAAGATGGGCTACAAGGGGGTCGAGTCCACGGAGCTCGTCTACGACGGCTACAAGTGCCCTCCCGAGCGCATCCTCGGCGGCGAGGAGGAGGGCCTCGGGGAGGGCTTTCGCCAGATGATGGACTCGCTGGAGGTGGGGCGCGTGAATGTCGCGGCGCGCGGCGTCGGCATTGCCCAGCGGGCGCTGGAGTTGGCGCTGCGCTACAGCCAGGAGCGCAAGACCTTCGGCAAGCCGATCGCCCAGCACCAGGCGATCCAGTTCAAGCTCGCCGATATGGCGACCAAGGTCGAGGCGGCGCGGCTGCTGACGATGAAGGCGGCGCGGATGAAGGACGCTGGCGAGCGCTCCGACGTCGAGGCCGGGATGGCGAAGCTGTTCGCCTCCGAGAGCGGCAAGGAGGTGGTCGAGGATTCGTTCCGCATCCACGGCGGCTACGGCTACTCGAAGGAGTACGAGATCGAGCGCCTCTATCGCGACGCGCCGCTGCTGCTGATCGGCGAGGGCACCTCCGAGATTCAGCGGATGATCATCGGCCGCAAGCTGATCGAGCGGAACAAGATCTAGGTGGCCGGCGACGGTCAACCCGTCGCCCTGGTCAGCGGCGCGAGCCGTGGGATCGGCCGCGAGGTCGCCCGCCAGCTCGCCGCCGATCACGGCTTCCTGGTGCTGGCCGGGGCCCGCGACCCCGACGCTGCGGGCCCGCCGGACCATGAGGGGATCACCTTCGTGCGGCTCGACGTCGCCGACCAGGCCAGCGTCGATGCGCTTGCCGAGCGGATCGGGTCGGATCCGGGGCGGCTCGACGCGCTGGTCAACAACGCGGGCGTCTACGGTGGCCCCAATGGCGCCGCCGACACCGACCTCGACAAAGCCCACGAGGTCTTGGAGACCAACCTGTTCGGGGCCTGGCGTCTCAGCAAGGCGATGCTGCCGCTATTGCGCCAGAGCCCGCAGGCACGGATCGCCAACGTTTCCAGCGGCGCCGGCCAGCTCGACGAGATGCAGGGTGGGCGCGCCGCCTACCGGATCTCGAAGGCGGGGCTGAACGCCCTCACGCGCATCCTCGCCGCCGACGAGGCGGGCAGCGGCATCCTCGTCAACACGATGTGCCCCGGGTGGGTCCGCACCGACATGGGCACCTCGGCCGCGACGCGCTCGGTCGTGGAGGGCGCCGACACCGCCGTGTGGCTAGCGACGCTGCCCGACGACGGGCCCAGTGGCGGCTTTTTCCGCGATTCCGTGGTAGGCACAATTTGCGGCGGCTTCACCGCCTGACATGCCAGTGCCGCGGCGCAACGCCGCGGCAAACATTTATTGCGGCGCCTTCGGCGCCTGACATGCCAGTGGCGGCGCCTAACGGCACCGCCTAGGATCAATTGATGGCTTCGACCCAACAACTGATCGAGACCGCCGTGCGGCGCTTCCAGGAGGAGGTGCCGGCGCTGGCGAATCTGAAGCTGGTCTTCGAGCTGGAGCTGCGGGGTAGGGGGGACGTGCAGATGTTCCGGGTCGAGCTGCCGGGGCCGAAGATCACAAAGGGTGTCGCCGACCATGCTCGCGCCACGGTCGAGATCACCCGCGCGACCTTCAACGATCTGGCGGCCGAGGGAACGGCCAGCGACTACCGCGAGGCGTTCGAGCACGGCCACATCAAGGCCTCCGGCGACCCCAACGTCTTGAAGCTGATCGCCCAGGTGGTCGAGCGGCACGAGCAGCGGGCGCGGCTGAGGAAGGTCCGCTAGCCGGGCGTGGCGTCAACCTCGGCTCGGGCGACGCGGCCGGATAGCATCCCGCGCCGATGAACGACGAAAACCACGAGCTGATCACCGACCAGGCCGGTCGCGAGGCCTCCGGCGCCCACCGTTACGGGCGCTACCTGGAGGAGTTCGAGGTCGGCGACGTCTACAAGCACTGGCCGGCGAAGACGGTCACCGAGGCGGACGACCACCTCTTCTGCCTGCTGACCATGAATCACCACCCGCTGCACATCAACGACCTCTACGCGTCGCAGTCGCAGCAGGGGCAGAACGTCGTCGTCGGGCCGCTGGTCTACTCGCTCGCCCTGGGGATGTCGGTCAGCGACGTCTCCGGCAAGGCGATTGCCAACCTGGCCACCGAGGAGCTCAGGCATCCGGCGCCGGTCTTTCACGGCGACACGCTGTTCTGCGAGTCGGAGGTGCTCGAGGTGCGCCCCTCGGAGTCGAAGCCCGACCGCGGCATCGTCAGGGTCCACACCCGTGTCTACAAGCAGGACGGAACCCTGGTCGCCGAGTTCAAGCGCGCTGTCCTGGTCCCACGCCTCCCCGACGGCGAGACGCCCGAGGCGGAAGGCCCGGTCGAGTAGAGGGCGACCCCGCGCGGGTAGGCTTCGCCCATGGTCAATTTCAAGCGACTCACCGATCAGGCGAAGAAGGCGATCGACAAGCGGGGCGGCATGGATGCGCTGAAGGAGGACGCCGGCGAGCTGCGCGATATTGCCAAGGGCAAGGGCAGCCTCAAGGACAAGGCCAAGGAAGCAGGCAAGGCGGTCAAGGACCCCGGCGCCGAGGCCAAAGAGAAAGCGCCGCCGAAGCAGTAGTTGCGGCGGCTTCGCCGCCTGACATGCCTGTGGCGGCGCGCAACGCGCCGGCCCGCATCAATGCGCCTCGTCGGAGGCGTGGGCCGGGGGTCTTGACTCCTCGGCCAGCGAGGTGATCTCCAGCGGCCCGCGGGCCGCGACCTCGAGCACCTCGCTCGCCTCCTCGGCGGAGCGCGCGTAGAGCTCGACCAGCATGTGCACGACGATTCGCTCCTCGTCGTGCTTGTGGAAGCGCACGTGGGTGAAGAACTCACGCGTGCCGGCCTCACCGAAGGCGCCGTAGGTGAGCGACTCGGCGGCCTCCGGCCCTGAGCAGGTCTCGACCTGGTCCTGGTCGATGGCAACCGTGCAGGAAGCGACCCATGGAGTGCCCGCGACCATGCGCTCCCAGCGGTCCTCGACCGGCGCCACGCGGTCTCCCTGCAGGATCAGGTGGGGCTGGTCGTGCATGCAGTCCAGGCACTGGACGACCGCCTCCTGTACCTCGTCCACACCCTCTGTGGGGATCCCCGAGTCGGGCGCGACGCGGCGGATCGCGTCGTAGTGGATCTGGATCTCGAGGTTCTGCGACCAGCAGCGGTAGCAGCGCAGCCAGGCCGATCGGTCGCCGTTCAGCTCGCTCATCGTTCCTATTGTGCCGCCTGGCGCAAATTGCGCCAGTCCGGGCGGGCCCGGACGAACGGCTAGGCCGGAGCGGCCGTCTGCCCGGCGCCGTTGCGCTCCGCAACCAGCTCGACGATGTCGCCCATCATGCGGTTGATCTCGAAGTCCTTGGACGTGTAGACGCGCGCCACGCCGTCCTCCTGGAGCTTCGCCGCGTCGGCGGCCGGAATGATCCCGCCGACGACGACCGGCACGTCGACGCCCGCCTCTCGCAGCAGCCGCACGATCTCAGGGACCAGCTGCATGTGCGAGCCGGAGAGGATCGAGATCCCAACCACGTCGACGTCTTCCTGCAGCGCCGATTCGGCGATCTCCTCGGGGGTCAGGCGGATGCCCTGGTAGACGACCTCCATGCCGGAGTCGCGGGCCCGCAGCGCCACCTGCTCGGACCCGTTCGAGTGGCCATCGAGCCCCGGCTTTCCGACCAGGATCTTCATCCGGTGTCCGATCTCCCCGGAGACCTCGTCGACGCGCTTGCGCACCTCCTCGAGCAGAGCCGGGTCGCCCGCGGGGGCTGCGCCGCTCACGCCGGTGGGCGCGCGGTAGTCGCCGAACGCGTCGCGCAGAACGCCCGCCCACTCGCCGGTCGTCGCTCCTGCCTTGGCGGCGGCGATCGTCGCCGGCATGATGTTCTCGCCGTCGTCTGCCGCGACGCGGGCCAGCTCGTCGAGCGCCTTGCGCACCGCCGCCTCGTCGCGCTCGGCCCTCCAGACCTCGAGCGACTCGATGCGCTCGCGCTCCACGTCGGGGTCGGGCTTCAGGATGCCCCCCTCCGCATCGGCGGTGAGCGGCGAGTCCTCGGTCTCCATGTAGGCGTTCTGGCCCACCACCTTCAGCTCACCGCGCTCGATCTTCGCCACCCGCTCGCGATGCGACTCGACCAGCCGCGCCTTCATGTAGGGGACCGCGTCGACCGCGCCGCCGTGCTCCTCGACGATCGCCATCTCTTCGCGGGCCGCCTCGACCAACTCCTCGACCAGCCCCTCCATCACCGGCGAGCCCTCGAAGATGTCGGGGTACTCGAGCAGGTCGGTCTCTTCGGCGAGGATCTGCTGGATCCGCAGGCTCCACTGCTGATCCCAGGGGCGGGGGAGGCCGAGGGCCTCGTTCCAGGCCGGTAGCTGGATCGCCCGGGCGCGGGCGTCGCGGCTCAGCGTCACTGCCAGCGCCTCGAGCACGATGCGCGGCACGTTGTTCTCCGGTTGGGACTCGGTGAGGCCGAGCGAGTTGACCTGCACGCCGTAGCGGAAGCGCAGCATCTTCGGGTCGGTGACCCCGTAGCGCTCGCGGCCGATCTCGGTCCAGATACGACCCATCGCGCGCAGCTTGGCGATCTCCTCGACCAGCCGGATGCCGGCGTTGACGAAGAATGAGATGCGGCCGAATACCTTCGGGAAGTCGGACTCGGAGACCTGTCCTCGCGCCTTGACCTCGTCGAGCACCGCGATCGCGGTGGAGAGCGCATAGGCGATCTCCTGCACCGGCGTGGCGCCGGCCTCCTGCAGGTGGTAGCTGCAAACGTTGGTCGGGTTCCAGTCCGGAACCTCGTTGACCGCGAAGGCGACCGTGTCGGCGATCAGCCGCATCGAGGGCTCGGGCGGGAAGGCGTAGGTGCCGCGCGAGAGGTACTCCTTGATGATGTCGTTCTGGGTCGTCCCCTTGAGCTTGGCGCGCTCGACGCCGTTCTCCTCGGCGACGGTGACGTAGAGCCCGAGCAGCCAGGCTGCGGTCGCGTTGATCGTCATCGAGGTGTTCATCTCGTTGAGCGGGATGCCGTCGAGCAGCGTGTGCATGTCGCCTTTGTGGACGATTGAGACGCCGACCTTGCCCACCTCGCCGCGGGCCAGCGGTTGGTCGGGGTCGTAACCGGTCTGCGTGGGCAGGTCGAAGGCGACCGAGAGGCCGGTCTGGCCCTTCGCGAGGTTGCTCCGGTAAAGCTCGTTGGAGCGGCGGGCGTCGGAATGGCCCGCGTAGGTGCGCATCATCCAGGGGCGGTCACGCTCGGGCAGGCGATGCTCGGCCATGGGTAGATTTTATGCCCGTGGCGCGCCAGCGCCGCCAGAGGCGTGTCAGGCGCCGAAGGCGCCGCAAATATTTGTTTGCCGGCGCGTTGCGCGCCGGCACTGGCGTGTCAGGCGCCGAAGGCGCCGCAAGTAATGTGATTTCCGGTGCACACGCACGACGGAGCGCATCTTTCGCCCGCGCCTGTGTTTAGGCTCTCCGGTGCACGTCCGGTAGTGCCTCAGACGAAGTAATGAAACGACCCGTCCGGATCGCGATCCTGCTTGCCGTCCTCGGCTCGGCTGCTGCCGCTGCCGTGGCGCTTGGCGCCTCGATCCCGATCTATACCAACGCGATGTCGAACACGGCTGCGCGGGGACAGCTCGTGCACCTCGGCAAGAGCACCTGTGCCCGCGGCGGTGGCGCAGGGGCGCTGAACGTCACCGTGGGCAAGCAGACGCGGGAGTGCCAGTTCCGCACCCCCGTGGTCGGTGCCAACCTCGACATCACCGCCACCACGCGCCTGCTGGCGGGCACACGGAGCACGATCCAGGCTCGCACCTTCGTCGCCGTCTCCCTGCGCGACGGCGGCAACGGCCAGTACCAGCTCGCCGTGTTCCCGAAGAAGGGCTCCTTCCAGCTGCGGCGCGACGTGCCCCCGAATGTCGATCGCACGCTGCTGGCGAAGGGCAAGGCGAGTGGCATCAAGGCGGTGGGCAAGCCGAACAAGCTGCGCCTACAGGCATTCCCCACCGCAACCGGGGAGACCCACTTGACCGCCTTCGTGAACGGCAAAAAGCTGGCCTCGGTGGTCGACGACGCCCACACGGCGTCGACCCTCACGGGGCGCTTCTCGACCGTGTCGGTCGGCTCGGCCAAGGCGGCCAAGGGCGCCGCGGCGAGTTTCGACGACCTTACGGTCGCGGTCCCCGACCCCTTCGGTTGACGCCACGCCGCCGGGGCGGCATCCGTCTAGTCTCTTCGCCGTGGAGACGACCACGGTCGAGCGTCCCCGAAGCTCCGGCCCGGACTCGGGCCTGGGCGGCAACTGGATGGTGATCGTCGAAAACGACAATCACAACACGTTCGAACATGTTGCCCAGACCCTTGCCCGGGTGATTCCCGGGATCAGCATCGATCAGGGGCACCGGTTCGCCGACACGATCCACAACAGCGGCCGGGCCTGCGTGTGGACCGGCCCTCGGGAGCCCGCGGAGCTTTACTGGGAGCAGCTCAAACAGGCGGGGCTCACGATGGCCCCGCTGGAGCAGCACTAGCTGTAAGACCCGAGCGGGTTATTCCGCAGCTCGGCGAGCCGAGCTGCGGGCGGCTTTCGACCGAGGGCGCCGTGCTTTCGCCGGTAGTTGTAGCGCCATAGCCAGCCCTCGAGTGCGGCGGTGCGCTCCGTGGAGCTGCGATAGATCGCGCCATAGGCCCAGCCGCCGAGCATCGTGCGGATAAAGCGCTCTGCCTTGCCGTTGGTCTGCGGCCGACGAGGGCGAGTCCGCAGGTGCTTGAGACCGAGCGCCCGGCACGCGATCGCGTGCACCGCCGAACGATAGGCAGAGCCGTTGTCGGTGAGCACCGCCTCGACTGAGACGCCGTGGCGGGCAAAGAACTTCATCGCCCGGCCCAAGAAGCCGACCGCGGTCGTCGCTCGTTCGTCGGCGAGCACCTCAACGTAGGCAAAGCGAGTCGCATCGTCGACGCAGACGTGAACGTATTCCCAGCCCGCCTTGCGGCGTCGATGCCCGGCCTTGTCGGTGTAGCTGCCGGTGTAATGGCTCGAGCCGCCCATGATCCGCTTGCCAGCGCCGCGCTCGATCCGCCCGAGCTTCTTGACGTCTATGTGGATCAGCTCGCCCGGGCGAGAGCGCTCATAGCGGCGGGCAGGCTCCATCCCCAGGCGCCCGAGCCGACCGAGCCCCGAGCGGGTGAGAATCCCCGAGACCGTGGTCTCGGCCATGCCGAGGGCCTCGGCGATCTCGGCACCGGTCATCCGCAGCCGACGCAGCGCGCAGATCACCGCGATCCGATCCTCCGGGGTGCGGTTGTGGACGCGGTTGGCTGCCGAGGGTCGATCGAGCAGGCCCGCGTCGCCATCGGCCTCATAACGCCCGGCCCACTTGCGCGCGGTCGGCTCGCTGACTTCGGCGGCCTCGGCCGCCTTCGTCAGCGACCAGTCCTGATCGACGACTCGGTGAACGAGAAGCCGGCGCTTGTTCAGGCTGAGAGCAGCGTTAGCGTGGAGCTTCATCCGGATACCTCCTTGAGGCTGGGTGGGGTAGACACCCCCAGCCTTCAAGGGGGCCCGGATGAAACAACGGGCTCAGGGATTACAACTTAGCCGCTACTGCTTCTCGCTGTCCTTGCCGGGACCGCCGACGAGTTTGTCGGAACTGCCGCCACCCTTGAGCAGGTCGCGTCCGGGGCCTCCGAGCAGCTTGTCGCCGCCGGTTCCGCCGAACAGCGAGTCGGCGCCGAGTCCGCCCGTCAGCTTGTCGCCTCCGGGCCCGCCTCTGAGGGTGTCCTTGCCTGCCCCGCCGTCGAGCTTGTCGCCTGAGCCGCCGCCGCTCAGTGTGTCATCGAGATCGCCACCCGTGACGGAATCGCTGCCATCCCCGCCGTCGAAGATGTTTATGTGTTGCGCCGCCCCAATCAGCTTGTCGCTGTCCGGACCGCCCGTGGCCTTGATCTCGATCGGGCCCTGGCCGCCCCCGAGGTCGTCAGGCAGCTGCGAGAAGTCCATTACGCCGGGGATTTCGAAGCCGACCGCGACGATTTGCCTCAGGTCACGGCAGTAGGCGGGACCGTTATCGACGGAAACCCCGCTGACGGTGATCTCGCCGTCGCTGGCGCAGCGAGGGACGATTTTGCCCTCCCCGCCGGTCACCGTGAGCACGCCGTTGCTAAAAGTGCCCAACGCGTCCGCCTTCGGAGGGGTGAGCGCCGCGATCGCCAGCGCAAGGGTCGCGCCGACCAGCCCGAGGGCCAGGGAAACATTAGAGCGCCGCTTCATCACTGTCACACCGCCCTACTCGGCGCCGACGAGCGAGTGCCAGACCGGCAGGACCGGCTTGCCGTAGTAGTTGATCGCCTCTTCGCGGGCGGCCGTGACCTCCTCCGAGTACCAGTAGCGCTCGAAGTCGTCGTGGCTCTCCCAGATGGCGGCCTGGCGGATGTGGAGGGGGTCGTCGATGTTTCGGGTCAGAGACCAGCTCGTGGCCCCGAAGGCGAGCACCCGGGCCGCCGCCGGTGTCCAGATCTCGAGGAAGCGATCGGCGCGAAACGGCGTCACGTGCCAGTCGATGTAACAGACCTCGGCCATCAGGCGCCGACCTCGGCCCGGATCGCGCCCGGGCCCTCCTCGGTCTTCCCCTCCCGCTCATCCTTGGCGCCGACCAGGATCGAGATCTTGCCGAGGTGCTTGTTCTCGTACAGCAGCTGGTGCGCCTCGGGGACGCCCTCGAAATCCATCGTCTGCCAGAGCACGGGGCGGATCTTGCCTTTGGCGATCAGATGGTTGGCCCGCATGCACTCATACGCGTTAGCGAAGTGCGATCCGATGATCTGCTTCTGGCGCATCCACAGGTAGCGGACGTCGAAGTCGAGGTTGTAGCCGGAGGTGGCGCCGCAGATCACCACCTTGCCGAACGGCTTGACCACGAAGACCGAGGTCGGGAAGGTCGCC
>JBBQNM010000059.1:0-15322 GCA_038329895.1 Solirubrobacterales bacterium | reverse complement strand
GTGGATGGTCGAGCCGGTCTTTGCCCAGATCAAGGCGAACCGGGGGATCGAGCGCTTCAAACGAAGAGGCCGGGCGGCCGCACGCTCGGAATGGCGCCTCATCGCCGCCACTCACAACCTCCTGAAGCTTCACCGGCACTCTTTGGCGCCCGCCGGGGCCTGAAACGGCCCTTACTCACCCGATCCGGCTCCGCGGAGCCGCGCGCCTGGGTCAGCGGCCGTTTACGCGACATCCTCGCGTGAAAGCAGGAGCGCCGATGCTCCTGCCGCCAGATAACCACTCGCTCTGGCGCGTGATGAGCGAGAGGCCGGTGCCCTACCGTCATTTGTTTGAGCCGATTTCCGTGCCTGAATCAGGCGGTCGCGCCCCCTAAAGCGCCAGATCTCGGTTCCCGCAAGTCCTCCGTGGCACATGAAGCGGTAGCTGGCGCGCCCGCTTTTCGTCCGCTGCGGTAGTGAGGCCCGCTCGCACGGACGCTTCCGCTATTGGCACCATAGGGGCACTGCGGCGAGGGCGTCGGAGCCCGCGCAATAGGGTCTGCGCCGAATCCGGTTAGGCTCACACGGTGCGCTCGCACGGGGCGAGTGGGGGACTTATGCTCGCCGTGTGAGGGAACTAGGTACTCGCTGGACCTGGCGGCCGCTTCCGGGCTGGTTGAAACGGCTGGCGGAGATCGGCGTCTCGCCGTCGGACTCGGAGGAGCTTCGGGTTCGCAAGACGGTCCTGGTCCTGTCCTCGACGCTGATGGCGAGCCTCGCGTTCGTCTGGGTGGCGACCTACGCCGCGCTTGGCCTCTGGGTGTCGGCCGCGATCCCGTTCGGCTATCAGATTGCCTCGGCGGCCAGCATCTACACGTTCGCGCGGACACGCCACTACCTGTTGTTCCGACGCAGCCAGCTGTGGATGAGCTTGCTCCTGCCCTTCGCGCTGCAGTGGAGCCTGGGTGGCTTTGGGACCTCCTCGGCCGTGTCGTTGTGGGCGGTAACGGCGCCGTTGGGCGCGCTGCTGTTCGTGGGGGCGCGGCAGGCGGTCCCGTGGTTTGTGGCTTTCGTCGGACTGGTCGCGGTGTCGGGCGCGATCGACCCGGCCTTGGCTGCTGGCGCGCCCCACGTTCCCAGCGGCGTGGTGGTCGCGTTCTTCGCGCTGAACATTCTCGGCGTCGCGACAACCGCGTTCGCGCTGCTTCAGTACTTCGTGCGGGCGCGCGAGCGGGCGCTGACAGCGCTCGCCCGCGAGCACCGCGCGCTCGAGCTCGAGCAGGCCAAGTCCGAGCGGCTGCTGCTGAACGTCCTACCCGAGCCCGTGGCAGCGCGCCTGAAGGAACAGGAGGGAATCATCGCGGACGCTCGTCCGGGTGTCACCGTGCTGTTCGCGGATATCGTCGGCTTCACGCAACTGTCTGAGCGGCTCTCCGCGTCGGATGTGGTGGCGCTGCTTGACCGCGTGTTCGCGCGCTGGGACGCACTCGCCGCCGACCACGGGGTCGAGAAGATTAAGACAATCGGAGACGCCTACATGGTCGCCGGCGGCATTCCCCTGCCGCGGGAGGACCACGCCGAGGCGATCGCCGAGATGGCGCTCGCGATGGGGCCCGAGGTCGCGCGCTTGGAGGGTGAGACCGGACACGCGCTGCAGGTGCGAATCGGCATCGACAGCGGCCCGGTCGTTGCCGGCGTGATCGGGCGGGCGAAGTTCATCTACGACCTCTGGGGCGATACCGTCAACACCGCCAGCCGCATGGAGTCCCACGCCCCGCCCGGGACAATCCAGGTAACCGAGCGGACCTTTGAACGTCTGCGAGAGCGCTACGAGCTCCGTCCGCGCGGCTCAATCGAGGTAAAGGGCAAGGGGGTGATGAGCCCCTATTTACTGCTCGGACGGCGCGGCGACCACGAGACCCCGGCCGGTGGTGACCTTCACGAGCGCGCCGCGCGCTCGCATGCCGCGAGCGCCGCCGACGAGCCCAGCAGTCCGGCGACCGGGGAGACCGACGGGCGCGACCCCGGCATTCGCTGAAGCCGACGCGGGGTTCGAACCCGCCCACCTCCGCTTGACCTCGGCCGATCGGTAGGGATCGCGATTCCGGAGTCACAACTCAGACCCGATGACTCTGACAATGACGACGGTCTCGGCGCGTGCGTCGAAGACTCGTCCGGCTGCCCCTTTGTCGCCGAAGCGGAAGTCTCCGGCGGGGTCCGGCACGCGCCCGCTCAGGACGATGAGCGAGAGGCCGGTGCCCTACCGTCATTTGTTTGAGCCGATTTCCGTGCCTGGGAGCGGCGGATAGGTCCCGGATCAAGACCTAAACGGAGTGCAGCTCCCTTGTGGCAGGCGCCTGCTTCTCGTCCCGAGCAGGCGCGGGCGGCTCGGTCTGTGCGCGCTCGCAATCACGCGAGGCTGTCGCACAAACCCCCTGCTTTTCGGTCCGTTTGCAGCGAGAAAATGGTCTATGCCACAGAACTTCCTCAGCTGCGATCGTGACCAAGCACTGCTGCTCTCGTCTGACCTTCGCGACTGGCTAGACGAGGACCACCTCGCCTGGTTTGTGATCGAGGCGATCGATGAGCTTGACCTCGAGCCCTTCTACGCCTCCTACCGCGCCGACGGCCACGGCGCCTCCGCGCACGACCCGAAGATGATGCTGACCCTGCTTACCTACGCCTACGCGGTCGGCGAGCGAAGCTCGCGGGGGATCGAGCGTCGCTGCCGCGAGGACGTCGCCTTTCGGGTGATCTGCGCAAAGCAGGTCCCCGATCACGCCACGATCGCCCGTTTTCGCGTCCGCCACCAAGAGCCCCTGGCCGACCTCTTCGGCCAGGTGCTGGGGCTCTGCGCCGAGGCGGGATTGGTCCAAGTCAGCGTGCTCGCCGTTGACGGTTCGAAGTTCCGTGCTGCAGCCTCCGATGCGGCGATCCGCGCCTACCAGGACCTCGCCGTCGAGGTCCTCACCGAGGCTGCAGAGATCGATGCTGCGGAGGACGAGCGCTACAAGGATGCCCGAGGCGATGAGCTCCCCGAGCAGCTGACAACCCGGCAGGGAAGGAAGGCCTGGCTACGGGAGGCAAAACGGCGCCTCGAGGCCGAGCGATCTGCAAAGGCAGAGCCGGTCCCAAGGGACCGCGAGGAGCGGCTTTCGCTCTGCCACCGGCGCCTGGTGGAGGATTGGCCCTGTTCGCGTTCCGGCTCGACGGCGAGTCACCGCGGGTGCTGTGGGCGATGCCGCTGCAGCAGTTCGTCTATCGCCAGCTCATGTACCTGGTGGTGATCCAGTCGCTGATCAGCGCCGCCCGCGGCGTGCGGCTGCGCTGGCAGCACGTCGAGCGAACCGGCGAGGTCGAGCCCCGCGGGGCCTAGCCCTCTTCGCGGCGCCCGCGCATCTCGCTGAACACGGCGGTCGGCTCTCCGGGCTCGCCGTCGCGCCGGGCATCGGCGATCACGTGCGAGACTGCGTTGATCAGCGCCAGGTGGGTGAAGGCCTGGGGGAAGTTGCCCCAGTGGCGGCCGCTGCCGGCGTCCAGCTCCTCCGCGAAGAGGTCGAGCGAGCCGGCGAGTCCGAGCAGCCGCTCGCACAGTTCCCGGGCCCGGTCGCGCTCGCCGATCTCCGAGAATGCCGAGGCGAGCCAGAAGGAGCAGATCGTGAAGGTCGCCTCTTTGCCGTGCAGGCCGTCATCTGTCTCCTCGGTCCGGTAGCGAAGCACGAGGCCGTCGCGTGTCAGATCATCGGCGATCGCCACCACCGTTCTGCGCACGCGCTCGTCGTCTGGTGGAAGAAAGCGCAGCAGCGGGATCAGCAGGGTGGAGGCATCGAGGGCATCGGTCTCGTAGTGCTGGCGGAAGACCCCGTCGCGCACCCCGCGCTCGAGGACCTCGTCGCGGACCTGCTCTGCGACCCCGGTCCAGCGCTCGGCAAGCCCATCCTCTTCCTGCCTGCGGGCGAGGCGGGCGCCGCGGTCTACCGCCACCCAGATCATGATCTTCGATGAGACGTAGTGGCGGGGCTCCCCGCGTGCCTCCCAGATGCCCTGGTCGGGGTGCGGCCAGGCCGCGATCGCTGCCTCGACGGCGCTGGCGATCAGCCCCCAGTTCTCGTCGCGGATGTGGTCGATCGTCTTCGAATGGATGTAGATCGAGTCGAGCAAGGCGCCCCAGACGTCGTTCTGGCGCTGGGAGAATGCGCCGTTTCCGATCCGCACCGGCTTCGCCCCGTCGTAGCCGGAGAGGTGGTCGAGGGTGCGCTCTGTGAGGTCCCGCTCGCCGTTGATCCCGTACATGATCTGCAGCAGCTCTCCGCTCGCGCCCCTCACCCGGTCGCCGATGAACTGGGCGAAGTCCTGCGCCTCCTCATCGAAGCCAAGGGTGTGCAGGGCCCACAGCGAGAAGGTTGAGTCGCGGATCCAGCTGTAGCGGTAATCCCAGTTGCGCTCGCCGCCCGGCGTCTCGGGCAGCGACGTGGTGGCGGCGGCGACCAGGGCTCCGGTGGGGGCGTAGGTGAGTCCCTTCAGCACGACGGCGGAGCGCTGCAGGTGCACCCGCCAGGGATGGTCGGGGAAGCTGCCGTGGCGCAGCCAGGCACGCCAGAAGTCGGAGGTGGCCTCGAGCCGCTCCCGCGCCTCGGGGGCGCTGCGCGGCGCTCCTCCTTCCTCGTCCCAGCACAGCGCTGCGTAGCAGGACTGCCCTTCGTGCAGCGTCAATTGCCCGACCACGCGATCACCCTCGATCGAGGGCTCGATGTCGGTTGCGAGGTTGACGCTCTGTGAGCCCCCCTCTGCTTTCAGCTCGCCGTCCGGGGCCGGCACCCAGCCCGCTTGCCGCGCTCCGTACTCGAAGTTGGGATGGCAATCCAGCTCGACCTCAACCTCGCCGTCGATGCAGGTCGCGATACGGACAAGGGTCTTGTCGGCTTCGTGCTGGGTCTCGGGACGCTGCATTCCCCTCTCGTCGCGTCCGGACGGTGCCCACTGGGTGATCGTCAGCGCGTCGAGGACGATCAACCAACCGGTGTCGGTGGTCCAGGTCGTTTCCAGGATCAACGTGCCCGGCAGATAGCGACGAGCCAGCGGGGCACGCTGGTCGGATGGGCCGATCCGCATCGTGCCCGCGGCACGGTCGAGAATTGCCCCGAAGACGCTCGGGGAGTCGAAGCGCGGCATACAGAGCCACTCGACGTTCCCGTCCGGGGCAATGAGGGCGCTGGTGTGGCAATCGGAGACGAAGCCGTAGCTGGCGATCGGGGGAAACGGCGAGCGGTAGCTGTGCGAGAACGAGTCCGCGGTCACCGGGCTCCCCCCCACGCGGCCCGGGCTCAGGCGAGGCCCTCGGCTTCGTACTCGCGCAGGAACCCCTCGAACAGGCGCTTGTGGCCCTGCTCGTCGTGGAGGATCGCGATCACCATGTCATTGGTAACCGGGTCCACCTGGTCGGTTTCCGCGACGATTCGGGTGTAGTACGCGATCGCGCCCTTCTCGGCTTCGATCACGCCCCTGATCACATGCACGATGTCGGTCTGGTGCTCAGGCGGCTGCAGGTAGGTCTGCTCAGCCTCGAAGTCCTGCGATCCCGGAACGACTCCGTACAGCTCCTTGATCCGGTCCGCGAACTGCTGTGCGTGCCCGAGCTCCTCCTGGATGTCCTCCTGCAACGACTCGCGGATCTCCTGCGCCCGCACGCCGTCGGGGTTGACCGAGTTGGCGATGTAGCTCATCACCGTCTCGATCTCCATCCAGTAGGCCTTCTCGAGCAGCTCGATGATCTGCTCGCGCTTCTCGTCGTTCTCGGTGGCGAGGATGCCCTCGCTCGCTGTCGCCTCGGCCATCAGATGCTCCTTCCTTTGCCGTCGCGGAACCTAGCACCGCCTCTGAAGGAGCCTGCCCCTGGGGGCGGAACATAAACCCGGCCAGGAACGACCGATGATCATCGACTGCGCCCACTACAAAGACGGGAAGCGCCAGCACGACGGCAAGCTGGCCCTGGAGGAGGCCGCGAAGTGCGTGACCGGCCAGCCGGGCGAGTTCGTCTGGCTCGGTCTCTTCGAGCCCAGCGGCGAGGAGCTTCAGGCAGTCGCCGAGCAATTCGACCTTCACGAGCTGGCGGTCGAGGACGCCGAGCGTGCCCACCAGCGGCCCAAGCTCGAGGACTACGACGACTCCTTCTTCATCGTCCTGAAGACGGCCCACTACGACGAAGAGGCCGAGCAGGTCCACTTCGGTGAGGTGCACCTGTTCGTCTCCCGTGACTACGTGATCGCGGTGCGCCACGGCGAGGGCAGCGAGCTGGGCCCGGCCCGCCAGCGGCTCGAGGAGCGGTCGGACCTGCTGAAGCAGGGGACGCCGGCGGTCGTCTGGGCGATCCTCGACAAGGTGGTCGACGACTACTACCCGGTGATGCAGGGCATCGAGGACGACATCGAGGAGGTCGAGGCGCAGGTCTTCGGCGAGAGCGAGCAACCCACTGAGCGGATCTACTTCCTGAAGCGCGAGGTGATTGAGTTTCACCGCGCGGTCGGTCCGCTGCTGGTCCCGCTGGAGCGCTTGGAGACCGGGGGTGTGTCGCGCGCGATCGACGACGAGCTGCGGCGCTACTTCCGCGACGTCGCAGACCACGCCCGCCGCGTCGACGAGCAGGTCAACTCGCAGCGCGAGCTTCTGACCAGCGCCCTTGAGGCGAACCTGGCCCTGGTCAGCGTGCGCCAGAACGACGTCATCAAGGAGATCTCGAGCTGGGCGGCGATCGTCGCAGTGCCGACCTTCATCGCCAGCGTCTACGGGATGAACTTCACCCACATGCCGGAGCTGCAGTGGAGGATCGGCTACCCGCTGTCGCTGCTGACGATGGCGGCGGCCGTGTTCCTGCTCTACCGCTTCCTCAAGCGCGTCGGCTGGCTGTCCTAGCGCCTGATAGCGTCTCTGACGCCGGGCGCGCGGCGCTACGCTGGGCCACGATGAGCCTTCCGCTCGCCCACGTGGCGGGAACCTTCGCGCCACTCGAGGCGGTGCCGCCGCTGATCGCGGCACTTCTGTACGCGAAACGCGCCTCGACCCTGGCCGCTCGTGGGCGCCCGGTCCCGGTTTGGCGCCAGTGCTGCTTCGCCGCCGGGCTGCTCACGATCGGCATCGCGCTGTTCTCGCCGGTGGGGCACATGGCCGACGAGCTGGTGATGGCGCACATGGTCGAGCACCTGCTGATCGGTGACATCGCGGCGCTTCTGCTGGTGCTGGGGCTGACCGGGCCGCTTTTGCAGCCGCTGCTCGGCCTGCCCGTTCTCCGACACATGCAAGTCCTGGTCAATCCCCTGGTCGCCTTCCCGCTCTGGGCGATCGATCTCTACGTCTGGCACATCCCGGCGCTCTATGACAAGGCCTACGGCGGCGCGGCCCTGCACGCACTCGAGCACACGATGTTCATCTTCTGCGGCTGTCTGATGTGGATGGCTCTGCTTGGGCCGCTGCCCCGGCCGGCCTGGTTCACCAACGGCTGGAAGCTCGGCTACGCGATCGCCGTTCGCTTCACCGGAGTGGTGCTCGGCAACGTCTTCATGTGGTCGGGGACCGTCTTCTATTCGGTCTATGCCAGGGGCGAGCACTACTGGGGGGTCTCACCGCTCACTGACCAGAGCGTCGCCGGCGTGATCATGATGGTCGAGGGCACCTTCGTCTCGCTCGGCATCTTCGCCTGGCTGTTCTTCCGCACCGCCCAGGAGGGCAGCGAGCGCCAGCGGTTGATCGAGCTCGCACGGGACCGGGGCGTTGCCCTCGACGAGGCGCGCGCTGCGCGGGCGGTCGCCGCGGGCGAGGGCAAGCGGCTCGAAGAGAGGTTGCTGGCCGGCAAGGGCGAGCTTGGCTGAGCTGGGCCCCGCGGATAGGTTGAGGGCCTGGCTGGTCACCGGGCCGCTGGGGCGATTCGCGGCGCTGGCGATCGAGTTTGCCGCGGCGCTGGGCCGCCTGCTGCTGCGGCGGGCAGCCCGCGGCCGTTGATGTGCCGCCTGCCGACCCCCGCCCGCAAGCATCAGCCCACTGACTGCCGGTCAGGAGAGCGACCGTGTCGCTGGCCGGTCGACCGCAAGTAGCAAGCGTACCCGTGCACAAAGTGCAGGGGGCAGGTGCAGGGTTTTCCCCGTTGTCTCGAGAGGGGACTCGGTGACAAGATCGGACTGATCGAAAACTCCGTGGCTGGTCCCAGAAAGGATGAGAGGTCATGAACGCAGACCCCAAGCAGACCCGAAAAAGGGAATCGCGGTAGGGCGGCCGTTGCGGCCGTCGCCTCAGCCGCTCTGTTGATCCCCGCTGGGACGGCACACGGTGCCGATCGCCTCAGAAACTGACCAATGGGTCAGTAAGCACGCTCAAATATTGCGCAAAGAACCGTTCGTTTGGTTGGTAGTGGCAAGCAACCAAAGCGCCTGCAGCCCTTCGCAGGCTTTGCCGCCGGGATATCTTTGACTTGTGACCGAGGTGAAGGGTCCGCTGATCGGCCGCCGTCGCGAGGTGGCACTTCTCGCGGCGTCGCTCGAGGAGCTGGACGGTGGCGTCGGGGGTGCATTGCACATCGTCGGGGAGCCTGGGATCGGCAAGTCCCGGCTGTTGCGGGAAGTCAAAGAGCAAGCCAGTCAGCGTGGTCAGCTTGTGCTCAGCGGACGGGCGACCGAGTTCGAGCGCAACTATCCCTTCGGCATCTTCGTTGACGCGCTCGACCGGTATCTCGCCTCCCTGGATCCGGGCTGGATCGAAAGCCGTACTGATGAGAAGGCTCACGAGCTCGCCGCAATCTTCCCGTCCCTCTCCTCGCCACAGGACTCGAAGTCGAACGTGCTACAGGCGGAACGATTCCACGCCCACGACGCCGTGCGCGTCCTGCTGGAGCAGCTGGCGGGGAGGCAGCCGGTCGTCCTGGCGCTCGATGACGTGCAATGGGCGGACGCCGCTTCTGTTGAGCTTCTCTCTCATCTGCTGAGGCACGCGCCTGAAGGGCGTGTGCTGATCTTGCTCGCCTATCGGCCCCGCCAGGCGTCGCCGCAGCTTGCCGCGGCGCTCGAGGCCGTAAAGGGTGAACGCTCAGACGGCCACGCCTGGCGCGCCCTTGAGCTCGGGCCGCTGAGTGCCCAGGAGTGCGAGCTGATGCTCAGCTCCCAGCTGGACGGGGCCACGAAAGAGAGGCTGTTTCGCGAGAGCGGGGGAAACCCCTTCTACCTGGAGCAGCTCGTGAGGACCGAGGCCCGCGGCGTCGCGGGTGGGGGAGACGGCCTGGAGGCGGTCGACCGCACGGTCCCGGTGGCCGTTGGCGCCTCGATAGCCGGGGAGCTGGCCATGCTTTCCGAACCGGGGCACGCCGTGCTCGAGGCCGCCGCCGTGGTCGGGGAACCGTTCGACCCGCGTGTTGCCGCCGCCGTGGCGGAGATGTCGGAGGGCGCCGCGCTGGAGGCCCTGGATGAGCTGGTCGACCTCGATCTCGTGCGAGGCACCCGGGTGGCCTGGCTTTTTCGTTTCCGCCACCCGATTGTGCGCCGCGCCGTGTATGAATCTGCGAAGCCGGGGTGGCGCATAAGCGCGCATCGCCGAGCGGCCGAAGTCCTTCGGGAGCGCGGCGCGCCCGCGGTTACGCGGGCCGACCACCTCCAGAACTCCGCCAGCATTGGTGACGAGGAGGCCATTGCCGTGCTGACCGAGGCGGGGCATGCGGCGGCACCGCGGGCTCCCAGTGCGGCCGCGAGCTGGCTGGCCTCTGCATTGCGGCTCTTGCCCGCCACCGAGGGGAACGGGGGGCGGCGGCTCGAACTGTTGGTCGCGATGGCGGTGGCGCTGGGATCGGTCGGCCGCCTCGAAGAGAGCCGCAGCGCACTACGCCAGGTGCTGGAACTCTTGCCGCCCGAGGCCAGCGCGCTGCGGGCCAGAGTCGTCTACTCCGCGGCAACGGTCGAGCTGCTACTCGACAACCACGACATAGCCGAGGGGCTGTTGCTCGAGGCTCTATCCGAGCTCCCAGACCAAGGCACGCCGGAGGCAGCGAGGTTGAAGTATGGGCTGGCCCTTTCGTCGTCCTTCAGCTCCGACTGGCGCAGCATGCGCTCCTGGGCCCGACGAGCGATCGCGGACGGCCGTGGTCTCGCTCCGGCCGAGCGGGCGACGGGGCTAAGCGCGCTGGCCCTGGCCGAATATGGACTTCTGCATACGGAGGAGGCGCGGCGCCACACCGAGGAGGCGGCTGGGCTTGTGGACCGGTTATCCGACAGCACAATGATCACCAGATCAGAGACCATCCTCTATTTGGGCTGGGCAGAGCACTGCCTCGGCCGCAACGAGGACGCTGAGCGGCACATGGATCGGGCGCTTGCCCTGTCGCGAACATCCGGCCAGGGCCACCTCGTGGTGTGGGTGCTGTTGCTCAAGAGCGGATCGCTTGCATGGCGCGGCCGCCTGGGGGAGGCCGCGACCCACGCCCAACACGCGATCGAGTCCGCCCTGCTTTCGACAAACGACCTCCTCATGTCTTGGGCGTTCGCCACTGGCTGTTTCGTTGAGATGCTGCGGGGCGAACTTCGCTCTGCCATCCGCTACGGGGAGCAAGCAGTGGCCGCGGGGGCATCGTTTCGGAGCCCCTCGTCGCTTGCCGCGCGCTGGTTCCTTGCCGAGGCCTGGCTCGAGTTGGGAGAGGCGGCCCGATGCCGGGAAGTGCTGTTTGCCCCGGGGGCGGAGGAGCCGACGCTGGTCCCGTTCCCGCTTCACACGGCCCGCTCGTTCGAGATCCTCACCCGCATGGAGCTCGAGCGGGGGAACTTCGAGGCCGCCGAGAGGTGGTCCCGGCGCGCCGAGCGGTCGTCTGAGGAGCTCGGGGTGCCGGGGCAGCTGGCCGAGGGCAGGCGCGCCCGGGCGGCGCTGTTGCTGGCAGGAGGTAGGTGGGAGGAAGCGGCAGCAACAGCTATTGCCTCCGCCGCGGCTGCCGAGCAGGCTGGCGCCCCCGTGGAGGCCGCCCGTTCGCGCACGCTTGCCGGTCGAGCGCTGGCGGAAGACGGCAACCGCGACCAGGCGCTGGAGCAGCTGGCACGAGCGGAGGCGGAGCTTTCGGCCTGCGGAGCGCTTCGCTATCGGGAGCAGGCCGCACACGAGCTGCGCCGACTGGGTCACAGGGTGGCGCCGGCGGCCACCCAAGCGAACAACGGCCAAGGCGCCCTTGGGCTTACGCCGCGCCAGCTGGAAGTGGCCGAGCTCGTCACCGAAGGCAAGACCAACCGCGAGATCGCCGGTCACCTCTTCCTTTCGGAGAAGGGCGTGGAAAGCCACCTGAGGCGCATCTTCGACAAGCTCGGCGTCCGCTCGCGCACGGCGGTGGCCGCGATGGTCGAGCGCGCACACACGCCTTCTCACATCTAAGCGCCGAGCCGCGGCGACCGCCGCCGAGCCGCGGGCGACCGATCATCTAGGGTCACGCCCGTGAAGACCTCGGTCACCGAGCTACCCGACTCGCGCGTGCGGGTCGACGTCGACGTCCTGCCCGACGACGTTGACCGCGGTATCGGCCGCGCGGCCCGCGGATTGGCGCGCGACATGCGCCTGCCCGGCTTTCGCAAGGGCAAGGCGCCGCCTTCGCTGATCATCCAGCGGGTCGGGCGGGAGGCGGTGCTCCAGCAGGCGCTTCGCGACTCGCTGCCGGAGTGGTATGAGCGGGCGCTTCTCTCCTCGGGGGTCAACCCGGTCGGCGATCCCAGCATCGAGGTCACGTCGGTTCCCGACGACGAGGGAGAGCCTCTGAGCTTCCAGTTTGAGGTCGGGGTGCGCCCCCCGGCCGAGCTGGGCGAGTACAAGGGCCTGGAGGTGGGCCGCCCGGAGACCGACGTCCCCGACGACGTACTGGAGCGGGAGCTGGAGCGCTTGCGCGAGAACTTCGCGCGGCTGGAGGACGTCGAAAGACCCGCCGCCAAGGGCGACTTCGTGCTGGTCGACTTCCGCGGCACGATCGATGGTGAGCCGTTCGATGGGGGTGAGGCCCATGATGAGCTGGTCGAGCTGGGCGGCGGCCGCCTGATCGAGGGCTTTGAGGAACAGCTGGCGCAAGCAAGCGCCGGCGAGCAGCGCCAGGTCAAGATCACCTTCCCCGACGACTACCGGGCCGAGCAGCTGGCCGGCAAGGACGCCAGCTTCGAGATCACCGTCAAGGAGGTGCGCGAGAAGGTCCTGCCGGACCTCGACGACGAGTTCGCGGCCAGCGCCGGCGGGTTCGACACCCTGGACGAGCTTCGCGATGACATCCGCGAGAAGCTGCGCACGGCCGCCGAGGAGCGCACCGAGGCGGAGTTCCGGCTCGCCGCCGTGGACGCGGCCGTGGACGCGTCCAAGGTCGACGTCCCAGCCGAGATCCTCACCGGCCGCGCGGCCGAGCGCTGGGAGCGGGTCGAGCGCCAGATCACCGCGCAGGGCCTGGACCCCGCCGCCTACCTACGCATGCAGGGAAAGAACCGGGAGCAGATCATCGAGGAGTCCAAGCCCGACGCCGAGCGGGAGCTGAAGCGCGAGGCGGTTCTGAGCGCGATCGCCGACGTGGAGGGAATCGACGTCACCGAGGAGGAGATGCTCGAGGCCCTGGAGCACACCGCCGAGCACGAGCGCACGACCCCCGAGAAGCTTCTGGAGCGTCTGCGCAAGGATGGGCGCGACTCGCTGGTGCGCGAGGACCTGCGGATTCGCAAGACGATCGACCTGCTCGCCGAGTCGGCAGAGCCGATACCGCTCGCCCAGGCCGAGGCCCGCGAGCGCCTTTGGACCCCCGACAAGGAGCGCCAGTCAGAGGAGGAGGGCGCCGGGCTCTGGACCCCGGGCTCCTAGGGGACCGCGTAACGAATCGGCCGGCCGGGCGACTATTGGATAATCGGACCATGGAAACCGAGCAAGCGACATTCGCAGCGGGATGCTTCTGGCAGGTGGAGATCGACTTCGCCAACACGCCGGGGGTGCTCTCGACCGAGGTCGGCTATACGGGCGGGACCGCCGAGTCGCCGAGCTACGAGGAGGTCTGCGGCGGCCGCACCGGCCACGCCGAGGCCGTGCACCTGACCTTCGACCCCGACCAGGTCTCCTACGAGGAGCTGCTGAACGTCTTCTTCGGCCTCCACGACCCGACCCAGGTCAACCGCCAGGGACCCGATGTCGGCAGCCAGTACCGCTCGGCGATCCTCTTCCACAGCCCCGAGCAGGAGCGGGAGGCGATCGCCGCCAAGGAGCGGGTTCAGACCGAGAACCGCAACCCGGTGGCCACCGAGATCGTCCCCGCCGGCCCTTTCTGGCGCGCCGAGGACTATCACCAGCGCTATCTCGAGAAGCGCGGGATGGCGACCTGCCGGGTCCCCAGCGCAACAGCGTAAGACCGTAATCCGGCTTCTATAGACTCGCCGCCCAATGAGCCCTCTGGTTCCAATGGTGGTCGAGCAGACGTCGCGGGGGGAGCGCGCCTTCGACATCTACTCGCGTCTGCTCAACGAGCGGATCGTCTTCCTCGGCACCCCGGTGACCGAGGACATCGCGAACCTGGTCGTCGCCCAGCTGCTGCACCTCGAGTCCGAGGACCCCGACAAGGACATCAGCCTCTACGTCAACTCTCCGGGCGGCTCGGTTTACGCGGGGTTGGCGATCTACGACACGATGCAGTTCATAAAGCCCGACGTGCAGACGATCTGCTGCGGGGTTGCGATGAGCATGGGGGCGCTGCTGCTCGCCGGCGGCGCAGAGGGAAAGCGGATGGCGCTTCCCAACTCGAAGATCCTCATCCACCAGGTCTCGGGCGGCTTCCAGGGCCAGGCGACCGACATCGAGATCCACGCCAAGGAGATCATCGACGTTCGGCGCCGGCTCGACGAGATCATCGCCAAGCACACGGGACAGCCGCTGGAGAAGGTCGCCAAGGACACCGAGCGCGACTACTTCATGAGCGCCGAGGAGGCGACGGAGTACCACCTCGTCGATCGCGTGATCGAAAAGCACTAGTCGCTGCATGAGCAGGGGTCGAAGGCGGGGTGCGGTGTCGCTGTGCTGGGCGGCGCTGATCGCGGTTGCAACCGTGCTCGTCACCGGCATCGCCTCTGCCAGTCGTCATGGCCAGATCTTCCCGGTGCGCGGCCCACATGGCACCCGGGGACCGGTGGGCGAATTCGGCGCGCCCCGCACCGGCGGGCGCACGCACGAGGGCTTCGACGTCACCGCCACCTGCGGCACCAAGCTTGTCTCGGCTCGCTCGGGAACGGTCCTGAAGCGCGCCTACGACCCGCTGCTGGATGGCAACTTCGTGATCATCCACGCGCGCGGGATGGGTCGCAACTACCTCTACGCGCACCTGCGCAAGCCCGCGATCGTGCACATGGGGGAGTTCGTGCGCACGGGCCAGCGCATCGGCAGCGTCGGCAAGACGGGAAACGCGCGCACGGTCGGCTGCCATCTGCACTTCGAGATCCACGTGCACGGTCACCCGATCGACCCCGAGCCCGCCCTGCGGCGCTGGGACCAGTTCAGTTAGGCCGCGACACAAAGTGTCGCGGCAGTGGCGTGTCAGGCGGCGCAGCCGCCGCAAGTGATTCATTCGGACAGCACCAGGTTCGGCAAAGCCACGCCCACTAGCAGGTACTGGGAGCCGCCCGCAGTAATGAGGCTCGCAGTAATCAAACGTCCGACCCGGCTGGTGCGCCTTCCCGTCTAAGCTAAAAGCGCCGGTTGGTCGACATACCAACCAGCCCGAGGAGGGATCAAGCTGGCACGCCCCACAGACTCGAACGAGCAGCTCCTCTGCAGCTTCTGCGGCAAGTCGCAGCGCCAGGTCAAGAAGCTGATCGCTGGCCCCGGCGTCTATATCTGCGACGAGTGCATCGATCTCTGTAACGAGATCATCGACGAGGAGCTGACCGCGCCGCCGGTCTTCGAGCTGGAGAACCTGCCGAAGCCGCGCGAGATCTGCGATGTCCTCAACGAGTACGTGGTCGGTCAGGACACCGCCAAGCGCGCCCTCTCGGTGGCCGTCTACAACCACTACAAGCGCGTGCAGATGAACTCGGACGGAGACGAGGCCGCGGTCGAGCTTCAGAAGTCCAACATCCTGCTGCTCGGTCCGACCGGCTGCGGCAAGACCCTGCTCGCACAGACCCTGGCCCGGATCCTCAACGTCCCGTTCGCGATCGCCGACGCCACGGCGCTCACCGAGGCCGGCTACGTCGGCGAGGACGTCGAGAACATCCTCTTGAAGCTGATCCAAGCCGCCGACTTCGACGTCAAGAAGGCCGAGACGGGGATCATCTACATCGACGAGGTGGACAAGATCGCCCGCAAGGCGGACAACCCCTCGATCACCCGCGAC
>JBBQNM010000058.1:0-15631 GCA_038329895.1 Solirubrobacterales bacterium | reverse complement strand
CCGAAGTCGTCGAGGATCAGCTGCACTCCGAGCCCGCTGAGCTCGCGCAGCATCTCGTCCGCCGCCCCCGACTTCTCGACCAGCACGCTCTCGGTGATCTCGAACTTCAGGTGGACGGCCTCGAGCCCGGTGCGCGAGAGGATCGCGGTGACGATCTCGGGCAGATCGTGCTGGGCGAACTGGCGTGCCGAGAGGTTGACCGTCATGTCAATCGGCCGCGCGTCGGGGCGCAGATGGTGCCAGGCGACGCTCTGCTGGCAGGCGCGCTCGATCACCCAGCGCCCGATCGGGTGGATCAAGCCGCTCTCCTCGGCGACGGGGATGAACTCGGAGGGCTCGATCTGCCCGCGCTCCGGATGCTCCCAGCGCAGCAGCGCCTCCAGCGCCGGGATCTCTCCCGTGGCCAGCGCGACGATCGGTTGATATTGGAGCGAGAGCTCCTCGCGGTCCAGCGCCCGACGCAGCTCGCGCTCCAGCTGCAGCCTGCGAACCGCCTTCGATCTCATCTCCTGATCGAAGAGCTCGGAGCGGTTGCGGCCGCGGTCCTTGGCCCGGTACATGGCCGCGTGCGCGTCGCGGATCAGCGACTCCGGCTCTCCGGTCTCGGGCCCGGAGATCGAGATGCCGACGCTGGTGGTCAGGTGCTGCTCCAGTCCGTCGACCGTGAACGGCCCCTCGAAGGCGTTGCAGATGCGCTCCGCGATCCTCGTCGCCTCGGCCTCGTCGACGACCTCCTCGACCAGGATCGCGAACTCATCGCCGCCAAAGCGCGCCACGGTGTCAACTGAGCGCAGCTGCTTGCGCAGCCTGGGGACCACGGCCCTCAGCACCTCGTCGCCGACGTCGTGGCCGAGGCTGTCGTTGATCACCTTGAAGTGGTCGAGGTCAAGGAAGAAGACCGCGAGCGGCGTCTCGCGTCCCCGTGCCGCGTCCAATGCGTGTTCGAGCCGGTCCACGAACAGCGGCCGGTTCGGAAGTCCGGTGACGTGATCGTGCAGCGAGCCGTGTCGGATCGCCTCCCCCGCGAACTGCCGCTCGATCGCGTGGGCGAGCACGTTGGCGGCGGCCTGCGCGAAGTGCATGTCCTGGGCAGAGAAGGCGTTGGGCTCGGTGGAGTGGGCCTCGATCACGCCCAGCGGCTGGCTCTCGCCCTCGATCGGCGCCGCGATCGTGCAACGCAGGCCGAGGTCCTGAAGATAGGACGGGAGGGCGAATCGGGTCTGACCCGACCAGTCGTTGACTGTCACCGGCTGTCCCGACGCAAGCGCAAGACCGGCAGGCGAGTCGTTGCCGACGGCGATCGAGGTCTCCTGGCCCCCATCGCCGATGCCGATGCTCGCCGCCAGCGTCAGTTTCCCGGCTCCCTCCTCGAACTCCCAGACACAGCTATGCCCGGTTCCCTCGCCGGCGGCGAGGAAGGCGGCCGTATCCTCCATCAGCGCCGGCAGCTGGGCGCCCTTCAAGGCCCGGTCGCCGAGCCGGGCCACCGCGGCCTGCTGCGCGGCGCGGCGCTCGATTTCGCGTTCCGCCTGCTTGCGCTCGGTGATGTCGTAAAGCACCCCGTGCCAGATCGGCTTACCCGACTCGTCGCGCACCAGCACCGCCTCGTCGAGGACCCAGATCGCCTTTCCATCGCGTCTTCGCAACCGGTAGTCGATCGGCGGCGGGTCGCGATCGTCGAGCACCCGCTCGTTCTCCTGCGAGAGGGCGCGTTCGCGGTCATCGGGATGCAGCTGGTGAAGCCAAGTCTCCGGGTCTGCCATCCACTCCTGCGGTGTAAAGCCGAGGATCTGCTCGATCTGCGGGCTGACATAGGTCCAGCGTCCCCGCTCGCCCATCTCGGCGCTGTAGACGATCGCCGGCAGGCGCTCGACCAGCGAGCGGTAGTTGGCCTCCACGACCTCGCGCTCCCTCGCCTTCTCGGCGCTCTCCTCGCGCAGCGCGCGCCCCTCGTCGCGTCCCTGCAGCATCCGCTCGGCCATTGCCAGCGCATGGGCGAGGCCGCGGGCAACGCTGAGCTCCTCGCTGGTGAACCTCTCCTGCCCCGTGCGGGCGACCAACAGCGACGTGGCCTCTTTGCCTCCGATCGCGATCGAGAGAGCGGCGCAGCGGCCGAGGCCGGGCACCTCGATCGTCTTCGAACGCCCTTCTCTGACCGCCGCCAAAGCTGATCCGGACACCTGTTCGGGGTCGAGGCCGATCGCCACCAGGACGCCCTTGTCGGTGAGCACCGCGGCCAGCTCGGCCTCGAGCGCCTCTGCGACCCGGTCGACCGCAGCGCGACGGGCGGTGGCCACGTCGCCTACCGCCGACATCGCCTCGAGGAACTCCGCGAGCTGCCGCGTTGACCAGCCGGGCGACGTCATTGGCCCAACCTCCCTGTGGGCAGCGCTGCGACCCTTCTGATCTCAGAGGCGTCGCTGGGGAATCCGAGGTGTTGGAATCGACCCACTTCTGAAGAGGGTTCTTTCCACGCAAACTGCGTAAGTCCGCTCTAAAAGTGGGTATCGACCGCGGATCGGGTCGCCTGACGCCTGGCTAGCCGCATGTTCGTCGCCTTGCCGGTCACCTGGGAGGCAGATTGCATGCGTCCGCCGCGATGCTCCCTGCAGCGTCAGGCGGCCAGTCGCAGCGGCGGGCCCTGGGCGACCTGGCCGTGCAGGCCACGCAGCGTGAACTCGCCCGCAAGGCCGCGAAACGGCGCGTAGGGGGCGTAGAAGCGCTCGACCTCCTCGACCGTGGCGCGGCGGCCGTTGCCCGCCAGGTGTCCGACGAGCTTCAGGTAGCCGAGATCGCCAGCCGGCAGCGAGTCCGGCTCGCCACGACCGTAGAGGCCGAGGCATTGCACGGTCCAGGGCCCGATCCCCGCGACGCTCTGTAGGCGCGCGTCGAAGGACGGGTCCGACGGCGTGCAACGCCCAGCGACCACCTCGTGAGCGATTCGCCGCAGGGCGACCGCCCGCCCGCCCGAAAGGTCCAGTGCCTCCAGCTCCGCCGGCGCCCTTCCGGCGATCACGGCGGCCGTCGGCACGTCATGGAGCGCCCCGCGCCCGGATCCGATCCGTGGTCCCCAACGACGCACGATGCGACGCTGGATCGCCGCCGCCCGCGGCGACTCGATCAGCTGCTTGGTCACCGCCCACGCCAGCGCCTCCCAGGGCCAGGGGCGGCGGCGCGGGCGCAACTGCGGGAAGCGGCGAATCAGTGGGCGAAGCAGCGAGTCGCCGCGAAAGCGGGAGTAGAAGTCGGAGAGGTCGTCGTCGACGCCGATCGCAAACCGCATCCGCTCGATCGCCAGCTCGAGCTGATCGCCGCCGGCGGGCTCTGTTGCCTGTGGTTGTCCGCCGACCGGTGGGTAGACGACGCTGCCGGGTGCGAGCGCTTCGGCGCGCAGCAGAACCCGTTGCCTGTGCGGCTGCCAGGCCCGGACCAGCACCGGTCGCTCGTCGACGTGCAGAAGGCGGCAGAGAGCGCCGGACCGGACCGCGGCCGTACCGTCACCCCCACTGCCGCGCGGCAATCGGAAGGGCCAGGGAGGGCGCACGTCTACCGTCAGCGGCTCGGGGCCGCTTCCCGACTCCGGCGTCCTCACCTGCCGAGCAGATGAACGTCGATCAAGAAGGAGCGGCTTGCGACCACGTTCGGCCGATCGGGGCGGCGTACGAGGCGCCGCTGGGGGCGCTTGCGCGTGCTCGAACTGCTGACCGCGCGTACCGCGGCCACCGTCGCGACTCCGGCCAGCGCTCCGCCGGCGGCGGCGATCGCCGCGGTGCGGACCTCGCGCAGCGCCGGGACCGAGGGCTCGTAGGGCAGCGGCAGCGGCCGCACAGAGTCTTCCGCGGCAGGCCCGCCGTCCTCCTCGGCGATCACCTCTGCTTCCAGGTCGGCACGGGGCACGGGGCGCAGTGTAGGCATAGGTTCGGCGGGGGCCGGGAGGGGATCGGCGCTATTTGCGCAAGTTGCGGGATTAGCCACTAGCCGAGTGACTAGAGGCTCTTCTCGTACAACCTGTACTTCTTCACAACCTTGCCGCCCATCCCCTCCATCGCCCGGTTCATCGGCTCGTTGACCTCGAGGATCCAGCCGGTCTCGCCCCCGTACACCCCGTCGGGCTGGGCCTCCTCGAGGTGCTTTATGTAGAAGGCGGCGGCGATCCCGGTGTGCTGGTACTCGGGCTTGACACCTAGCGCGAACACGCGCACAGTGTCGATCTTGCGCTTGGCGAGCAGGAATCGCAGCCAGCCGAAGGGCAGCAGGCGGCCGTTGAGCTTCGCCAGCGCCTGGTTTATGTCCGGGAGGGTGAGCGCCGCGCCCAGCACCTCACCATCGCGCTCGGCGATGAAGGTCCAGCGCTCGTCGAGCACCTGTTTGAGGTTCTTGGCCTGGAAGGCGACCTCATCCTCCGTGACCGGGACGAAGCCCCAATTGCGGCCCCATGCCGCGTTGTATACCTCCATGAAACGGGCGATCTCGTTCTTGAGGTCGCGCTTGTTCATGTTGCGGATCGTGATCCCGTGCTCGCTGGTCACCTTCTCCGCGGCAGCGTGAATCGCGGGGTGGAAACCCTCCCCGCCGTACATCTGCTCCCCCAGAGCCAGCCACCACATCCAGAGGTCCATCGTCTTGGTGAAGCCGCGACCCTCGACCAGCTCGCGGTAATACGGCGGGTGCCAGGGCTGAAGGATCATCGGCCGTAGCTCATAGCCCTCGACCAGCAGCCCGACCTCGTCGTTGGTGGTGAAGTCCATCGGCCCGAGCACCCGCTCGCGGCCGTGGGCGGCAACCCACTCGGACGCTGCGTCGAGCAGCGCCGCCGCCACCGCCGGATCGTTCGCGGTCTCGAAGAAGCCGAACATGCCGTCGCTGCCGCCCTGGAACTCGTCCCAGCGCTCGTCCACCTGGGCCGTGATGCGGCCGACCGGCTCGCCATCGCGCTCGGCGATGAAGTACTCCGCCTCGGCGTGCTCGAAGAAGGGGTTGCGAGAGCGATCCAGGAACTGCATGCGCTCGAAGATCAGCGGCGCAACCCACTGCCGCTGGTCGCGGTGGAGGCGGAAGGGGACCCTGACGAAGCGCTTCAGGTCGCGCTTCGTCTTGACGGGACGAATGGTCAGTGACATGGCCGGAACGTATAGGAACGTTCCTCGTTCCTCGTTCCTCGTTGCTCGTGGCTCGGCCGAGGAACGAATAACCAGGAACGAGTAACGAAACTGCCAGACTTCCCGCTATGGCAGAGACGACCCGGAGTCCGGTCGACGTATTCGAAAAGGCGCGCAGCCACGACCGGCTCGAGCAGCTCGAGGCGGCGAAGGAGAACGACCTGCTCCCCTACTTCCGGTTGCTGGAGTCGGCGGCCGGGCCGGTGGTCGAGATGGAGGGCCGCGAGACGATCATGCTCGGGTCCAACAACTACCTCGGATTGACCGGTGATCCGCGGGTAAAGCAGGCCGCACGCGATGCGCTGGAGACCTACGGGACGGGGCTGACCGGCTCGCGGCTGCTGAACGGCACCACGCCGCTGCACCTGGAGCTTGAAAGCGAGCTCGCGGACTGGATGGGGACCGAGGACGCGATCGTCTCCACCACCGGCTACCAGGCCAACCTCGGCTGCATCGGCACGATCCTCGAGCCCGGCGACACCGTGATTTGCGACTCCGGCGATCACGCCTCGATCCTCGACGGCTGCCGCCTATCCGGCGCGCGCTTGCGCCCCTTCCGCCACAACCGAATGGACAAGCTGGAGACGATGCTCGAACGTTCCGCCGATGACGGCGGCGGCGTTCTGGTCGTCGTCGACGGCGTCTTCTCGATGGAGGGCGACGTTTGCGATCTACCGGCGATCGTCGAGCTGTGCAAGCACTACGGAGCTCGCCTGATGGTCGACGAGGCGCACGGGGTTGGGGTGCTGGGGGCACGCGGCGCCGGCGCCTGCGAGCTGTTTGGACTCGAGGAGGAGGTCGACCTGCGCATGGGCACCTTCTCCAAGAGCCTCGCGTCCTGCGGCGGCTTCATCGCCGGGCCGGCGGACGTGGTCGAGTACCTGCGAATCGCCTCGCGCTCGTTCATCTTCAGCGCCTCGGGCGTGCCCGCGGCGGTCGGCGCAGCGCTGGAGGCGCTTCGGGTCATCCGCTCGGACGGGCCACCATTGTTCGAGAAGCTGCTCGCCAACGCGGAGTACCTGCGGGAGGGCCTGCGCCACCTGGGGTTGAAGGTGGTCGAGCCGGGGACGTTGCCCGACGGCAGAGTCGCCACCACGCCGGTGGTTCCGGTGATGGTCGGCGACGACTGGCAGGCGGTGCTGCTCTGGAAGGCGCTGTTCGACGCCGGCGTGTACACCAACGTCGCGATCCATCCCGCCGTTCCACCCGGCGGCGCCCTGCTGCGAACCAGCCTGATGGCGACCCATAAGCGGGAGCACCTCGACGGCGCCCTGGGGACGATCGCCCGGGTGATTGCCGACTTCCCCGAGCTGCCGCGGGTCTAGTTCGACCCTCGGGGTAGACAAAAGTTGGAGGTCGGAGCCCGCTGGCATCCCCCGTTATGGGTAGTTTCGGCTTGTCCAGAAATGGACTAACTTCAAGCGCCGACGAAAAGCATGCTCTTAGCGAACGACTCGGAGTGAGCTGAGGCGATTCGGGTTGACGCCCGGGGTCGCCAGCGCGTAGTTTCCGCCGGCGCCGCACACCGGGACAGGAGCGAAGGACTAGCACCCCCAGTCATTCAGACGCCCAGGCAAGACGCCGGGGGGCGGCGCGGAGAGAGACCTCGACCATCCCTTAAAGGGAGGAGTCTTAGTGAACGCTGCAACGATCGCCCGTGCCCATGTTTCCCCCCAGCGGCCCCAGCACATGCAGGCCCTGGAGCACGCAAATCGGGTTCGCCTAGCGCGAGCTGCCCTGAAGCGCAGCATTGCCGGGGGCGAAGTCGCCGCCGCCGAGGTGATCCGGGATTGCCCCTGGGAGACCGAGAGCATGACCCTGGCCGAGCTGTTGACCAGCCAACGGCGCTGGGGTCGCACCCGGTCACGCAAGTTCCTCCTCGCCCTGGCTCTTTCCGAGAACAAGCGGCTGGGAACGCTGACCTCGCGCCAGCGCCAGCTGGTCTCCGGCGAGTTGGAGGCAAAGGCCGGCCACCGAGTCGCCCTGGCCGTCTAGAACTGCAGCGTCCCTCCAGCTACCGCGCAGGCGGCCCGATGGACGGGCCGCCTGCAGTGCGTCAGATGGTGAGCTTCCCATCGATCAGGATCTCGGTGCCGTCGACTTCCAGCCGGCCCGCCTGTCGCAGAGTCCGAAGAGGCCTGACCCCCTTGGTCGCTTCCGCCTCTTATTGCGCCCCCTAGCCGCTCAGGCGGCCGATCCGGAAGGAGAGACCGCCCGAGGCCCGCTTGAACGCGTTGCGCAATGCGATCAACGCGGGAACGAAGACGACGACACCGACGGCGACGGGTATCACCGCGGTGACGGAGCCGAAGAGCGTCGCGGCGAGGGCGAATGCCAGCGCCGCGGTGAACATCGCGCAGGCGAGCGCCAGCAGCACGCTGTGCGAGCGGTAGCCGGTGAAGTGCTCGCGGATCGCGAGCTCCAGGCCACCGAGCGAGGCGAGCGTGATACCGACCGCGACCATCAGGGTGCCAGCGAAGCTGCCGGTCGCGAAGCCGACAATCAGCATGATCAGGCCCACCAGCACTGTCAGCTCGGTGAGCGGGAAGGAGCCCCAGAGCGCCTGCGGCCGCTCGTCCCGGGCCGTGCGCCTTACCGCCGGCTCGACCGGAGCCCGCGACTTGGGGACCGTTTGGGGCTGGGCCCTGTGGCGCCGCTTGCGGCGCTTGCGCGACTTCGCCATTAATGGATATAGGCCGCGGCGTTGCGCCGCGGCACTTGCATGTCAGGCGGCGAAGCCACCGCAATTGTTTTCACCGGGACGCCGGGCGTCCCTTGGCTAACGGGCAACCGGAGGAGATCTTGACCCGCCACCAGCCCATCAGCATCCCCAGCAACCCGAAGCGGGGGCGCGAGTGCCAGTGTCGGCAGCCGGGTTCGCCGATGTCCTCGTTGGAGACGCGAACCCAGTGGTACTTCTCGGGCTCCGCGATCACCCGAGCAGCTCGCGGTTTCGCTCCTCGACGTAACCGCAATCCTTGAGGATGCCGCGCACGTCGGCAATCCGGGTCAGCAACCGGTCGCGCACCTGCTCCAGCTCGCCGATGCCGAGCAATCGCGGGCCGCCGGCGGGGGTGACGTCGTAGGCGATCCCGCCGCGGGGAAAGGCGGAGATGAAGAGCTCCGAGAGCTCAAGCTCGAGGCGGGCTATCTGCCTTCGCAGCTCGACCCGCGCCGGGCGCTCGTCCCCGTGCAGGAGATCGGTGAGGCTTCCCGAGAACGGAGGCGCTCCGGTTGAGTGCGCTTCAAGCTCTCTAATCAGCTCCGGCATCGGTCCCTTCGCAGACGTAGGCGGTCAGCGGATTCTAGATGGTCAAGGCCGCCGTCGCCAGCCACAGCGCCTCCTCGACGGCGATATCGGGCACGCCCTTGACCGCGAGGGCGGCGAGCGTGATGCGGGCGGTCTTTGGATGCACGCCGCGCCCCTCGGCTGTGGCTCCGAAGAGCAGCGCCACGGGCCTTCGTTCGTCGGCGATCACGAGCGTCCCCGACGGCAGCTCCCCCGGCCTGCCCTCGAGCGCCTCGCCGGGCGCCGAGGCGCGGACCCCCAAGCGCCCCTCGGTGCGGTCGGCGTCGAAGGCGCGCAGCGCGACGCCGGTCTCGATGATCGCGATCGTCAGCGCGTCGTCGAGCTGGCTGCGGCTCACGAAAGCGCCCTTCTTCATCCGCTCCAGGGCAAGCTCCTCGATCGGAGTGCGGGTCTGGTCGGGATCGAGCCCGATCTGACGGAAGAAGACCCGGTAGGCCCAGGGAATCGGGCGCTGGCGCATGTGGATCGCGTGACCGCCGCGAAAGCGGTTCGAGAGCTCGCGCAGGCGATCCTTGACCTGGCGCGGGCTGCGACCAGAGCGCGCCTCGACCGTAGTCCAGGCGAGGCTCAGGCCGGGGAACTCGTCGGCGACCGCTTGCGCGACCCAGCCGCGCTCGGGGACCGCCTCGCCCTCGGCGGGCAGTCCGGCGACCCCTCCCTCGCCCCCCATCAGTGGCCCTTCACTAGCGATCGGCGCGCTCCTTGCGGCGTGTGGCGGCCAGCAACGCGTCCACCTTGGCCGAGAGCTCCGACGGACCGAGCACGCCGATGCTCGCCGACTCGAGGATCCCACCGGGGTAGGCGTAGACGAAGGTCGGGCAACCGCCGACCCGATACAGCGTCGAGAGGGCGCCGTCATGGTCATAGCCGACCGGCATTCGCCAACCTCGCTCGCGAACCAGATCGCGGACGCTGTCGCGACTGTCGCGCACGTCGATAGAGAGGAAGTTCACGCGCCCACGGTAGCGCCGCGACACTGCACTGACCACGTCCTGCTGGTTCTCGCAGTTGCCCCCACGCGTGAACCAGAACGAGACCACCAGGGGCAGGTTGAAGTAGTCGCAGACCCGGATCACGTTCGGCCCCCGCACCTTGCAGGCAGGGGTGCGGCGCTGGTCGGCGGGGCAGGGCAGCTGGTCGCTTTCGCAGTCGTCCTGGGCGATGTTCGCGTCGCCTTCGAGATTGCTTGCGGCGACCGGCACCGCGAACTCGGCCAGTGGCTCGTCGGTGCTCGCCCGATTGAGGCCGAGGATGCCCTGGTTGTGGGTGGTGATGCTGTGGATCGCCCAGACGACGATCACCGCCAGGAACAAGAGGCCGACGACGGTCGAGTAGCCACGCCCCGGCCGCGGTGCGGGGCCCATCGTGCGGCGCCCCGGAATCCCCTTGGGGCCATCCCCCCCGCCCTCGGGGCCCGCCTCGTTCACCGCCTCGAGGCGGCCAGGCTCCGCCGCGGGAGCGGGACCCGCCCCAGCTTGAAGCCGGCCTCTGCCCAGACCAGCACCGCGGGGAGCACCAGCATCACGCCGAGCAGCGCCACGCCGAGGTCGATGACGGTGACGAAGCCGAAGTCGCGCAACATCGGGAAGTCGTAGTCACCGAGACCCGGAATCGCGGTGACGATCAGCGTCGCAAAGCCGGCGATCGCGGTCAACCCCGATGCAAGCACGGCCGCACCGGTGCGCGTGTAGGCCTGGCGCAGCGCCTCGCCCACCGATCGCCCCTCGGCGCGCTCCTCGCGGTAGCGGGAGGCGAGGATGACGCTGAACTCGGTGGCAATAGCGATCACCAGGGCGCCCAGGGTGGCCGACATCGGGTTGAGCTTGATATGGCTGGCGAACAGCACGAGTGACGCCCAGCCGGTGGCAAGCACGATCGGGATCAGTGGCACGAGCGCTCGCCGGAACGAGCGGTAGACGGCGAGCAGCGCCAGGGCCACGGCGGCCAGCCCGGCGAGGGTGAGCCAGTAGCGGCTGCTGGTCAGCGAGGAGTTCGAGGAGGCCGCAAGCACCGGCAGCCCGGCGAGCCGAACGACAGTGCCGGCCGGAGGCCCGGTGGTACCAGGCGGATCGATCGCGCCGCGAATGTCGTCGATCAGCTTCTGCTGGTCGTCGAGGGGCATCACCCGAATGCCGAACGAGATGTTGGCGGTGTGGCCGAGCTCGCCGTTGCGCGGGCCGCGGCTCAGCACTGCCTGGCGGTCGTAGGCCGGAACTGCGTTGAAGACCTGCGCGATGCGCGGGCTGGTCAATGGCTCGCCCGGGTTGGTAAAGAAGTCGGTCGGCGAGGTGCCGGGGCAGATCTCGGCCTTGCGACAGCTCGCGAACCCGCCCCGGAAGCCATGCTCTGAGAGCACCCGCTTCTTGAAGCTGCTCATCCACTCGATCAGCTTCGGGTCGGTCAGGTCGGGGGCATGGACGGTGACGTCGAGCTCGCCTGAGACCCCGGTGGCGTTCTGAAGCTCACGCAGGTCGCGGACCTCGCGCAGGTCCTGCGGCACCAGCCTCGTGAAGTCGGACTGCACCGGAACGCGGGGGGCGACGAGCCAACCGCAGAGCGCCAGCGCGCCGGCCGCGGTCAGCACCCGGACGGGGCTGCGGATCGAGATCACGAGCGCCTCGGTGCCGAACGAACTGACCCGGTTCCCGATCCGGTCGCGCAGCGAATCGGCCCGCTGTCCGAAGCGCCGGACGCGAGCCGCCAGCTTCTCACCCGCCTCCGACCTCTGCGCCCGTTCGGCATTCCTGCGCTCCGCGTCCTTGCTCCCGGTACGCAGTGCAAGCGCCGCGAAACCGGCGGTCAGCGCCAGCCCGAAGCCGATCGCCACCCCGGCGACCAGCATCAGCCCGAAGCCGCGCACCATCGGTACCGGCGAAAGCAGCAGCACGCAGAAGCCGGCCGCGGAAGCCAGGCAGGCGGTGCCGACCATTGGCGCAGCGCGAGCAGCCGCGATCCGCGCCGCCTCAGTCCCGCTGGCGCCGGAGGCCTCCGCCTCGTCGAAGCGCGCCTGGAGCTGGATCGCGTAGTCGACGGCGAGGCCGATCAGGATCGGGAGTACGGCGATCGCGGCGATCGTAAGCGAGCCGCCGACCAACCCGCTGAGCCCAAAGGTGATCGCGGTGGCGGCCAGGGCCAGGGCCAGCGGCAACAACCGAAGGCGGGAGCGGAAGACGATCGTCAGGGTCGCTGCCATGACCACGATCGCAGCGGCGAAGAGGACAAGCAGGGCGGTCCGCAGCTTGCTCGCCACGCCGTCGATCACCATGGGGGCGCCGCTGACCACGTAACGACCGCCGTGCAGCGCGAAGCACGGCTTTCCGTTGCAGGCCTTGCGCGGCGTGGTGTCGTAGACCGCCTCGCGGATCAGCCCCAGGGCCCGGTGGCGCTCGGAGTCGCTGAGGTCGGGACGCAGGCGGATCGAGATCAGCGCCGAGTCGCGATTTGGGAACAGGTAGGCGAAGCGCGCCTTCGGCGTGCCGGGCCGCTGGCGGGTGTCGAAGACGACCTGGCTGACGAACAGCGGGTCGTCGATCTGCGGCAGGCGGGTGATGCCGTACTGCGCGGCGGCCTGCAGGAGGCGCTGCTGGAACTGCCTCCCGACCCCCTGCGCCGCCGCGTTCGCCGCTTGCCGCTGCTCGGCCTTCGACAAGCCCTGCGCGGCGGCGGCCTGCGCGGCGGCGCGGGCAGCGGCCAGGGCCCGCGCCTGCGTTTGCTTGATCTGACCTCCGAGCGCCGCCTGGATTCCCAGCGCCGCCTGGTTGAGGAAAGTGGCTGGCCCGTAGACGACCTTCGCCGGCTTCATGTGGGCAATCTCGGTGCAGGCGCCGGGCAGCGGCTTGACCTTCTTCGGGACGTTGCCCGAGAGGCAACCCTCCAGACGCAGCAGCCTGCCGAGGTTCGAGGTCAGGACCAGCTTTCGCAGGTCGCCCTCGACCAGAACCACGACGGCGTCGTCGCCGAACAGTCGCCGGAACTGCTCAGTCGCCTGGAAACTTTGAGAGTCGCGATCGACGAGGGTGTCGGCACCCGCGTCGGTGTGCAGACGCGTGGCACCGAACGCAGCGGCGGCGGCGACAAGCGCGGTCACGATCAGCAGCACACGCGCATGCCGCGCCGACCAGCCGCCGATGCGGCCGAATCTCTCGCCTGCAGTCACGCAGAAAGGTTAGGGCGAGAAAGAATTCGGGACGCTGATTCGGCGGATCGAGGTGCTCAGCCGATCGACCGCGACGTCTCGCAACTGCGGGCCGCCACGTCGTGGGCCTTGCCGCCGATGCAGAGGTCGCCGATCCCGCCGCCGCCGAACAGCTTGTCAATGCCTCCCTGGCCAAGCAGGCGGTCCTTGCCGCCGCCTCCGAACAGCCGGTCCTTACCGCCGCCACCACAGAGGCGGTCATTGCCGGCGCGGCCCTTGATCTTGTCCTTGCCCTTGAGGCCGAGGATCACGTCGGCGGCGCTGGTGCCGGTGATCCGGTCGCGCTTGTTGGTGCCGATCGTCGTCGCCTGCTGTCCGTTGCAGCTGCCGGTGAGCGTCGTCACGGTGCCGTTGCGGTTGAAGACGTCCTCTTCGATTCCCTGGCCGTTGACGCCGTTCTGGTTCCCGGCGACGGTTACCGCGCCGCCCGTGCCTCCGGCGACGGTGTTTCCAGTCAGGGTCGCGTTGACGAGCCTCACGTTGCCGGCGTCGTTGAAGATCGCGCCGCCGATGCCGGCGCCACCGCCGCCACCGCCGCCGCCGCCGGCGGTGGTGGAACCACCATTGCCGGCTGCGAAGCCGCCGGTGCCGCCGGTTTCGGCCGCGTCGCCACTGGTGCCGCCGCCGCCGCCGCCGCCGCCGCCGAGGCCGCCGTTAGCGCCCGCCGCGTTATTGCCGCCGCCGCCCGCGCCACCGCCGCTGCCGCCGGGGTTTCCATTCGTACCAGGAGCGCCATCGTTGCCGCCATTGCCGCCGTTCGCGTTGCCGCCCGGGGCGCCCGTGGCGGTCGTGCTGTCGGTGCCGTCGGCCAGGGTGCCGCCGCCGCCGGCGCCGCCCTGGCCGCCGGTATTGTTGCCGCCGTTGCCGCCGAAGCCGCCGCCGCCGGCGCCGCCATCGCCGGTTCCGGTCTGCGCGCCGGCGCCGCCGTTGCCGCCGAGGCCGCCGCCACCCGCGCCGCCGCCCTGGTCGGCGCCGCCGTTGGCGCCACCCGCGCCGCCGTTGCCGCCGCGGGCGTTGTTGGCGGTCAGGGTGCTGCGGGCGATCGTCAGGTTGCCGCGGTTGTAGATCGCGCCGCCGAGCCCGGCGCCGCCGCCGGCGCCCGTGCCGTCATCGATCGAGCCGTTGCCGCCGTTGCCGCCCTGGGCGAGCCCGCCGCGCAGTGTCAGGTCGCGCAGCTCGAGCTCACCCGCAGTCTCGACCATGAAGAGCCGGAAGGGCGTCGCGCCGCTGCGGCGGATCGTCGCCCCGTTGCCGAGGATCGTGACCTTGCCGGTGATCACAGGGAGGCCGTTGGGACCAAAGTTCGTGTTGTTGCGTGCAGAGAGCTGGTAGTTGCAGCCGGTGGCGAGGCTGAGGGTGTCGGCGCCGGGCTTGTTGTTGGCATTATTGATCGCGTTGACCAGCGCGTTGGCGCTGCAACCCACTTCGACGTCGGCCGCCTGCCCGGGAACGGCATACACGACCAGCGCCACGCTGAGAGCGCCGGCGCAGAAGAGGCTCAGGATCAGGGTGCGCCTCGACGCCCGCTTACCGGGCTTGGACGTCATCATTGCGGCGCTCTCGTTCATTTACTGGGCCGAGAATCTATACCGCCGCAGTCGCGATTGTCAACTCCAGGCGCCGCGGAGCGGGAGGAATTCTCAGTTTCAGGTAGAGCGGCCCAGCGCCTAGTCCATCGCCAACGGACCGGTGACCTCGGCGTTGAGGAACTGGGAGACGAACTCGTTCTCCGAGTTGAACAGCTCCTCCTTGGGACCGCTCTCGACGATCTGGCCCTTCCACAGCACGGCGATGAAGTCGGCGATCCGCCGTGCCGTGCCGAGGTCGTGGCTGATCACCAGGTAGCAACCGCCGTTCTCATCGTGCACCTCGCGGATCAGCTCACAGAGCAGCGCCGTGCGTACGGGGTCGAGGCCCGAGTCGGGCTCGTCGAACATGACGATCGCTGGGTCGAGCACCAGGGCCCGCGCGAAGCCGGCTCGCTTGCGCATCCCGCCCGACAGCTCGTTGGGCATGTGGAAGTGCGCCTCGGCAAGCCCGACCTCCTTCAACCGGCGGTTGACGATCTCGCTGATCTCGTCCTCGCCCTTGTCGGTGTGCTGGCGCAGCGGGAAGGCGACGTTGTCGTAGATGTTCATCGAGCCGAACAGCGCCCCGTCCTGGAACAGCAGGCCGAACTTCTTGCGCACCTCGAAAAGCTCGTCGTCGGTCATGTTTGGGATCGACTCGCCGTGCACGAGCACGTCGCCGGAGTCCGGGTAGAGCAGCCCGACGATGTGCTTGATCAGGACGCTCTTGCCGGTGCCCGAGGGCCCGAGCACCATCGAGATCTGGTTGTCGGGCAACCCGAGGTTGAGGCTGTTGAGGATCCGGGTGCGGCCGAACTGCTTGACGAGGTCGATGATCTCGATCGCGTCGGTGCCGCCGTGTTCGCGCTTTTGGCCGGTGTGCCAGCGGTAGGGGTCTGAGTCCTCGGAATCGACGCCTGGAATCACGAAATCGCGCCCGAGCGTCGCTCCGTCCCCCGCTACGTGCGGGTCGCCGTTGCCGGCCACCGTCTGCCCGGACTGCTCCGCGGCGGCGTCGGCCCTGGCCTCGGCCTCGCGCGCCGCCTGCTCGGTCAAGCTGCCGGGCCGCGGCTCCTCGTCGGCGCCCTCGGCCACCACCTCGACGCCCTGATCCCGCTGGTCGTAGATCTCCTCCTCGACCCGTTCAGCGTCGTGTTGGCCCTCAGCCGGGTAGCCGACGAACGGCTCCTCGGACCCCTTGTCCTTCTGATCCGGGGCCCATTCGGACCCCTTGTCGTCGTCCTTGCGTCCAAATCTCGCCACGTCAACCTCCTATCGGAGCCCTGGGGTTGGCCCCCCAGAACACCAGGGTCCCGGTCATCCCGATGATGTGAACTAAGACGATGTTAAGCGCCATCGACTTCGCGGTCGCCGCACCCACCCCGACCGGGCCTCCGGA
>JBBQNM010000057.1:0-15872 GCA_038329895.1 Solirubrobacterales bacterium | reverse complement strand
GGGGACGGTCGCGCCCTCTTGAGGGTCGGAGATGCTCACGCAGCCGGCCAACAGCACCAGCGCGGCGAAAAACAGCATCGAGATCAGGGCACGGCGCATGACGGTGCACGAGCCTACCGCGAGTTCGGCGATTTTCCATCCCCAAAACTGGAGACTTGCGGCGCCAAGTGGGAGACTCATAGCGGTCCTCGATGTCGGTCTGCCGCAGCCAAGCGCTGATCAACGCCCCGCCCAGCCGGGTCTGGGACCTGGTCGGTGACCCCAAGCGTCACCCCGAATGGTGGCCGCGGGTGATCGAGGTGCGGGGCGAGGAGTTCGACGAGGGAAGCAACTACGCCCAGGTCACCCGAGAGCCGATGGGGCACATCGAGACGGTGATGAAGATCGAGCGCCTCGAGGACCTGCGGCAGATCCACATGCGGTGCACGAAGACCGGACACTATTCCCACTGGCTGCTGACAGAGGCGCAGGGAAACACGTTCGTCGACGTCGAGTTCGGGATGGACCCGATCCGCATCAGCGACCGGATCATCGATGCAACCCTCGCCAAGCCCTACTTCCGGCGCTGGCTGAGCCAATCGCTCGAGGCGCTCGAGCAGGTCGTGGCGCAGCCCGATCGTGACCCGACCAGCCGCTCCGCGACGGGCGCCTAGCCCTCGGCGAACTTGTAGCCCACGCCGCGCACCGTGACCACCAGCTCGGGGCGCTGGGCGTCGAGCTCGACCTTCTGGCGCAGGTTTGAGATGTGGACGTCGCAGGCGCGCACGTCGCCGTCGAACTCGGTCTGCCACAGCTCCTCCATGATCTGGTGGCGGCGGAAGACCTCGCCTGGACGACCGGCCAGGAGTCGCAGCAGCTGGAACTCGGAGCGGGTCAGGTTGACCTGCTCGCCGCGCACAGTGACCACGTGGCGCACGAGGTCGAGCGACACCGACCCCGCCTCGATCCGGGTCGTCTCCGCGCTCGGGGTGCGGTCGAGCTCGCGCCGGCGCAGCTGGGCGTGGACCCGGCCCAACAGCTCCCGGACCGAGAACGGCTTGGTGACGTAGTCGTCGGCTCCGACCTCGAGCCCGACCACCTTGTCCACCTCGGCGTCCTTGGCGGTGAGGATGATGATCGGGACCGCGCTGCGGGCCCGAACGTCCCGGCAGAGGTCAAGCCCGCTGGGCCCGGGCATCATGATGTCGAGGATCAGCAGGTCGAAGGGCATGTCCACGGCCAGCTTGCTCTCGGCGTCGTGCCCGTCGACCGCGGGCGTGACCTCATAGCCCTCCTGCTGGAGCGCATAGGTGACCGAGTCGCGCACCGACGGCTCGTCGTCAGCTATCAGGATCCGTGCTTCGCTCATGCGACCGGGGTGGGTATTGGTTCTGCGGCCGGCAGCCGGACCCAGAAGATGCTGCCGTGGCCCTCCTCCGAGGCGGCCCCGATCGAGCCGCCCATCACGTGGACCATTCGCTTGGCGATCGCCAGGCCGAGGCCGAAGCCTTCGTGGGCGAGCGCGTCGCTGGACCGGTAGAAGCGCTCGAAGACCCTGTCCACCTCTTCGGCCGCGATGCCGGTGCCGGTGTCGACGACCTCGATCACCGCGTCGCCGTTGCCGCGCCGGCCCCTGAGGATGACCGTGCCGGCCGTCGAGGTGTGCCGGACCGCGTTGGAAAGCAACCCGATCAGGACCTGCCGCAGAAGCAGCGGGTCGCCCTCCGCCGCCAGGCCCGGCTCAACTTCGACCCTGACCTCGATCCCCTCCTGCGCCGCCGCCGCAACGGCATCGGCCGCGGCGCTGGACACGTCGACGGCCTCCGCCTCGCCCTCTGGAAGCGCCTCGACGCGGGCGAGAGTCAGAAGCGACTGCATGAGCCGACTCATCCGCTCGACGTCCTCGGAGAGCCGGCGCAGGAAGTGCTCGAGGGCCTCCGGGTCGTCCTTGGCGCCAGCTCGCAACACCTCGATCGCGCCCGAGATCCCGGCCAGTGGATTGCGCAGCTCGTGCGCGGCGTTGGAGACGAACTCGCGCTCGGCGAGCTCGCGCCGCATCTCCTCGGTGCGATCGCGAACCACGACCAGGACTCCCTGCTCGGCGGGGAGGTCGCGCGCTTGCAGCCCGTAGACCCGGTCGCCGATCCCCAGCGCCGGTGCCTCCGCGCCTCCATGCTCCGCCGCCTTGCGCAGGTGCGAGACCATCGCCGCGGGCGGGGCGCCCTCCTCGGTCACGAGCTCGGAAGCGGCGCGGTTCGAGAACCGCACCGTGCCGTCGTTGTCGACGATCATCACCGCGTCGGTGAGGCCGTCGAAGATCGCGGCCAGCTTGTCTCGTTCCGAGGAGAGAACCTGCAAGCTGTCCTGGAGCGCCGCCCGCATCTTGTCCAGCGCCCGGGCCAGGTCCCCGACCTCGTCGCGACCCGTGACCTGGAGCGGCACGTCGAGCGAGCCCGCGGCCATGTTCTCGGCGCTGCGCGCCAGGCGCCGGATCCTGTAGGTGATCAGCGAGGCGACCAAAAAGCCGATCAGGATCGCGATGGAGACTCCGACCGCAAGCGCCCTGAAGCTGTCGTTGCGCAGGCGGTCGATCGCGCTCTGCAGCACCTCGGGACGCGAGTAGCGAGCCAGCAGCGCACCCCTACCCTTCAAACCGTGGAAGACCGGAAAGGCGACAACAGTGACTCCGCCGGAGACATTGGCGGTGAAGCGGCCACCGGCGAGCGCCTTTCGCACCGCCTCGTGACGCCGGGAGATTTGGCCCAGCGCAGGCCCGGGCGGGTGCGGCGCGAGGAGGCGGCCGCGGCGGTTGAAGTACCAGGGCTGATAGCCCGGGTCGGCCCCGGCCCGCACCACCTCGGCCGGGCTATGGGCGCTGCCAAGCTGGTCGGCGAGATGGATGGTGCGGGCGGCGGCGAGCTCGGTGGAGCGCTGTGAGACCACCTTCTCGTTGGAATTGCGGACGAACTGGTAGACGGTGACGGCTGTGATCGCTCCCACCAACGCGAAGGCGGCACCGAGCCACAGACGCATGCCGATCCATGGCCGGGGCCGGTCGGAGATCCTCGGAAGGCGGATCCGTCGCGCCATTTGAGTCTTTCTTAACACAAAGCTCAAGGACAGCGGGGCAGTCGCCCGCCCGGTGAGACACGCTTGCGGCGGCTTCGCCGCCTGACAGTCGCTCTTGGCCGGTGCCGTTAGGCGCCGGCACATGCATGTCAGGCTGCGCAGCAGCCGCAGGTGATGTGCCGCGGCGCAACGCCGCGGCAAACATGACTCATGCGCGTGGGAGAATCGGCCGGTGCGAACGCTGGTCTTCATCCCCGCCTGGAACGAGGAGTCCTCAATCGCAGGCGTGATCGAGGGTGTGCGCGAGGCGCTGCCCGATGCCGACGTGCTGGTCGTCGACGACGGCTCGACCGATGCCACCGTCGAGCGTGCGCGCACCGCCGGAGCGCGGGTCGCCTCGTTGCCCTTCAACCAGGGCGTCGGCGCCGCGCAGCAGACCGGCTACATATACGCGCTGCGCGGTGGCTATGACATCTGCGCGCATCTCGACGGCGACGGCCAGCACATGCCGACCGAGCTGGCTCGACTGGTCCAGGAGATCAAGGCGGACAAGGCCGACATGGTGATCGGGTCGCGCTACCAGGATCGCAGCGTCGCCCGCGCCGACGACTACCGTGCGAGCATCTCACGGCGCACCGGCCAGCATCTGTTCCGCCTCATCGTCAGCCTCTCGACCCGGCAGCGCTTCACCGACACCACCAGCGGCATGCGCGCCGTAAACCGCGAGGCGATGGCGCTTTTCAAGGAGCACTACTCGCCCGAGTTCGCCGAGGTCGAGTCGGTGCAACGCGCCGTGCTCCAGGGGCTGAGGGTCGAGGAGCTGCCGGTGCGGATGCTGTCGCGCGAAGAGGGGCGCTCCTTCCTCACCCCGGTGCGCTCCGCCTACTACATCTTCAAGACCCTGGTCGTGCTCCTGGTCGGACAGTTCCGGCCCAGGGTCCGAGAGGAGCGCTGACGTGCTGCCGCAGTTGCTGGCCTCCGAGCCGGTTGTGCGCCTCACCTCGCAGGCACGCATCGTCGCCGCGGTGCTGGCGATCGCCTTCATGGTGATGATCCTGGAGCTGATCCGGCGCCACCGCCTGCAGGAGCGCTACAGCGTGATCTGGTTCGTCGCCGGGATCGTGATGCTCGCCGGCGCCGCTTTCCCTGACTTGCTGCGCGTGCTCGCCAACGCTCTTGGCGTCCGCGACGTGACCATCGCCCTGTTCTCGCTGCTGTTCCTGTTGCTGCTCGGGTTGGCGCTCAGCTTCAGCGTCATCGTCTCCCGCCAGGCCGAGCAGATCACCCGGCTCGCCCAGGAGCAGGCGCTGGAGGGCGCCGGCGAGGACGGAGCCGGCTCAGACGGCGGCGCCGGGGGGGCGGAGCGTTCGCTGAAGGCGGAAGAAGAGCGCCTCGAGCGCTAGCTCCTCGGAGACGTTGAGGTCGAGGCGCCGGCGCGTGTCCTGGACCAGCTCGACGCAGCGGCGCGGGCGGGCTGGGTCGAGGCCGGCGGCCTCGCGGGTCAGCTCCTCGATGCGGTCGCGGGTCAGCACCACCTCGGGGGCGCCGGCGGCGACCGCGCCCAGGTCGCGCAGCCAGGCCGCGCACAGCTCGAGGCCCAGGTCAAGCGCCTCGGTGCGCCGACGCCGCCCCACTCGCCGCGCCTCTTCGCCGATCTCCCGGGCCGATCGCGGTCGTCCGGCGTCCACGTCCTCCAGCCTCGCCCGGGCCTCGCGCTCGGCCTCGGCGCCCGCCGACTCGGCCCCCTCCAACAGCGCCCGCCAGGGAGCGCCGCCGCCATCCGGGTCGGCCGCCGTGCGGGCCAGCGCCTCGGCCTCGTCGCGTAGCCGCCGGCCGGGCTCGCTGAGAAGAAAACGGGCGCGCTCGACGTCGCCGCCCGCCAGCCGGGCCGCGGCAGCCACCTCCTCCGCCGACCCCTCGCCGGCCAGGGCCTCGGCCGCCGCCTCGGGAGGCAGCGCGGCGAAGCTCACCTCCTGACAGCGCGAGGTGATCGTCTCCAGCAGCGCCTCGGGCTCGGCGCTCAGCAGCAGCAGGTGGTCGAACTCGGGCGGTTCCTCGAGCGTCTTCAGCAGTGCGTTCTGGCTCTCCTCGCGCATCGCCTCGGCCTGCTCGATGACGAACATGCGGCTCGCGCCCTCGAAGGGACGGTAGGCGGCCGCGCGGATCACCTGCTCGCGCACCTCCTCGACCAGGTGCTGGCTGCCGCGCGGGGCGAGCCAGACGAGGTCGGGGTGTGGGGATGGATCGAGCAGCGCCCGGCGGCGCGCCGCCTCCGGGTCGGCGGCGCCGGTGGCCAGGATCTCGGCGGCGAAGGCCCGTGCCGCCGCCCGCTTGCCGGCGCCGCGCGGGCCGCGGAACAGGTAGGCGTGGGCCGGGCCGGCGGCGAGCGCTGCGCCAAGCGCCAGGCGCGCCCGTGGCTGATGCTCGGTGGCCGCAGCGAGAGCGTCGGGAAGAGTTGCGGCGTTGGCGCTCATGGTTGCTGGTCGTCGATTCCCTGTTCCTCGTTCCTCGTTCCTCGTCGCTCGTTCACGACTTCCATGACTCGGGCGTGCACCTCCTCGACGCTACCGCTCCCGTCCACCTTGACGACGTGATCGGCGTGGCGGACGGCGATCTCCTCATAGGCGGAGGCGACAGCGCGCTGAAAGTCAAGCCCGGCGGCCTCGAATCGGTCGTCGCCGCCACTTCGTTGCGCGGCCTGCTCGGGATCGATCCAGATCAACAGGGTGACGTCCGGTCGCAATCCCTCCGCGGCCGCCCCGCTGAGGCGCTCCACGAGCTCGATCCCGAGCCCGCGGCCGCCGCCCTGGTAGGCGGCGCTGGAGTCGGCGAAGCGATCCGAGACCACGTCGTGCCCCGCCTCCAGCGCCGGGCGGATCACCCTGCGCACCAGGTCCGCGCGGGCGGCGCAGAAGAGCAGCAGCTCGGCCATCGGGTCGAGCTCCAGCTCGCCGTCGGCGAGCAGCTCCCGCACCCGCTCGGCCGCCGAGGTGCCGCCGGGCTCGCGGACCAGGACCGTTTCGGGGCCGAGCGCCTCGGCGAGCAGCTTCGCCTGCGTGCTCTTTCCGGAGCCGTCGATCCCCTCAAGCGAGACGAACACAGCCGTCGCGCCGCTAGCGCTTAGCGGTTCGCTTCGCGGTTGAGGCCCGTTTGGCGCGTGTGCGCCGGGTCCGCGTCGCCGAAGCGGCGCCCGCCACCTTCGCCGCGTCCCCCTTGCCGTCGGCGCCATTGGCGCCGTTGCCCTTCGCGGCCTTCGCCGCCTTGGCGGCCTCGCGCTCGGCGCGCTTCTCACGCATCTCGACCATGGTCGGGCAGTCGTCGTTGAGGCACAGCTTCCAGGGCCGTCCGCGGAAGCTCTTGACGCTCAGGCGCGGGCGTTCCCCGCAGACCGAGCAGCTCTCCTCCAAGCGCCAGAGGTCGTAACCGCGACCGGGAAGCGGACCGCTGACGCGGCACGAATCGGGGGACTCGGGGTCGTCCTTGATCCAGCCCTCGCAGCCGTACATGCGCTTGCCGCCCTTGAGCTCGATGATCCGCAGCCGGTTGGGCCCGCCGTCCTCGCGCTTGCGCCCCTCCTGCTCGCAGACCTTGCAGGGGCCGAGGAACTTGTCCTCGTCCATCCCGGCCCAGACCACCTTTGCGAGGTCCTCGCGGCTCTCGTCGATCTCGTCGTAGGTCTTGTGCAGCAGCTTGCGGCTGTCGCCGACGACGTCGTCCCTGGTCATCTCGCCGGAGGCGATCTGGTCCATCTCGGTCTCGAGCCGCGCCGTCATCTCCGGTGTCGCCATCTCGGGAACGAACCTCTTGAATGCCTCGTACATCGCGATCCCGGTCTCCGACGGAATCGGCGGATTAGCGTAGACATAGCCGCGGTCGAACAGCTTCTGGATGATGTCGGCCCGGGTCGCCTTGGTGCCGAGGCCGCGCTCCTCCATCATCTCGACCAGCTTTCCCTGGCTGAGCCGCGGCGGCGGCTGGGTCTCCTTGTCGAGGATCCAGGGCTCGCCGTCGAGCGGCAGCTGCTGGCCCTCTTCGAGCTTCGGGATCTCCTCGTCGGAGGAGCGGGCGTAGGTGTAGATCGCGGCGAAGCCGGGGTCGACGACAACCGAGCCGCGCACGAAGTAAGTCTCCGAGCCAGCCTCGATGTCGGCCCGGGTGGACTCGGTGATCATCGGCGGCGAGAAGGTGGCGAGAAAGCGGCGCGCGACCAGCTCATAGACGCGGCGCTTCGGCCCGTCGAGCGCGTTGGGATAGACCGCCTGGGTCGGGTAGATCGGCGGGTGGTCGGTGGTCTCCTTCTTGCCGCGAGTCGGCTGAAGCTTTCCGTCGAGCAGCGACTTGGCGGCCTCGAAGTCGGGGACGTTGACCAGCGAGCTGACCAGCTCCTTGATCGGCAGCGAGCTCGGATAGACCGTGTTGTCGGTACGCGGGTAGGAGATGAACCCGTCCATGTACAGCTCCTCGGCGATCCGCATCGCGCGCGAGGGCGTGAGCCCGAGCCGGCTCGAGGCGTCGGTCGTGAAGGCGGTGGTGTTGTAGGGGGCTGGCGGCTTGCGGGTGTTGCGCCGCGAGGCGACCTCCTTGACCACGCCAGGCGACTTGGTGCCGGCGACCGCGGCGTCGGCGTCGGCGCGCTTCCAGAACTTGTCGGTCTCGTGGTGCGCCTCGAAGCTTCCGTCGGGATGCTCGAACTTCGCCAGCACCTCCCAGTACGGCTCCGCCTTGTGGGCGCGGCGCTCCAGCTCGCGCTCGACGACCAGGGCCAGGGTCGGGCTCTGCACGCGCCCGACCGAGAGGAAGTTGGAACCGAAGCGCCGCGTCGCCAGCGAGACTGCGCGGGTCAGCGTCGCGCCCCAGAGCAGGTCGATGTCCTGGCGCGCCCAGCCAGCGTGGGCGAGCGGGTAGGAGAGCTCGTCGAGGTTCGAGAAGGCGCGCTCGATCTCCTCCTTTGTCAGGGCGGAGTAGCGGGCCCGCTTGACCTTCGACTCGAGGTCGGGGTTGACCTCGAGGATCTCCTGCAGCGCCTCAAGCCCGATCAGCTCCCCCTCGCGGTCGAAGTCGGTCGCGATCACCAACTCGTCGGCGTCCTTCGCGACCTTGCGAACCGCCCGCACCACGTTCTTGTCGGTCGGCTCCTTGATCAGCTCCGCGTCGATCAGGTCGCGCAGGTCGGTCTTCTGCCAATTCGAGTATTCCTCGGGAAAGGCGGGGTTGAGCACGTGGCCCTTGAGCCCGATCGCCATCTGCTCGCCATCGGCGTCGGACCAGGTGTAGTACGGGACCTTGTAGCTCTTGTCAGCCTTCGGGCTGCCGCCGAGGATCTCGGCGATCTTCTTGGCGCTGTTGTTCTTTTCGGTGACTATCAGTCGCATCGAGACTCAAACACTCGTTTGGGTCGGCGAGGGTAGCAATCGGCTCAACAGGCCCAATTGGGGCGGCCTGCACCAAAGCGCCCGCGAAGGCAGGCAGAATGGCCGCTTATGCGATCTCTGGTGACAGGGGGGTCGGGCTTCATCGGCTCGAATCTGGTCGACGCGCTGCTGGCGCGCGGCGACGAGGTGACGGTGGTCGACGATCTCTCGACCGGCCGGCGCGAGAACCTCACCGCCGCCCTGAAGGGCGGCGCCGAGCTGGTCGAGGCGGACGTTCGGGACAACGCGGCGATGACCGATCTGGCACAGCAGCGAAAGCCCGAGCTGGTCTTCCATCTCGCCGCCCAGATCGACGTGCGCCGCTCGGTCGCCGATCCGGCCTTCGACGCCGACATCAACGTCGGCGGCACCGCGAATCTGCTCGATGCGGCCCGCGTCGCCGGATCGCAGCGCTTTGTCTTCGTCTCCACCGGCGGCGCGATCTACGGCGAGGGCGAAGGGAAGGATTTGCCGCTCGGCGAGGACGCGGCGGAGGAGCCGCTCGCCCCCTACGGTCAGAGCAAGCTCGCCGCCGAAGGCTATGTCTCCTTATATAGACGCCTCTACGGGCTCTCGGGGGTGATCCTGCGGCTGGGCAACGTCTACGGCCCGCGTCAGGACCCGTTGGGGGAGGCGGGTGTGATCGCGATCTTCTGCGGTCGGCTCCAGGCGTCAGAGGCCCCAACCGTGTACGGCGACGGCACCCAGACCCGCGACTACGTCTACGTCGCCGACGTCGTCGACGCGGCGCTGGCGGCGGCATCGGGCGAGGCAAGCGGCGCTTTCAACATCGGCACCGGGCACGAGACCAGCGTCCTCGAGCTGGTCGAGCTGCTGCGCGAGCTCGGCGGCGTCGAAGACTTCGAGCCCCAGTTCGCTCCGCCGCGCACCGGAGAGGTGCAGCGGATCGCACTCGACTGCTCGCGCGCCGCCGATGGGCTTGGCTGGCGGGCGACCACCGAGCTGCGCGAGGGCCTGGCGCAGACGCTGAAATCGATCTAGCTCCTGGAGTGACGGGTTAGGTCAGCGGGGGCACGCCGAGCTGGGCGCAAATTGCGCGGGCCGTGCTGCGCGGAAGCGCACGGTGGCGAGGCACAGTGCTGCGACCGCTTGGCCCCTCCCAGATGGAGTGCTTCCTTCCCTCGCGTACCCGTCGACACCGGTGGGCTCGAAGATGCCGCTCCAAGTCGCGCCGCTTGATCAACTATTCCCCGTCTTCTCCGCTGGGCGCTCGAATGGGCCGGCTAGGCGATACGAGTACTTGAACGTGTAGCCCAGCGGCGCTAGTGGGGCAGCCACTTGGTCGCGTTTCCGCTTCATTAGGTCGTGCCCGCGGAGAGTCTGGAACCCCTTGTTGAAGCTGGAAACGGAGATCCCGTACCACTCGGGCACCCGTTCGGCGACGAGCTCGAACCAACCGGGTTTCTCGTGCAGGCCGATAAGAAGGACGGCAATAGCTGCAAGGTCGAGTGCCCGGTGCCACTCCTCACGCCAGAAGTCATATGGCACCTGCAAGTACTTCTCCCCGCGGTCCGCGGGATGCTCGTAAGGGTCCCCAGAGCCGTCGTCATATAGGAGAGTGATGCGGCTCTTTCGCCCGCTTCGCGATCGCTCAAGCAAGCGAGCATTCTCAAGCCAGCGCCAATTGCGCGAAATCGCATTTTGGGAGCACAGTGACAACTCACTGCTAAATCGCTTGCTAGCTCGAATGCCAGCGCTACCCGGATCGTCACCGGGCAAGCAATAGATAGAGGCCCATGGGCGGAACACCGGGCGCCTGCGGCGCTATCCCTGCACTTCCGGGGCTAACGGTGACTACTCTTTGTGTGCCATGGCCAAGGCGCTCTCATTGACCGCGGTTTACGAGATCGTTGAAGACGGTTGGGTACAAGCTCGGATTGAAGAGCTGCCCGAGGTGATTACCGCGGCACCTTCCGCGGAGAAGGCCAAGGAGATGCTTCTCGATGCCCTGTCGGAGTATTTCGCTTCGCTGCTCGAGCCCGGGAACGGCAGCTCCCCGACCGCCCAGCGGGAGCACCTTGAGTTGACGATCAATTCTTAGCGCCGACCAGCGTGTTGGCACTTGCCTAGGGCGGCGGGGTGCCGAATGCGGTCGGCGAGCGCTGCGGGGGAACCTGGAGCGAATAGAGCAGATCACCGACGTTGGGACGCGCCTGGAAGGCGAGCGGGTTGTCCTCGGCCTGGCGACGAATCGCCCGCGCAGCTCCGGCGTAGTCGCCGAGCGCCGCCTCGAGCGCCGCCAGCCGTTGCCAGGTCTCGAAATTGTCGGGCTGCAATCGCGTCGCCTCGGCGAGCAGCGACGCCGCCTCCGCGTCATCGCCGCGGCTGCGGGCGATGCTCGCCTCGGTGAACAGGGGCTCGACGCTGAGCGGATCGAGCTTGTGCGCCAGGTCGGCATCGGACGCGGCCGCGCGAAACGAGCCGCTGCCGGCGCCGCGAAGCGACTGCACCCGCTTCGTCTCCGCCAGCGACGGCAGCGCCGCCGAGGCCGCCAGCAGCACCGCGGCCAGGGCGCTGGCTACGGCGAGCAGGACGGGGGTTGGTCGGCGAGGGACGATCGGATTGCCGGCCGGCGAGTCGCCGTCCAGCGAGGGCGCCGCCGCGACAGCGACCGCGACCAACGCCGGGATCGTCACCGCCGGGATCTCCCAGTCCCAGTCGACCAGCGAATGAACAGCCCAGGCGCTGGCGGCCGCCAGCAGCGCCAACCGCGCCGAACGCTCGATGCCGCTCGAAGTTCGCACCCTGCGCACCGCCGCGGCACCCAGCAACGCCAGGCCACCGAGCCCCAGCAAAGCGCCGACCAACCCGGTCTCCGAGAGAAACTGGAGCGGGACGCTGTGGGTGGAGCGAACCGGGGCGTCGTAGCGGCGGTACAGGTAGCGGACGACCGGGAACGAGCCCGCTCCCCAGCCGCCCAATGGCTTGTCGCTGAAGGCGCCGAGGGCCTCCTGCCACCAGATCCAGCGATTGGACCCATTGGAGGAGATCAAGCGGCTGGGATCGTTCCCGGGCCCGGCCTTGGGCTGCTTGAAGAGGCCGGCCTGATGAGAGATCTCGCCGGTCAGCCCGCGGCTGGACACGGTCAGCGCGCCAACCCCGACGATCAACAGGCCAGCGACAGCCGCCGCCAGCCCGCGCCAGACCAAGCGCGAGTGGCGCGCCGTCCAGCGCACCCTGCCCTCGACCCGCAGCAGCTCGCGCCCGGCGATCGCCACCGCGGCGAGGCTGAGCAGCAGCACCAGGCCGAGGATCGCTCCGCCTCCCGCTCGGTCGTGTAGCGACAGGCCTCCCGCCGAGAGGTCGTGCAAACCGAAGGCGATCACGATCGAGGGCAGCGCGGCGAGGATCGCGCCGACTCCAACCGCAAGGCGGCGCAGGCGCTGCGGACCGGCGCCGACCATCACCGCCAGCACTGCCACATAGGCGAGCAGGGCGCCGCGGGAGTAGGTGGTCGCGGTGGTGAGCACGAACACGGTCAGCGCCAGCAGCGCACCGATCCGCAGCCGCACCGCGGCCTCCGGGAAGGCGGCGAGCCAGATGCACACCGGCGCCGCCATCACGCAGAGGATCCCGACCGCGTTCCAGTATCCGATCGGCTCGCGCACCCGGGCGAACTCATCGCCGGGGTTGAAATCGAAGAAGGCGAAGTGCAGCCCCGGGATGATCTTGCCGCCCAGCGCGTACAGCGCGACCAGCAGTGACGCGGCGGCGATGCCGATCGCGACGCCGCGCGGCGCGGCGCGCGTGCTGGAGGCGGCGACGATTGCCACCGCCACCACCACGAAGTAGACGATCGCCCGGTTGGCGGCGAGCCAGCTCAAGTCCGGAGCCGCCGACCACAGCGTCGACAGCGCGCTCCACAGGGCGAAGCTACCGAGCACGCCGACACCGAACCAGGCCAGCGACGCCCGGCCTGCCCGCAGCGCACCCGCGGCGAGACCAAGCCCGCAGACCAGCCCAATGGCGGCGACGCCGACCTGCAACCTGCTCTCCTGGGGAATCGCCGTCGCCCCATTGTTGAAGGCGGCATAGATGCCGGCGAAGACGAGCAGCGCCAGTAGCCAGGCGCCAAGGCCCCAGGCCGAGATCGCCTCCCGGAAACGCGCCAATCGGGGCCGCCCGGCCACAGTCACCGCTTCCATCGCGCGCAATCTAGTTGACCGCAAGCAAGAGGCCCTAAGGTGTTGCCGGGATGCGCCCCCGCCTTCTCGCGACGCTGACCATCGCCGCCGCCGCCGCCGCACTATTGCTGGCGGGCCCCGCGCAGGCCGACTTTCAGACCCTCTATGACGACTACCGTGCCGACGGCGTGATCGACGGCTGCGCCTACTCGGCGAGCGAGCTGGGCAGTGGATTGACCGAAATCCCGGCCGACGTTCGCGAATACGACCCGGGATTCACCGATGCGATCAACGCGGCACTCGAGCAGATCGCAGCCGGTTGCGGCACCGCCCCCGCGGCGGCCGCGACCAAGAACGAGGTGGCCGCGGCCGACGGCTCGCCGGGTCCAGCGGCCCCGCACCCACTCGCCGTTCACGCTGCCGAGACAGGGCCAGCGCTGCCGGGAGTGCTGGCGGCGCTGATCGTCGTCCTGGGCGCGGCGCTGGCCACCGCCGCCGTGGTCGCCGTCCGCCGCCACCGCTCGGCTTCTAACCTTTGACCCATGCCCGCCCAGGCCTATGCCGGCAAAGAGTGCGTGTGCCAGCTCCGCAAGGGGATCTGCGACCAGTCGTGCGTGCGCGACATGCTCGAGACCCCGCTCTACATCGCCTGCCTGAAGCTGAAGGGGCGCCGCGCCGTGGTCGTCGGAGGTGGCGACATCGGCCTCGAGAAGGTCGAGGGACTGCTGCTCTGCGATGCGGACGTGACGCTGATCGCCCCCGATGCGCTGCCGGCGCTTCAGGAATATGCCGCCGAGGGCTCGATCTCCTGGGAGCGGCACGAGTACGCCGCTCGCTCCGACCTCGAGGGCACCTTTCTGGCGATCGCCGCGACCAACGAGAGCGAGGTCAACATCCGCGTCTACGAGGACGCCGAGGCGCGCTCGATGCTGGTCAACGTGGTCGACGTGCCGCCGCTTTGCAATTTCATCCTGCCGGCGATCGTGCGCAGCGGCCCGCTGGCGATCGCGATCTCCACGGCCGGCGCCTCACCGGCGCTGGCGAAGCGGATGAAGCGCGAGATCGCCGACGCCTTCGGCGAGCCCTACGCCCGCCTCGCGGTGATGCTGAACGACGCCCGCGGCTGGGCCAAGGCGACGCTTCCCACCTACCAGGACCGCAAGGAGTTCTTCGAGGGAATCGTCAACGGCGCTCCCGACCCGGTGCAGCTGGTCCGTGAGGGCCGCGAGTCCGAGGTCCTGGCGCTGATCGAGGCCGCGAAGCAGAGCGCCGCGACGGTAAGCGGCTAGACCGAGCGCCAGGCCTACTGCGCCGGCAGCGCGAAGAAGGCGACGGCGGCGAACTGCGCCGCGGCGGCCGCGATCACGAGCAGGTGAAAGACCTCGTGGTATCCGAACACAGCCGGGTTGGGGTTGGGCCGCTGGGTCGCGTAGACGACAGCGCCCACGGTGTAGAGAAGCCCGCCGGCCGCAACCAGCAGCGAGCCGGCCGGCCCCAGCCCCTTCCACAGCTCAGGGAAGGCGACGATCGCTACCCAACCCAGCGACAGGTAGACGATCGCGGTCACCCACTTCGGCGCATCGATCCAGATCATCTCGACGATCGTGCCGGCGAGGGCACCGACCCAGACGACGGCGAGGACGGCGTCGGCCCAGGCGCCATGCAGCACCAGCAGCGCAAACGGCGTGTAGGTACCGGCGATCGCCAGGAAGATCATCGAGTGGTCGAGGCGGCGCATCCAGCGGCGCGTGTTCGGCCGCTGCCAATTGACGCGGTGATAGAGAGCGCTGGTCCCGAACAGCGCCGAGAGGCTGACCGCGTAGATCGCCACCGCGAGCGTCGCGCGCGGCGTCTTGGCGGCGACGATCAGGCCGGCGCCGAGGAACAGCGAGACGAAGAACGCCCACTCGTGTGAGACGCCGCGCAGCCGCGGCTTGACCGCGGCGATCGCTTCGGCGGCCGCCTCGCGGGAAGCGGTCGCCCGATCGCCGACCGCTTCCTTGGCGGCAGTGGCGCGATCTCCCATCGCCTCGCGGGCCGCCGTTGCGCGGTCGCCCATCGCTTCGCGGGCGGCGTCGACACGCTCGCCCATCCGCTCGGCGCCCCTTCGCCGTTGATTGGCCACGCAGCCAGCCTAGCGGCGGACCGCGCCGCGGTGTGTGAGCAACCAGTGATTAGGCCGCCAGGCGTGAACAATTCACCGCTATATGTGGTGTTTTTGGCTCTGTAAAGAGGAAATTGGCTCTATAACTAGTAGAATGTGCTGCGTGCACTGTCCCCTCTGCGAAGCCAGCAGCCGCGTCCTCGAGAGCCGCAGCGCCGAGGCCGGCGTGACAACCCGGCGCCGCCGCGAGTGCTCGGCCTGCGGGTATCGCTTCACCACCTATGAGCGCTACGAGCAGTCGCTCTTCGTCCGCAAGCGAAACGGCCGCCGCCAACCGTTCGACCGCGCCAAGCTGCGCGACGGGCTGGCCCGCGCCGCCCACAAGCGCCGGGTCTCCGATGCAGAGATCGACGCGATCGCCGACAACGCCCAAACGGCTGTCATCGAGGCCGGCGGAGAGTTGCCGACCGGGGCGATCGGGGAGCTCTGCCTGAATGGATTGCGCGACGTGGACCGAGGTGCCTACCTTCAGTTCGCGGGGACGCTCTCCTCCAAGGTCGACTCGGTGTTTGCGGCAGATTCGGAATTTGCAGGATCTTTGCCCGCCGGTTCCGTCCGCACCAAGAGCAATTCTCCGGAGTCCCCCGCATGACCCCGATCAGAGGAGAGACCCCGATGGCGAAGAGCGCCGCTAGCACCCCCACGACTACAGGCCAGGGCCTGGCGATCGAACGTCGCTTCAGCTCTCCCGACGCCCATCCCTTCGACGAGGTCGAGTGGGAGGACCGCCACGCCCAGATCGGCGATCCGGAGGACCCCGCCTTCGACCAGCGCGAGGTCGAGTTCCCCAAGAGCTGGTCCCAGAACGCGACCAACATCGTCGCCCAGAAGTACTTCCGGGGTCAGCTCGGAACCGAACAGCGTGAGCGCTCGGTCAAGCAGATGATCGGCCGGGTCGCCGGCACGATCGCCGCCTGGGGTCGCGAGGGCGGCTACTTCGCGAGCTCAGACGACGGCGACGCCTTCGAGGCCGAGCTGACCTCGATCCTGCTGCACCAAAAGGCTGCCTTCAACTCCCCGGTCTGGTTCAACGTCGGCTTCGAGGAGCGCCCACAGTGCTCGGCCTGCTTCATCCTCAGCGTCGAGGACACGATCGAGTCGATC
>JBBQNM010000056.1:0-15925 GCA_038329895.1 Solirubrobacterales bacterium | reverse complement strand
ACGTGACAAGATCGAGGGACCCTCGCGAAAGGAACAGAAATGTCTGTGGTGACAATTCTCGTGGTGATCATCCTGGTGCTTATCGTGATCTACCTGGCACGACGGGTCTTCTGACGGACCCTCAATCCTGGCAAGTGAGCTAGCGACGGTCGCAGCGCGAACTCGACGCGGGAATTACTCGAGCTGCGAGTCCACCGGATCTAGGGGTAGAGGGCCTGCGGTTGCCTCCGCCGCGCGAGACGCCGCCTCCGCCCTACTAGCTAAGTAAGCCGGGGCGCCAATCGGTTTCTCCCGCGATCCGGTGAGCCTCAAAAGCCCGAATCCAGGGGGAGGCCAACCAGACGGGGCCATCCTTTCACCCGCGCCTAGCGTCCGCTTCCTGGTGCGACAGGTGACGTACCTGCGGGTACGCTTGATGCAGGTAACTGCGCGCTGGGTTCTTCGTGTTCCTCATCCCCTCGAGCAGTCCGCCCGTAGAGAGGAACGAGGAAAGAGGTCCGCATGTCGGTAATTGTGATCATCGCCATCGTCGTGGCCGCACTGATCGTTTTGGCTCTTGTGGCGGTCTATGCCCGACGCCGCGTGGAGCAGAGAAGGGTCCTGCGCGAGCGGCTGGCTTCAGAAGCCACCGGACACCGTCAAGAGGCAGACGCCCATGCCACCAAGGCTCAAGAGCTGGGCCCAGAAGCCGAGGCTCTGCGCCGGGAAGCCACCGAGCACGCCGCCTCCGCCGAGAAGGAGGCCGCCCGCGCCGAGGAGCTGAACACGCGCGCCACGCAAGCCGAGCAACAGATTTCCCGCGAGGGCCAAAGCGCCGGCCGTCACGACGAAAAGGCGGCTGATCTAGAGGAAAATCTCTAGCACACGACTCGCGTGAGACCCCTTAGTCGGGGCGACTGGCGCGACTTCGCTTGCTAGCTGGGTTCCGATAGGGCGGAATGGCTGGCTTGTGTCTCCCACAAGCCAAGCAGGTCCCGGGAGAGATACTGCTATTGCCGCTTATCTTTCGGCGGATTCGCCGAGGAGGCCGCGTCCTTCGGCTTCGGCGGCGCTTTTGAGGGCGGCTTGTTCGTCTTGAGCGGCTTCATCGCCTTCTCGCCGGGGCTCCAGCCTTCCTGAAGCTTGTCGCGCTCTGAATTCACTTCGATTTGCTCGGCGGCTGTGCCGATGGCGCCGAGTCCGTGGGTTTTGGCGGCGGAGAGGCCGGCGGTGTTCCCTGATTCTCAGGTCGCATGCCGCGCTGCTCGGTTGGAGCCTGTCCGCCCCGCGCGGGCTTGCCGCCTCTGGTGGCCCGCGTCATCCCGAGTTTCCGTTTAGCGGTGGCTGTGCCGCGCTCTTGGAGTCCTTCGGCTTCGGGGGGGGCTTTTTCGGCGCAGGGGCAGAGCCCTTGGGCGAATACCCGCCCTTCTTCTGAATCGCTTCTCCCGAGCCGCGCATAGCCTTAAGTCTAGCTTTCCTCGCGGCCCTCTTCGCGGAGCTCCTCGGACGTATAGACCTCCAGCGAAACGATGCTTTCGCGCGGCAGCCAGATACCCAGAGACCCGGGTGCTGCCCTCGCAAACCAGCTATCGGCATCCAGTTCCCATCGCTGCGAGATATAGAGATCCTGAGTGTGTTGGGAATACCCCGCGAGGCTGCCCTGCCCGTAGAACCCTCCGACGACTCGACCGTCTCTGAGCGTCACACGCACCATTGCTTCTCCCTGTTGGCTAAACAGCTCGTTCCAGCCGGAGAGGACGTTGTGGGCCTCCGAGCTGCCCACCAATCGCAAGAACTTAGGCCGGAGCTTTTTCGAGGCGGCCCAGAGCGAGCCGATGATCGCGAGCGCAAACGGCAAGATGAGGAAGACCACGGCCGCAGCCAACAGGTCCGCGCCGAGGCTCTTCTCGCCCTTATAAAACTCGGCCAAGTCGGCCTTGTCGAGCCCGAACACGGCGCCCACGCCGATGACAACGCCATAGATGATGGCGCTGTTAAAAAGGGCTTGAAGGAGGCGCTCGAAAGGTGTGTCTTCGCCCTTCACGACGTAGAGGCGCTCACGCAGAAGCAACGTCACGAACCCCGGCAGGACGAAAACTGCCAAGACCAAGATCGCTGTGCCGGTGTCTGGTGTCATCTAGTTGCTCTCACTGGTTGTGTTTCGGCGCGAGGCAAGCGAGACACGAAGAGTCAGTCGCTGGCCACTCCTTTTGCAAACCCAGGAGGCCTACTCCGGTGGCTGTAGGGCTGCCTCGGGTACGACGACTTCGATCCCGTCATTCCGTCGAACGCGCCGTTTCCGGAGCACGAGATCCTGGCCCCCGCCCTCGGGAATGATCTCGCCGCCTTCTGGTCTCACCAGGGTGCCCTCGAATGGGTCGTGTGGCTGATTGACCACGCGCACTCGCACGCCAGCTCGCAGTTCCATGGAGCTGAATCTATCCGTCACGCCGGCGGACCTCAGCGCTCTCGCGAGGATCGAGCCGGCCAACATCTGGGCCTTGCGAGACCCTTAGGGCATGTCGAAACGCAAGCGCCACAGGCGAAAAAAGGCGGCCACCAGGACCCGACAACGTCCGCGCTCAGGCCTAACTGCCAAAGGTGCGGCTTTGGTGCGCAACCGCATCCAGGAGTGGACGGAGTTGGTCAGCGAGCTGGATGGTGGGGAGTTTGATGATGCGATCGCTCTTCGGGAACGCCAGCTGGCTGATCTTGTCGAGCCCTACGACGCATTCCACCTGTTGAGCAACCTCTACTTTGCGCAGGTCCCTCTCGACGCCAACGCGTACGTCGAATCCGAGGATGAGGGTCTTGCGGCAATTCCCGAACTGGCTGCAGCGCTTCTGATCGCTCGCCCCGGGCGACGCGGCACCGGTGATGCTGACCTGCCGATCGGCAGTGACGTGCTCGAACCCGCGCAGAAGTTGATTCGTGAGCTTCTGATCGTCAACTCGCTCATTGCCCAACGGCAACTGAGTCAAGAAGGCATGACGATTGAAGATTCGGTTCGACTACGGGCCCGCATCCACCATCTCTACATGCGCGGATCGGCATACGTTTGGCAGGAGGAACAAACGCTCATCGACCTGTTCGGGGATGAAACCACCGAGGAGTTGGTCACGACCGAGCTGGGTTTCGGCGCTGCGACAGCAGTCGGGCTGGTTCATGCAGTCGAGGGCTTGGTCGAAGAGCGACTGACCGCGTTGCGCGAAGACTTTGCTCCGCTGCTCGAACCCCTGCTAAAGGGCGAGGTGCCCGCAGAGCTCGCCGGGATGGAAGCGAAGCTCAAGAACATGCCGGCGACCTCGCGCCCGGAGTGGCTCGCGCATGCGGTGATCGGTTTCGCGTGGCACGACGTGGGTGATCGCCTGCGATTCAGTTCCTCGGACCTGGCGGAGAAGGCGGAAGTCGACGAGCGCGCCGCCGCTGCCTATTTGGAGCGATTGTCAGTCGCTTTCGGTCAACAGGAGGACGACCTCTTCCGCCGATTCGAGGACGTACGCGCTCGCCCGTTCCTACGCGACGACGACGGAATGTTCCTCTGCACTTATCCCGGATCTGATCTCTGGTGTTTGCGGCGGCACTTCGAGAAGGCAGTTGCCGCTTGCGGCGATCGCGCCCGCGAGGGCTGGCAACGGCGGCGCGCAGCGCATGTCGAGGAGCGAGCAGCAGAACTGCTAGCTCAAGCCCTTCGACCAGATGAAGAGCACCGCGATCTCGAATTGCGGAGCGACTCGGGTAACGGACAGATTGACGCTCTACTGCGTTGCGATGACGTCCTGATCGTGGTCGAGGCGAAAGGAGCGACACTCGGGGAAAGTGCTCATCGTGGCGGCGAAAGGCTGCTGCGGCAGCTCAAGGATGTCGTGGGCAAGGCCGCTGACCAGTCCGGACAAGCTCGCGAGGCCCTGCTCCATGATTCCGGAGCAGTCTTGCTAAAGGCCGGCAAGCCCATCGATCTGGGGACTGCTCGCATCCGCGAGGTTCATCCGGTCGTAGTTACTCTCGACGACCTCTCCGTCGTGGCCCCAGTCATTTGGCAGCTCGCCGGAAGTCGGCTCCTACCCGATGGAGTTGCCATCCCGTGGATGGTGACCCTGCACGAGCTTGAGGTCATCGTTGAACTAGTCGAGTATCCGGCCCAGCTAGTCCACTTCCTACGACGTAGGTCACGCCTCAATCAGCTTGGCGGCCGCCTAGCGACCGACGAACTCGACTGGTTCTCTCTGTACCTCCATAACGGGCTCTACTTCGAGGATGAGGAACACGCACTGGTCCGTTACCCATCACTGACTGATGCCATCGATGCCTACCTGTTCCACAAGCGAGGCATGCGGAGCAAGCCGGCGCCAAAACCCACTCAGGGCTTACCTGAGGCAACGTTAGACCTCCTTACCTTGCTTGAGGCGGAACGGCCGCCCGGACACCTCGCAGCAGCGTGCACCCTGCTCGATGTCAACCGTGATTCCCAAGACAAGCTGTTCCAAGAGCTTCGTCGTCTCCGCGTGCGAGCCGCGAAGCGAGGACTTGTTCAGCGCCTTGTACTCGCCTTCGAGGGAATGCCAGGTCGCGCCCTAATAACCGTCGTCGCGGTTCCCGCAAGCGAAGGGGGCGACCTGCCGCTCTACCTTCGCGATCACCTGGAACAACAACTCGAGGAGCACGAGGTAGATCGGGCCCTCGCTCTCGGAGTGGTAGCCGGTCGATCGACACCGATCGACGCGCTTCTGGTTCTCGAGCCCGGGGTTTGGGAGCTGCCGGAACTCACTCAGGGTGGCGACCGAAGTAAACGATGAGGAGCTTCTGCCCATGGGCGGTGCTCTCGCGTTGGACGAGACGGCCGGGCAGGCGATTGAATGCGAAAAAAGCGGCGGCACGCTAGTGCTGCCGCCTAGGTGAGGGTTCCGCGGGTCCCGGAGGGCGGATCCTCACTTTCAAATCGATCCCACCATCGTCCGACCGCAGCTGGCCCAAAGCGTAAGGCCCGCAGGTCCGCAAATGCTTTAGCAACCCGCTCAAGCTCGCCATGTCCCTCATCGAAATCCGCCTTGCTCCCACCGTTGGCGGCGCGCGCGCAACGATCCACGGCACTCGCAGCGAGCTCCCGTAGACGTTCTTCAAGAGGAACCAGTTTGTGCTCCTCGACAAGTCGGTCAAGCGTGTAGAACCGAGGATGGCGACCGTAGGGCATCCGGAAGCGATGTCCGGGATTTCGATCGAGCCTTCTCCAGAGTTCGCGGACCTGCCGTTGGGTATCCGGCAATGATTCCCAAGCCGTGGCGAGAAAGGCTTTGACTTCCCGGTATGAGGGTCGCTCGCCTACAGCAGAGAGGTCTGCCAAGACACCCTTGGCTCGATCCACATCGAGCGGATGCATCACGGTTAGGTTGCTGTGGTCGCCGATCCAGAGAAAAGCCCACTGCCACAGCGGTCGCGCATGCTCATTCGGATTCTCAGAGTCCACTCGCGTAGATGGTCGTCGCTTCGGCGGATGAACGTGTAAGCCATTCGCGGCCTCTGCTTTGTCTTCGTCGTCAACCGCGACCAGTGGAGCGGCGCGCGTAAGTCCGACGAGAGCGGGAGCGAGCGTCGACGGCTTCTGAGCCGCGGTTCAGGCTCGGTGATTGGCGAGGGCTCGATCGATCTCAACCAGCGCCCCAACGTCTCCATGTCCGTAGAGCTCTTCGACCAGCCGGGGCCCGGTGTGCGCGAGCTGGACTGCGACCACTCGCGCCGGCAACCCCAGCGTCACATACAGATAGTGCCCGGCAAAGTGCTTTAGCTCATGCGGGGTCACCGGACGCCCGAAGGCGGCGACGATGCCCTGCCAGTAGTAGGTGAGCGTCGATTGGGTCATGTGCCCGCCACGCTTGGCGGTGAAGACCCATTCGCTTGAGCGGTTCAGCGGATCGAGCGCACTTCGGGCCTGCGGAGTCAGCACGATCTCCCGCGTTTTGTTCGACTTGGGTAGATCGAGCTGGCCGCGGTAAAGGCGTCGGCGGACGAGGATCCGCCCGCGGCGAAAGTCGATGTCCTCCCAGCGAAGCGCGAACACCTCCCCCACCCTCATGCCGCTGTAGGCGGTAAAGAGGACGAAGCTGCACATCGTTTGGCCGTGCAGCTCGCCGGCGATCGCGGCGAGACGCTCGACGTCGGCGACCGTGAGCGGATCGGTGTCGCGTCGCCCCGGCCCCTTCTTTGAAAGCCCTTTGAACGGGTTGACCAGCAACAGGCGCTTCTCGACCGCGTCGTTCAGCATCGTCACGACCACCGGCACGGCCCAGCGCTGCTCCCGGGCCCAGCGCTCGGCTTCGGTGGGATCGATGCTGTCCAGCGCCCGCTCGCCGAAGGTGTTCAGAAAAACGCGAAGAGAGGACCGCCCGGTGTCATAGCTCGACGCTTTGACGCGTTTGGCATAGCCCTCGAGCCAAAAGCGGGCGAAATCGCGGCAGCTGCGCATCTCCCCTGCCCGCCGGCGCAACAACCACTCGGCCTCGACCTGGCGGGCCTTCTCGCGCGTCGGGTGGGTGCCGAGCCACTCGTAGCGTCCGCCGCCAAGGTGGACCCGAACGCCGTAGCGGACCCTTCCCTCCCGGGTCCTTGTCTTTCGGATCACGCGCCCCGCCTCACCAGAAAGCCCTCGCGCTCAAGCCAGACCTCGACCTTGGAGGCCCTGAACTTGATCCGCCCGGCGATCACCACGCAAGGCAGCCCGTCGCGCTGGCGGTACTCCAGCCAGCGCTCGGAGCAGCCTAGGTGCCGTGCAAGCTGATGCTTGTCGAGCCAGGGCTCCATTTACCGCGCTAGACATGTCCGATTTGCGGCACATTTGCCTCACGATGCGCCGCAATGCGTCGGCCCGGAATGCTCCGCTGAAACGCGCTCGATCGTGACCACGCCGCCGAAGCCGAGCTGCAGCTCCATCCAGCCGCCCCGCTGATGGCAAAGCGATGGGCCGCTGTAGGCGATCACCTCTGAAGGCACAAGAGTCAGCGACTCGCCGCCCGCGAAGTCCAGCGTCACCGCGCCGCTCTCGGGGGGAAGGCTCCGAACCCGCGCCAGGTGCCCGCGAAAGCCAGTGCAAAACTCCCAGCCCGGCTGGTGGACGAATATGTCGAGCTCCTCGTCCAGGAAGCCGCAAAGGGCTGCCAGCAGGTCGACGGGGTCAAGCCGCTCGGTGCGCATTCCCTGTTGAGCGCCAAGCCTGATCATCTATGCCCCTTGCGCCTCTCGGGCCTCTCGGGCGCGCAGCTCGGCGCGCCCCTCGGCGATCGAGCGGTTGACCTTGGTATAGGTCCAGCCGGTCAGCTCACAGATCTCTGCGTAGCTAAAGCCCATGCCGAGCAGTACGAGGGCACGGCGCTGATCGGGCTTTAGCTCGGCGATCAAACGTTCGCGTTCGCGCAGCTCTTCTGTGCGGATCGCGAGCTCATCAGGTGCCGAAACATCGCTGGGGACCAAGTCGGGCGTGACTTGAGGGGAGTCATCTGACTCCCGAGGAAGGCCAAGGCTGACCTCGCGGCGTCGCGATGTCTTGCGGCGCATGGCCCAGGCTTCGCGCTTGACCGTGGTGTAGAGCCAGGCGAGTGGCTCGCAGTCGCCCCGGTAGCGCTCGATGAAGCGCACATAGGCGTACTGCAGCGCGTCTTCTGCATCCTCGGGAAGCTGCGCGTGTTGGCGAGCCTGGCGTCGCAGCAGGTGCTCGGACTGAGTGAGCAGCTCGCAAAGAAGCTTGGCGTTTCGCTCGCGGTTGACAGATGCGCGCGACTTCGGCTGTGCGTCCATGAGGGCGGCCAAGCGCACGGCCCTGCCGTGCCAAGATCGGCCGCCCGACGCCCAGGCGAAGGCGGGTAGGTGGATTACCGTGGAGGACTGTCAGCTGGGGTTCTGGCTCACAGACCGAGCTCGATGCCCACGCTGCGATCGAGGCTCAGTTCCTGGCTCACGCCCAGTTGGCGCTGCAGCGAGCGCAGATGGTCTCGCTGCCTTGCCCACTCGGCGCGCTTGAGACCGCTTGGTGGCTGGGCGCCAAGGGTGCTAGAGCGGTCTGCAATTCCGTGTGCCTGGCGGTGGCGCTCGATCTGCTCCACGCCACGCTCCCAGGCCGCCAGCTTTCGGGGCTCTTGAGGCTTCTCGCCGAGAGTCTCGGTGATGTAGGCGGGCGCCGAGATGCGATCGGCGGCGATCACAAGACGGCGGTGCTCGGCGAGGATGGACTCGACCATCGCCAGCTCGGCCTTCGCGGCGCCTGAGGGCGCAGGTGACGATGAAGCGGGAGCGGCACGCCTCTCGGCCGGCGTTGCCGCCCGTATCTCTTGCTCGAGCTCGGTCCGTCGATTCACCAGCTCACTAGTTGGCAGCCTCTGAAGCGGCGCGCGAAGCGCCTCGTCAGTGGCGGCGATCTGCGCATCCTCGCGCTCGATCGCGGAGCGGATGTGGTCCAGCGGTTCACGATGGGAGGGCTGGCACGGCGCGTACTCCTCCCTGGCCAGGCCGATCTCGGGAGCCGCGTAGAGGAGGACTTCCTCGCGCGAACGAGACATCGCCACGTAGTAGTCGTGGCGTTCCATTGAGGCATCGGCAGCGACGAAGGCGCGATCGACCGTGGTGCCCTGGGCGATGTAGAGGGTTGCGGCATAGCCGTGTTGCAGGGAGGCGGCGCCGCTCGCCACGTTCGTTTGATCCAGGTACTGCGGACCAAGGACAACGCGGCGTTCCTGGTCGAGACAGTCCAGCGTCACCGCCCGGCGCTGTGCATCGACCTCGGCGATGCGCCAACGCATCCGGTTATAGACGCCATCGCCCGGCGCATTGACCCGGGTGACGACCTGGTCACCGGAGGCGAAGGCCTGGCCTCCGACCTCAATCTCGACCGAACCCAGCCTTCGCTCCTCACGCATGACGGAGCGGGCCATCGCGTTGAGACGCTCGACATCAGCGTTCCGCTTGGCGATCATCAGCGCGTCGTCGCCGACGGAGAAGGAGCGCCACCAGTCCGAGACGATCGCCTCGCGCTTTGAGTCGGTATCAGGGGCAACCACGACCCGCTCCTCGGAGCGGTAAAGCTCAAACGCCTCCACCCCACGCCCCTCTCGGATGCGTTTTGCCGCGCTGCGGTCAAGCTCGTGGCGTTGGCGGATCACCTCGTGTAGGTTGATCGGCTCGGTCCGCTCGGCGATCGCTCGGAACAGGCCGCCCGCTTCAAGCTCTGGCAGCTGCTCGGGGTCGCCGACCAACACCAGCTTCGCGCCGGCCTGATCAGTGTGGTCAATGAGACGCGCCAGGGTCTGAGAGTCGACCATCGCCGCCTCATCGACCAAGAGCACCGAGTTCCGCTGCAGGGCGAGGAGCCCGCGGCTTTGTGAGTCATCGAACTCGCCTAGAAGCGCGGCGATGCTCGTCGTAGGGAGCCCCTCGGAAGAGAGCACGTTCGCCGCCCGCCACGTCGGCGCCGCAGCGCGCAATGGGATGCCGGCTTGAGACCATCCGTCGGCCGCGGCGACGATCGCGTAGGTCTTGCCGGTGCCGGCCTCGCCGATCACGATCGAGATTCCCTCACCGCGACTGAGCAACCGGCGAACCATCTCGGCCTGATCCGTCTTCAGGGTCGGCCGAGCGGCGATCACGCGTTGGGCAATCAGCTCGCCCGCAATGGCGCGCTGGTCACAGGACATGCGCTCCGCGGTGGCGAGCGCCTGCTGCTCCAGCTCCCAGATTCTCCGTGTGGTGAAGCGGTCGCCCTTCGGTCCCTCGCCGATCCGAACGACGTGATCGGTAGTCAGGTAGGCGTCGGCGGTTTGTTCGACCTTCTCGGCTTCCCCTCCCTCTGGGAGAAGATTCGCCACCGCCTGCACGACATCGCGACGGTCGAAGTGGGAGACCTGCGCAGTGACCGCGCGGTCCACCTGCTCGGCGGTTAGGACCGCACGGGTCCCGGTGCCAGGGTGGACGTTGCGGCCGAGCACGCGCTCAATCGCTTCGGGGTCCAGCCCTACCTCCGCCGCCCTTTCATGCCAGCGCTCGCGCATCGTCTGGGGCGAGAGATCTGGCTCCTTGGCGCGGCGGGTGTCGAGCGTGGCCACTTGGCGGGCCCGGGCAGAGGCATCGGGGCCGCCGGCGGCGGCGAGGATCTCCGCTCGGCGGGTGGAGAAGCGGCGCAGCTGCTCGTCTGTGAAGCCTGCAAGCTCGGCGATTCCTCGGCGAACTGGTTGCCAGCTAACGCCGAGGGTTCGGGTCAGCTCATGGCGAAGCTGCGCTTCGTACAGATAGCCGGCGGTCTTCGCGTGGTCATAGATCGCTGGGTGATAGAGCCGGGTCCAGCGACCGTCCGGCCCCCTGGTCGCATTGGCGACCAGGACGTGGGTGTGAAGCTGGGGATCGCCTGCGCGCGAAGAGCGGTGGCGGAAGGCGGCGGCGATGTAGCCGTTGCCCGGCACGAATTCAGCACCGCCCTTTCCGCGCCTCGTCCAGCAGGCCTGGCGCTGCATGTAGGCGAGTGCTACGTCCACCGATCGCTCATGAGCGTCACGGACCGCTAGCTGAGTGGGTTGGTCGCCGAGCGCCCAAAGCAGCGAGACCGACTTCGGGGCCGAGAAGGTCAGGTCGAAGCCTGGGACAGCTCCGCGGCCGGATGGGACACCGGACATACCGAGCAGCGGCTCTCCCTCGACGGGATCTCGGCCGGTGAGCATCGCGGTGAGCTGATCGCCGCCGACTTTACCCTCCGAGCCGAGCTTGGCAGCGGCATCGCCGGTCCAGCGGCCCTCCGCCTCACCCTCGCCCGTGTAGTAGTCCTCGGCGCCCTGGGCGACCTTGTCGAGGTAATAGGCCTCCTGGCCTGCTCCCAGCTTTCCGATCGTGAGCATCCCGCCCTCGGTGTCCAGAAAGAGGGCGGGTTGCCTCGGCTTTCATCGCAGGTGATAGTGCGTGAGGGGGTGAGTCGTAGGCGGTGCCAGGGCTCTCGGGTTGCCCCTAGCAGCTGCATCTCGAAGGACAGGCCCGAGTCTGAAGACGGCTCGATGTTGGGGCGGTCAGTTGTGGTGTGCTGTGCTACTGGTGAGGTAGGGATCTGCGTCCAGGGCATCTCTCAGGAAGCCGAAGGTCACTGGTTCGAATCCTGTCGGCAAGCGCGCCGGCGGGCGGCCGCTGCGCTTTCACGACCTGCGCCACACCTTCGGCTTCATCGCAAAGACCCGCAACCGCCCTCATCGGGTCGGGGCATTTCGGCCGTGAACCAGGTGGTGCAGGACGCCATGGCTACCGCCGTCCTGCGATGCTCTACGCCGATGCTGGACACAAGCCAGATCACGGTCGGCGACGGCACGTCACCAGCGACCGACCCCAGCGCAAGCGGCTCATCCTCCGCAGCAACCAACGGGTCTCACCGGAGGACCTACGGCGGGCTGCTCGAGATGCTCGGCGACGGCTGGACCGTGCTGCGCTCAGCCCGGCGCTTGCGGTCCATTTACGTCCACCAGCGCGTGGACGCGGCGCTGCGTGAACAGATCATGCTTGCCGTCAGCCGCGTCAACGCCTGCCGCTGGTGCGCGCACGTCCACGAAACGGGGCCTGCTCAACAGGGCGCTCGCAAGCCGGAACTCGACGATGTCACCGCAGCGACTCGGGCCGGTGACTCGCGTGCGCGAACGGCGGTCGCCTACGCCGTCGCCCGCGCTGAGGCGGGCCAGAGTCGGGAGCCACACCCACAGGTTGATCAAGCTTTTCGCGAGCGCTTTGACGCTCAGGAGCGCCACGATATCGAGGCCGTCATCTGCCTGATCACATTCGCCAACCTCAGCGCTAACAGCCTTCACTCGCTGTCTGACCGCCTACGCCCGAGTCGAAGAAGAACCGTTGCGCGGGTGGGTCGCGCCGGAGGCATGCGCACCGCCACGGGCGCCAGCGAGGACGCGCTGACGCCTCCGGGGACGGGGAGCCGGCGCGCCGGGATTGCCAGCCACCGACAAATGCTGCTTCGAGCGTTTGAAAAGCAAGGATGAGATGCACAACGCGAGCACCGAACGCGCGGCCCGTGCGGCGCGGCAGGCCTAAGCCGACCTCTCCGCCGCGCGGCAGCCTGTACAGCTCAGAGGCCGGGTGCACGAAAGCCGCCCAGGCACCTATCGCATGCGCAACACCATCCCGCTGATCACCGGGGCGGCTGGCGATGTCGCCTGAACCGCCGCGGCGCCCAGAGCTCCCGCGCGCCGGGCGCGATCGCGGACCGATGCGGGTGCCGATGCGCCTCGCCGACAGCGGACTCGTCGTGATCGACGCGACCTGGGGCACGATCAGACCCATGCAGCTCGCTGACGGAGTCCGCACGGTCGGCGAGCTGGAGGTCATGGAGCATCTCGACCGCGGGCTGTCGCTGATCGACAGCAGACCCGCCGAGGCCCATGGCTCCTCCACGATTCCCGGGGCGCGCAACATCCCGCACGACGAGACAGTGGAGCGCATCAGCCAGCTCGACCCGGCTCAGCCAACCATCTTCTTCTGCAACGGGCCGCAGTGCTCGGCATCGCCAGAGGCCATCGACGCGCTGCTCACCTCCAAGTACCCGCCCGCCGCGATTCACTACTACCGCGGCGGATTGCACGACTGGATCAGCCTGGGCCTACCGACCGAGCCTCCCTCGCCGCCCGCGTGAGGCGCCGGTCAGCGCCGAGCGTCCTCGATCGTCCGCAGCCGTTCCTGGAACTCTTCGGTGGTCAGCTCGCCGCGGGCGTAGCGCGCCTTGAGCACCTCGACGGGATCCTCGGGCGAGCCGCGTCCGTTGCTGCCGGATCCCCGCATCATCGACCACATCATCCAGCCCATGCCGCCCATCATCACGACCATGGCGACAATCACCAGCCAGCCCAAGCCGTTGCCCATGTGGCCATCACCGAACCCGCCGTTCGCGATGAGAGGAAACAGGGCGCTCACGTCGGGCCCTCGAGGGCGTGCCGGCGCTGCTCGTAGTCGGCGGTGTCGATATCCCCGCGGGCGTAGCGGTCGCTGAGGACGTCCAACGGCGTCTTCGGCGACGATCGCCGCCAGGGCCGCCAGGCGGCGAGGGCTGCGAGCGCCGCAGCCAGGACGGCCAGGAGGATGACCAACACGGTGTCGGTGCTGCTCCAGCCGTCGCCGCCACCGGCGCGCGAGCCCGAGCCGCCCATCATGTTGGAGCCGCTGCCGTTGCCAACGTCGCGTCCGTTGCCGGTCATCCCGCCGTTGACGCCGGAGTAGTTGCCCATCATGCCCATCATCGAGCCGAAGGCGGGGGGCGCGGCGCGGGTGGCGCAGCCGGCGAAGCGTTGGCCCATGAAGACGTGGGCTTGGACTTCGCCCGACGCGCCCGACGTGGCGGTGATCTGCTGGTTCATCGCCTCGTGCCTGGCGGTCGAGCCGACCATGCGCCCCATGACGTACTCGCCGATCAGCTCGAACTGGTCGCGCGATAGCTGCTGACATTTCTGCTTGCCGGCCTGGACGCTCTGAAGGAGCTGGGCGCCCTGCCGCTCCTCGCTGGCCGACGCCAAGCCGGGCGTCGCGTTCAAGCCCAGGAGAGCGAGGATCGCGCCGAGCGTCAGCGCGAAGTGGCGCGCCCGGCGCCGGTGAAGTGGGTCAGTGGCCATGGATGTCCTTTTTGGGTCCTGGGGCGGTCGGCGGGCTGGTCTGACCCGAGCTCGGCGAGCTCTTCTTCTCGCTGCCGGTGCCGGTGATCGCCGGCCCGACGACGAAGGTCGAGATCGAGAAGACGACGGCGAAGAGCGCCAGCAACACTCCCGGAACACGCCAGGAGCCAGTCCGGCGATGGACGCGCCGGAGGAACGGGATCGCGGCGAGCAAGCCGATGACACCGAACAGCAGCGAGCCGCCAGCCCCGGCGAACAGCGCCCCGGCGAAAAGGCCGATGTGATGGAGGACATGCGGCGCCACGCCGAGCACGACGGCGCCGGCACTGGAAACGCCGACCCAGACCCGCTGCCCGAAGGTCCTGCGCACCGGGGGCGCCGGAGCCTGCCCAGCGGAAAGGACTCTCATGCTGGTGCGTCCCGTGTCGTCTGAACGAAATGCACGGGTCCGGCCGAGATCAGCGCCTCCAGCTCGCGAAGCTGGGACGCGAGAGCCCCGCAGACCACCTCGCAGACCTCGAGCACGCTCGGATCGGCGATCCGGTAGACCGCGCGCGTCCCCTGCTTGCTGCGCCCCAGGATGGCCCGCTGGTTCAAGAGCGTCAGGTGCTTGGCCACGTTGGCGTAGCCGGCACCGAGCTCGTCGGCGAGCTCGCCGACGGACGCCTCGCCTCGGCGCCGGAGGGCGTCAAGGAGCCGCACGCGCATCGGGTCACCGAGCGCGGCGAATCGCTGGGCGATCAGCTCGACGAACTCATCGGGAAGCGGCCGATCGTGCGAGGGCATGAGAACACGTTACCAACGATTCAACCCAATAGTCAAACTTATGCCGACGCGCAGGTCGCCGCGTGGACGCGTCGTCGGGCCGGGCTGCGCGGATTGGGTCGTTCGGTGCTCAGCCGCCGCCCAGCCTGATCCGCGAAGATCTCGTCAGTGGTCGGTGTCTCGCGACGACCCGACAACTCCTCCGCCGTCCCAAGAGCCCCTCAGCGCCGAGCGTCCTCGACCGTCCGCAGCCTCCTGGCCGGACCGGGCGAGGGCTGCGAGTAAGCCGAAGCGCCCCAGATGAGCTAGCGGCGGCGGCTTTCGGCGTCGCCAGTCTGGATCTGTCCCAGCGCTTCGGGCCTCGAGTCGCGCTGGCGGAACCAGGGTTCTATTCAGGGTTCCATTCTGAACGAAAGTCAGAGCAACTCAGCCGGTCTCAAACCCAGTAAGAATGCGCGATCAGACCCGAGCCCACCCCCTATCGGCGAGTAGCGCACTCGGCTGGGGGCCGAGCGGTCGCTGGTTCAAATCCAGTCGCCTCGACTGAAAGAGCCTGCAAAACCAGCCTTCGGCGGGCGAGATCGGAGTTCGGCGCGACGGCAAACAGCCCCCTCAGGGTTCCATTTCTGCTTGACGCCGGCGCGAACCGGGTCCGTGTCTCGCTCTCGGCGGTTCGTTCTGGTCCGCTCAGGATCGGACCAGCCTCGCTGGGCGGCGGGCTACCTGGCACCGCCGGCGCAGCGCGACCTACTCCTCCCGACCAGAAGACAATGCGTTCAGCCGCTCCTGATACTCCTCGGTGGTGAGTTCGCCACGGGCGTAGCGGGCTTTGAGGACTTCGACGGGATCCTCGGACGAGCCGCGTCCGTGGCCACCGGCTCCCCGCATCATGGACCACATCATCCATCCCATGCCGCCCATCATCACGGCCATGGCCACGACGGCCAACCAGCCCCAGCCGCCCATGTGGCCATTACCGAACCCACCCTGCGCGACGAGAGAGAGCAGGGCGCTCATGCGGCGAGATGGGTTGTCAGCTCGACCGGGTTGCGCACGCAGTACACGCCCGGGCAGTGCTCGTCGGCGATGCGCTTGAGCTCATCGAGCTTCTCAGGCGGGGCGTCGGCGTCGACCTCCAAGTACCAGTCGATGCGCTCCACGGGGGCGTTGTCGGTGACGCCGAGAGCGCGGCTCATGTCGACCTCGGCCTCGGTGCGGGCGCGCACCGAGCGCAGCTGCACGCCCTGCCGAGCCGCCTCCTGGGCATAGGTCATCGCGTAGCACGCCAGCCCGCCCCAGAAACAGTAGGCCAACGGGTTCGGCGCCGAGCCCGTGCCGCCCATCGGTGGCGGAAAGTCCGCCTCGAAGACGACCGGGTCGCCGTTGGGTACCGGGATGGTGGCCCGGAACTGCGGCTGACCCTCGCCGGTCTGCCATTCGCCATCGAAGCTGACCTCCTGCTTGAGCGCGCTGGGGTCCTGCTCGGCCTTGGCGATCGTCTGCTCGAGCGCATCGGTGTTGACGTTGTGCATGTGGTCGTCCTTTCGGGAGATGAGTTCAGC
>JBBQNM010000055.1:0-16076 GCA_038329895.1 Solirubrobacterales bacterium | reverse complement strand
GTGCTCCCTTCAGAGCGTCTTTTGGTTGGCACCGAGGAGCCTGAGCGAGCATGCGGACGCCCCGGCCAGCTGGCCGGGGCGTCCGACTTCAAGGTCCAGCTATTGATCTCCCAAGTGTCGGGAGAACTTGGGGTTAGTCCGCGCTAGAGGTCGTACCGCGCCAGGTCCGAATCAAGTCGCTCGGCGTCCTCGCCGCTGGGAGCCTCCGCCTCCGGTTCGTCGGGCTGAGAGGCGCGCCGCCACCGCCTCACGCCGACAACAAGGGCTGTCGCAGCCAGCAGTCCGGCGATGATCGGCACCAGGTAGGCGGTGAGATCGAACCCCGAACCCTGGGGGGTCGCGAGAACCGCGGGCCCGTACTCCGCGACCAGCGCGTCCTTGATCTGCTGCTTGCTGCGGCCCTCGGCAATCAGCTTGCGAATGAAGACCCGTTCGCGATCCGCCTGCGGCGACTCCGAGAGCTCCAGCAGCGTGCCGCAGACCGGGCACATCACCTCGTCCTCGATGTCGGGGAGCGAGGCCCGCGGTTGGGGACGGAAACCGGCCGCCGCGGGTGCGAGCAGCACGGCGAGCGCCAGTGCCAACGCCAGGACCCGGCTAGCCGCTCGCATGACCGCCCCCCAGCAGCGGCGCCACGTACTGGTCGAGGTACTCCCGGTCCACCGGGCCGCGCCGGATCAACACCAGCCGCCCCTGTGGGTTGACGAGAAAGTTCTCCGGGACGCCGCTGGTGCCGAAGTCATGGCCACGGTCGCCGTCGCCGTCGCGAAGCTGCGGGTAGGTGAGACCGTAGCGATCGACAAATGCGCGGCCGTCGTCGCTGAGGTCGCGGGTGTCGATTCCAAGCACGGTGAAGCGCTGCGAGCGGTGCCGGCGATAGAAGGCTTCGAGGGCCGGAGACTCGTCGCGGCAGGGCAGGCACCATGAAGCCCAGAAGTTGACCAGCACCCAGCGGCCGCGGTAGTCGGAGAGGCTCCCGGTCCCGTCACCGTCGAGGCGGGGCAGGTCACCGCTCGGCGCCGCCTCGCCGACCGCGACGTTCGCGCCGCCCTTGCTGAGCAGGCCGAAGCCCAGCAGGCCGACCACGGCCAGCACGGCGAGAAAGACGACGAAGGAGCGGGCGCTCACTGGGCCAAGGTTAGAGAGGGACCGAAATCCGTCGGCGTGGTTAGATCTGCTCGTGGCCACCGCCAAGCAGGCCGAGAGGACCGCCCGAGAGGCGCTCATGCACGCCTACCTGGAGGCCTGGAACCTGCATAACCCCGATGCGGTCGCGGCGTTCTTCTCCTCCGACGCGGTCTATGACGATCGCGGCGCCGGCACCGTCGCCCGCGGCGTGAACGAGATCCGCGCCCACGTCGCCTCGGTGCAGACCGGCTTCTCCGACCTTCATTTCGAGCTGCTGCGGGCGGCGCACGGCGAGGACTTCACCGCCGGGGAGTGGATCGCGACGATGACCCACAGCGGCGAACTGGAAGGGCTTCGCGCCACCGGCCGCCGCGTGAGCAGCGCAGGGGTCGACGTCGCGACGCTTGACCAGCAGGGCCAGATCACGAACCTGGTCAGCTACTACGACGGCGCCGCGATCATGCGCGAGCTGGGGGTTCTGCCGCCGCGCGGATCGCGCCTCGAGCGGGCGCTGGTGCGGGCCGCCTCGTTGCTGCCCCGCCGCCCCTAGAATCGGACCCACGCGGACGTAGCTCACCTGGTAGAGCGCGAGCTTCCCAAGCTCGAGGTAGCGGGTTCAAGTCCCGTCGTCCGCTCTCGGGAAGGTCTCCGCCAGGACGCGACGGATCGCGACAAGGCGATGCACCCGGCCACGCCTGAGCAGCGTGCGGTCTTGGTTGTGGGGCAAGGGATGGGGCCAAAACGTCCGTCTGCGCTGCGCGGAAAGCTTCAGGAGACCGCAGCTTGGGTCGATTCGGATCTGCGGGGTATTCCGACAGCAAAAACACGAGGAAGTCACCGATGCTCACACGCCTCCGACGATTGGCAGCAAGCAGCGCCGCTGTGCTCGTAGCCGGACTGTTCGGCTGGCTGGGCCCTTCAATCGCCCACGCCGACGAGGTCGCGGTCCAAGACGGCATGCCGTCGCAATATTTCAGCGATCTTCCCTCGACCGACCCGCGCGTAGGCGGCCGCGCAGGCTGGGCTGACTTGCCGGGCGGAGTCGCCGCTCGTCCCTATGTCCGCTCGCTCACGATCATCAACAACGGCGTGGCTACCCCAGTGATTACTGACGGCACCACAGCCGCGCCGACTGTCGCCCCGGGTGACGTAACGGCCGTGGTGTCAGCGATCAACCTTTGCGGGCTCGGCCAAACCCCGGCGCAAGGCGTGTGTTATGCGACCCCGAACCGGTTTGCCCTTACGGTCGGCTACGGCGGAGACAGCGAAGGCAACACCGTCGGCTACAACTTCGCGAACCCGAAGTTCCCTGTCACTCCCCCGATCGACGCCAATCGATAATCGACATGACGGTTGCTCTCAACACCCTCGGGAAGCCCCTGCGCTGGAGCTGGGTGAACGGCGATCTGCTCTACTGGCAGACCAGCAATCTCGGCCACGATGACGCGACAGTCCACGTCAAGTTCAGGCCGGCGACCGCACCGTATGTGGCGCAGTTCCCGTCAGGCAACGGTTGCACCGCCACGCCGATCTTTAACTGCAACATTGCGCGAGCGGATGGCCAGGTTCTGGCCGCGTCCATGGTGTTTAGCCTCGATAACACCCTCGACCCGGCGCTGACCGGTGCCGCGTTCGCAACCAAGAACGCGATCGCCGGCTTCCTGCAGCCGGGGGGCACCGTGGAGGCGCCTTCGTTGGACATGCAGATCTCATCCACTCACGCGAACGCAGACGGCACGCCACAGCTCGGCACCCTTGAGGCGTTCATGCCCTCGGCGACGCTTCTCAACCTCTACGGGATACTGCCGACCGACGCAGCGACGGTCTTCAGGACAACTAGAGCGGGAGACGCCGGGACGAATGATGCGCCGTCATATACGCCGTGGACCGCGGAGACAAACGGCTCCGACGGACTCTTCGTCACCGTCAAGGACATTACTTTCAGCGTTCCGAAATACCGCGTGGCTAGCAAGCTCAAGCCGGTTGGGGTGCATGCCAGGGCCCGAGGTTCCAAGACGACAATCAAGGCGTCAATCGCTGGGTGCAGCAAGAAGCGCAAGTGCGTGGCAGCGGTGTACAACCTGGGCCGGAAGAGCGCGAAGCGGTTCGTCGCCACCAAGACCACCGTGCTCAGGCACAGAACCGTAAGAGCCAAGAAGCTGTTGATCGTCGTGCCTGCGTCGAAGCTGAAGAAGCGCGACCAATGCCTACTTGTCGTTCGCTCCGCGAAGCACAAGAAACTGCTCGCCTCGACGATCGGCACAGTCCGCGGACGACGCAAGGGTCTAACTCATACACATCCGTAGTAAGGCCTGTCAAGGCCGGTCTCGCGTCTGTTTTCGCGTGAAACCAAGAGCGCGGGGCGGCTGTGAATTGCGCTGACCTCGGGTCTGCGAACGGCTACCAGCTGAATCTGACTTGATCGTGACGGAAACTGGTAGCTCAGCCGGTAGCTGACCCGCCGCTTCCGGCTCCATCAGGGGAAATTGAAGCTACCGTCCGCTCTTCGAGTGGAGCTGTCGATTTCGTCGCTCCCCGTTCGTCTTATAGGCGACCATTCCCAGAAGGAGGAAGCGATGAAGTACATGCTGCTGATTCATCAAGGCGCCGCCCCGACGCCACGGTCGTCGGACGAGTGGGAGAGCCTTTCGGAGGACGAGCAGAATGCGATCTACGGCGCGTACAGGGCGATCAACGAGACCCCCGGCGTCAGCCCTGGCCTCCAGCTGCAGCCCCCCGAGACGGCAACCACCGTGCGGGTGCAGGACGGCAAGACGCTGACCACCGACGGCCCGTTCGTCGAGACCAAGGAGGCGCTCGGCGGCTACCTCCTGTTCGAGGCCGACGACCTCGACGCGGCGATCGAGCTGGCGGCCCGGATCCCGGCGGCCCGCATGGGCGGCGCGGTCGAGGTACGCCCGCTGGTGGAGGTGTGGCGATCCTCGAGCAGGTCTTCCGCGACCAATGGGGCCGCGTCCTCGCTGCGCTGATCGGCTTCCTCGGCGACTTGGACCTCGCCGAGGAAGCCGCTCAGGAGGCGTTCGCGGTCGCCGCGGAGCGCTGGCCGCGCGAGGGGACGCCGGCCAACCCGGGCGCCTGGCTGGTGACGACGGCGCGTAACCGCGCCATCGATCGCATCCGGCGCGACCGCACCCTCGCCGCGAAGAACCGCCTGCTCGACCTGCCGGAGACCGTGGAGGACGACTTGGACGAGATGACCACATTCCCAGACGAGCGCCTCGAGCTGGTCTTCACCTGCTGTCATCCGGCGCTCGCAACCGAGGCACAGGTCGCGCTCACGCTGCGGACCCTGGGTGGGCTGAGCACCGACGAGATCGCCCGCGCGTTCCTGGTTCCCGAGCCGACGATGGCGCAGCGGCTGGTGCGCGCCAAGCGCAAGATCAAGGACGCCGGGATCCCGTTCCGCGTGCCGCCCGATCACCTGCTCCCGGACCGGCTTGCCGCCGTGCTCGCGGTCGTCTACCTGATCTTCAACGAGGGATACGGCGGCCGCGGCGACCTTTCGGCGGAGGCGATCCGGCTCGGGCGCGCACTCGCCGAGCTGATGCCCGACGAGCCCGAGGCGCACGGCCTACTCGCGCTGATGCTGCTGAACGACGCCCGGCATGAAGCGCGCTTCCAGGACGGCGACCTCGTCCTGCTCGAGGACCAGGACCGCTCGCTCTGGGACACGGCGCAGATCGTCGACGGGCGGGCGGTGCTCGACCGGGCCCTGGCGCTGCACGGCCGCGGTCCATACGTCGTTCAGGCGGCTATCGCGTCGCTGCACGCGGATGAGCCACGTGACTGGCCGCAGATCGCGGCGCTCTATGGCGAGCTCCTTCGCTTGACCGAATCGGCCGGTCGTCGAGTTGAACCGCGCGGTCGCCGTCGCGGAGGGCGAGGGCCCCGAAGAGGGCCTGGAGATCGTCGACCGCCTCGACCTCGCCGACTACCGCTATCTGCACTCGACCCGCGCCGAGCTGCTGCGCCGGCTCGGTCGCATCGAGGAAGCGCGCGGAGCATACGAGCGCGCATTGGAGCTCGCTCACGCCGACTCCGAGCGCCGCTTCCTCGAGCGAAGGCGGGCGGAGCTCGGCTGACGAGCTAGCCTCCCGCCGCGTGACCGAGCCGCGCCTCTCCGGTGTTGACAGAAAAATAGCGGAAACGCAATAATTCTGTCATATGACACATAACTAGCGCTATCGCTATAATTGTGTCATGTCTGATTTACTTTCAGTTGAAGAGGCCGCCCGGCGGATGGGTGCGAACCCGTCATATATCCGGGCTCTATTGGCTTCCGGTGGCCTGGAGGGAGAGAAAGTGGGGGGCAGATGGCTGATCGAGCCGCTCACCCTGGAGCGGCGCATGCATCTGGCTGGAAAGCGCGGGCGTCAATACACCCCCTCCAACGCCTGGGCTGCGCTTTGTCTGGCATCCGGCCTCGATGCTGAGTGGGTTGATCCATCTGCCCGCTCGCGCATACGCCGGGCGCTCCGCGAGAAGGGGTTGCGTGCTCTCCAAACCAAGCTTGTAAGCCGGGCGCACCCTCGGCGGTTTTTCGTCCATCCCGGGGAAATCAAGAGGCTGGCGGAGCGTTCCGACCTCCAACGGGCGGGGCCGAGTGCATCGCGCGATTACCGTCTCGGGCTTGTTGTCGGTCTCGAACTTGACGCCTATGTTGATGAGCGCCGTGTCAAGGAGATCGCTGCAAAGCACGCCCTTGAGCCCATGGCGGGGATCCGGGGGAACGTCGTACTCAGGGCGGTTCCCTCAGGTGCTTGGGGCCATATTCGGAATTTCGAGGTGGCGCCGCGGGCGGCCGTTGCGCTGGATTTGGACGAGGACGCAGATCCCCGCACCGCCCGCCTTGGCCATCGCCTTCTAAAGGAAATCGATCAGCAATTGCGTGGCGGTCAGCTCCTATGACGCCACGCATCGAGATCGATGTTGCCGAGGATGGCGGCCGGGAGATGTGGGAAACCGTGGCGGGGCTCGCAAAAGGCATGGATGACCCGTGGACCCTTGTCGGCGGGCTAATGGTCCAACTCTTTGCGTATGAGCTAGGTCCAAACGAGCCGTTACGCACGACTGACGACATTGACATCCTCGCCGATAGTCGCGAGAAGCCGAGTCACACGGAGACGATTTCGCAGCAGCTACTCGACGCCGGATTTGAAATCAAGAAGCTCACGGTCGGTCCCCCGCCGACGGGGTTCACGTTCTGGAAGGGTGATCAGTCGGTCGACGTTCTAGCGCCTGACGGGACCCACAAAGATCCCAAGACTGTTGGCGGTCTCCACACCGGGCCGATCCCGGGCGGAACTCAGGCTTTGCGGCGGTCTGAGGAGGTCGAGGTTCAAATCAAGGAGGGACCAAGCTTCCGGCTGCGCAGGCCAAGTCTGCTTGGTGCGATTCTGATCAAGGCCCGAGCCCTACCGGTCCACGCCGATCCGGAGACCCAACGACACGACCTCATTCTCCTGCTGAGCCTTGTTGAGGATCCGGCTGAGGAAGCGGAGACTTTGAAAAAGTCGGAATGCAATTGGTTACGTCGCATCGACCGTCAGCTATGGCCTGACAAACGGCCTGATCCGACCCTCTCTCGATTCGACCAGGATTCACAACAGCGTGCGCGGGCTGCCTTCAGGTTGCTGACCGGCTGAACGGTGCAACCTTGGCTAGCCTCCCGCCGCGTGACCGAGCCGCGGCTCTCCGTCGTCATCGTCGCCTGGAACAGCGTCGCGACGCTGCGCACGACGCTCCCGCCGTTGGTCGAGCAGCTGCGCGACGGCGACGAGCTGATCGTCGTCGACAACGGCTCCGACGATGGCACCCCGGAGCTGGTGGCAAGGTTGGCGCCCTCGGCCCAGGTGGTGGAGATGGGCGCCAACACTGGTTTCGCCGCCGCTGCCGACGCCGGCGCCGAGGTTGCGAGCCGCGAGTTGCTGCTGCTGCTCAATCCCGACGCTCGGCCGCTGCCGGGCTTTCGCGAAGCGATCGTCCGCCCCTGGATCGAGGACAGGGGTTGGGCCGCCTGGATGGGTCTTGTCGCCTGCAATGGCGCCCGCGAGGTCAACACCGCCGGCAACCCGGTCCACTTCACCGGCCTCGCATGGGCCGGCGAGCATGGCAAGCCACTGAGGGACATCGAGCGGCGTGAGGTGACGGCGCTCTCCGGCGCCTGTATGGCGCTGCCCCTGGAGACCTTCAGACGCCTCGGCGGCTTCCCGGCGCCCTACTTCCTCTACCACGAGGACATTGACCTCTCGATGCGGCTGCGACTTGAGGGCGAGCGGCTGGGCCTGGAGCCATCTGCGGTCGTCGACCACGACTACGAGTTCGAAGGGGCGACGAAGATGCGCTGGCTGGAGCGCAACCGCTGGGCCTTCGTGCTGCGCGTCTATCCCGGGGCGCTGCTTGCCTTGCTGGCGCCCGCACTGCTGCTCACCGAGATAGCGCTGATCCCGATCTCGATCGCCGGCGGATGGGGGGACCAGAAACTGCTCGCAAACCTCGACGGGCTGCGGAATCTGCCGTGGGCGCTGCGCACACGCCGCGCAATTCAGCGACGGCGAACCGTTTCTGCGGCCGACTTCGCGGCCTGGCTGACTCCCGACCTCGACTCGCCGTACTTCGGGCGCGCCGGTCGCTCGCGGCTGCTGCGGCTGGCGCTGCGGACCTACTGGCGGATTGTGCGGGCGCTGCTCGGGCGCCCTAGCCAGGCTGGCGGGTGGGGAGGACCATCACCTCGTTGATCTCCACCCGCTCCGGCTGGCCGAGCGCGTAGAGCACCGCGCCGGCGATGTCCTCGTCGCGAAGCGCCCAGTCCGGCGCCCCCGCGTCGAAGAACTCCGTGTCGACCATGCCCGGCTCGATCAGGGTCACGCGGATCGTGTTCTCGTCGTGCATCTGGCGCAGCTCCTGGCGCAGCCCGTGGCCGATCGTCGTGGCCGCGAACTTGGTTGCCGAGTAAAGCGAGCCCGGCAGCGCCCGGCGGCCGGCGACCGAGCTGGTGATCAGGTAGTGGCCGTCGCCGCGCTCCAGCAGGTGGGGAAGGGTGGCGCGAATCGTCAGCGCCACGCCGTAGACGTTGGTCAGCACCATCGAGCGCCAGTGCTCCGGCGTCTCCTCCAGAAATCCGCGCGTGGCGCCGAAGCCGGCGTTCGCGAACACGGCGTCGATGCGACCGAAGCGCTCCAGCGCCGCCGCCGCCATCGCCTCGACCTGGTCCCACTCGGTGACGTCGCAGTGGACAGCGAGAGCGCGATCGTCCCCGCCCAGCTCGCCGGCCAGCTTCTCGACCGCGTCCTCGCGCCGCGCCGCCACCACCAGGCGGTGCGATCCGGCGGCCGATCTGGCGGTCGCCGCGCCTATGCCGCTGCTGGCGCCGGTGATCAGCAGTACCGGATCCTCTGCCACAGGCGCATTCTTAGCAGGGCGGCGACCCGGCCCTTGCCATAATCAGCCTCTCCCTCGATGGACCCGCAGCGCAAACGGAAGATCCGCCTGGTGGTGGCGCTCGGGGCAGCGGTCCTGCTTGCCGGCGCCCTCGTCTACACGTCGTTCAGCGCCGCGACCGAGGCCAAGGAGCCGTCGCAGCTGCTCAACGTGGCCCCCGGCAAGTCCTACGACCTGACCGGCAAGGTGGTCGATGGCTCGGTCCGCCACCAAGGAGAGACGATTCGCTTTCGGGTCGCCGATCGCGACAACCCGTCGGCGAGCATCCCGGTCACCTACACCGGCACCGTCCCGGACCCGTTCCGCGCCGGGCGCGAGATCGTGCTCACCGGCAGCGTTCGCAACGGCACCTTCGTCGGCCAGCGCGACACGCTGATCACGAAATGCCCCTCCAAGTTCACGGAGCAGCACAATTCCTAACTCCGGCCACACGCAGGGCGAGCCTGGCCTCCGGGCGGTGACGCGGTGATCGAGCTGGGGCGCGCCGCGCTTGCACTCGCACTGCTGACGGCGATCTACGCGGCGGTTGCGGCGCTGATCGGACGCAACGGCGACCGCCGCTGGGTCGACTCATCGCGCCGCGCGGTCTATGCGCTCTGCGCGCTGCTCTCCGTCTGCGTCCTGGTGCTGGAGGTGGCCTTCCTGCGCAGCGACTTCTCCTTCCAGCTGGTCGCTGACCATTCATCGACCACGACGCCCTTCTATTACCGACTCACCTCGATGTGGTCGAGTCAGGCGGGGTCGCTGCTGCTCTGGGCCTGGGTGCTGTCGATCGCCTCCAGCGCGGTGCTCTACGCAACTCGCAATCGTCTCCGCGAGTTGGTGCCTTACGCGACAGCGGTCCTGATGGGCGTCGGTGGCTTCTTCGTCGCGCTGGCAGTGTTCGCGTCCAATCCGTTCGAGCAGCTCAGCCCGGCCCCGCTCGAGGGCGCCGGCCTGAACCCGCTGCTGCGCCATCCGGCGATGCTCATGCACCCGCCGATGCTCTACTCGGGCTACGTCTTCTTCACGGTCCCGTTCGCGTTCGCGATCGCCGCCCTGATCACCCGCCGCGTCGACGCGAGCTGGATCCGGATAACCCGCCGCTTCGCCCTGATCGCCTGGACCTTCCTCTCGATCGGGATCGTGCTCGGCGCCAGCTGGTCGTATTCGGAGCTTGGCTGGGGCGGCTACTGGGCCTGGGACCCGGTCGAGAACGCTTCTCTGATGCCCTGGCTGATGGGCACCGCCTTCCTGCACTCGATCATGGTGCAGGAGAAGCGCGGCATGCTGAAGGTCTGGAACGTGTCGCTGATTGTCGGCACCTTCTCGTTGGCGCTGCTCGGCACCTTCCTGGTCCGCTCCGGCGTGCTTCAGTCAATTCACGCCTTCGGCGCCTCGACAGTGGGGGCGCCGATACTTGTTCTGATCGCCGTGGTGCTGATTGGCTCCACGGCGCTGATCGTCTCCCGTCTCGACGACCTGCGCTCGGAGAAGCAGATCGATTCATTGTTCTCGCGCGAGTCGATCTTCCTCGTCAACAACTTCCTGCTGGTGGCGCTATGCGCCGTGATCTTCTGGGGAACGATGTTCCCGCTGATCTCGGAGCTGTTCACCGGCGACAAGGCTTCGCTGGCGGCGCCCTGGTTCGACCGCTACACCACCCCGCTGGCGATCATGCTCGTCCTGTTCACCGGGATCGGCCCGCTGCTCGCCTGGCGCCGGGTCACCTGGGAGTCGGCGCGCCGCGTCTTCGTCGCACCGGCGGCGGTCGCGCTGGGGATCGGGGTCGGGGCGGCGGTCCTCTTCGACGCCGGCCGGCGTCCCTGGGCGCTTCTGCTGTTCGCCTTCGCCGCCTTCGCGCTCACCGCGCTGGCCCAGGAGCTGTGGCGAGGCGGGTCGGCGAGGCGGGCGCTTTCCGGAGGGTCGATTCCCGGGGCGATGTTTGCGGTCGCGGCTCGCAACCGCCGCCGCTACGGCGGCTACGTGGTGCACGCGGGAATTGCGGTGCTGCTGATCGGCGTCGCCGCCTCCTCGAGCTTCCAGACCAACCGCGAGGTCAACCTGCGCCCCGGAGACAGCACGGCCGTCGACGGCTACAAGGTCGACTACAAGCGGCCCACGGTCAGCGTCGACAACGAGCGCATCGCCTTCGGCGCCGTGCTCGACGTCTCCAAGGACAGCCAGCGGTTCACGATCCATCCCACCCGCGGCTACTTCCGACCCGCCAGCTGCCCGCCGCAACGGCTGATCAGCTGCTATTTCGACGGCGAGTCGACCAGCGAGGTGGGGCTGCGGCGAGGGATCCGCAGGGACTTCTGGACCGCCGTGCAGCCCAGCATCGGTCCGGTGCTGCGCAACGCTCGCCGGGCGGACCGAAAGTTCCAGCTCCTTGCCAGGGGCCGGATGCGATTGGCCGCGGCGTCGCCGAACCCGCGGGCGATCTCCCAGCAGGCGGCCCTGCTGCAGGATGTGCGGGGCCTGGCGATCCGCAAGATCGCCAACGGGTATTTGCGCGACACGCCGCCCGCCGTCTTTCACGTGATCGTCAACCCGCTGGTCACCTGGATGTGGATCGGGGCCGTGGTGGCGCTCGGCGGAGCGTTGATCGCGGTCTGGCCGGCGCCCGGCGCGCGCCGGCGCCGCGTCACCTCCTTGCAGGCGGCACGGCTCAGCCACCAGCCGTCGCGCGCGCGCGCCTGATCGGGTCCAGGTTGACCGAGATCCTGCTCAGCACTCTGCTGTTCGTCCTCGTGGCCGCCTTCGTGCTCGTGCCGCTGCGTCGCGAACGGTCGGAGGGCGGGGAGGACCCGCGCATCGCCGATCTCGAGTCCCGCAAGGAGGCCAAGTACCGCGAGATTCGCGACACCGAGCTCGATCACGCCGCCGGGAAGCTCTCCGACGAGGACTTCCGTCGTCAGGACGCCGAGCTTCGCCGCGAGGCGGTCGCGATCCTCAAGCAGCTCGACGAGGCGAAGGGCGAACAAGCGGCTGAGAACGCCAGCGGCGAAGAGCCGTAGAATTCGCCGCTGTGTACACGCTGCTAGGAGTAGTGCAGGTGATCATCTCGGTCGTCCTCGTGTTCCTTGTGCTTCTGCACTCGGGCAAGGACACCGGCCTTTCGGGCGCCTTCGGGGTCGGGGGCGGCGGCAGCTCGGCCGGCGGCGGGTCTATGGTCGAGAAGAACCTCGACCGGGCGACGATCTTCTTCGGGATCCTGTTCGTCGTCAACACGCTGGTCATCCTCAAGATCTAGGGGCGGCCCGGTGAGGTCCCGGCTCCGCGGCGCGCTGGTCGGCGCCCTCGCGGTTGCCGCCACGCTCGCCTCCGGATGTGGCGCTGGGGCGACCCGCTTCCCGGCCGCGGAGAGCCCTCCCCGCGCCGGAGGCAACGGTGAGCTTGTCTACGCGATCCCCTCCCCGGCGGGCGGGCTCGACCCGCTGGCGGCGCACACGATCTCCGAGCAGACGGTGGCGCGGCAGATCTTCGAACCGCTGACCGCCAGCCTCGACGGACCCTACGGGCGACGGCGCAACGTGCCCGGGGTCGCGCTCTCCAGCCGCCATTCGGGCGACTTTCGGGTCTGGAGCCTTCAACTGCGTCCCGGCATCCGCTTCCAGGACGGCAGGCTGTTGGACGCCTCCGCGGTGGTCGTCAACGCCGAGCGTTGGCGGACCTCGGCGGTGGGGAGGAGGCTGCTGCCGAGTCTGATCGCCGCCGACGCGCCGCGCCCCGACCTCGTCCGTTTCGTCTTCGATGCCCCGGTGCGCGACCTTCCGGCCCGCCTCGGCGACCCCCGCCTCGGGCTTGTCTCTCCCGCCGCGCTTCTGCCCCAAAGTGGCACCGATGCCTCTCTGCTTAGAGTCCGTCAGGCCGGCAGCGGTCCCTTCCAGCTCTCCGCTCGTCCCAGCGGGGGAGTGGTGCTGGAACGCAACCGGGGCTGGTGGGGTAGCCGCCGTGGCCTCGGGCCGGCCCTCGACGAGGTCGCCTTTCGCGCCGTGACCAGCCGGGTCGGCAGGCTGGTGCTGCTGCGCAGCGCGGCGGTGCGGGTCGCGGGGGACGTGGGGCGCGCGGCCGCGCAGCGCCTGCGGACCGACCCGCTGCTCACCTCCATTGCCGTCACGAGTCCCTACCCGATCGGCCTCGAGCGCTCGGTTCGCGGCATCGTCGGTTGGCGCCCGGTCTCGCTCTCAGGAGTCTGGCTCAGCGTCGTCAACCAGGGCAAATAGGCACCAAGTACGGTCGAATGGTATTTTTGGACTAGTTAGTGCCTATTCTGACTTCAGTCGGGATCGTTGGCCGTGTGCGCTGCGGAATTGAACCCACCGTCCCCGAAGTTCCTATTCGACGCCTCGTAGTGCCTATTTGCGATGCAGACCTTCCGTGATCTAGAGATACATCTGGGCCTGGTGCCCTCGTCGACCGCGGCGGCGCTGAGCGAAGTGACCGCCGGCCGGGGTCGGGAGGAGGCATTCCGTCGGCAGAATCCCCAGGTCCTAGAGACGCTGACCGAAATAGCTCGTATCCAGAGCACCGAGGCGTCGAATGCCATCGAGAGCATCACTGCGCCTCCCGAGCGAATCGCAGAGCTCGTTAAGGAAAAGACCACCCCCCAAAACCGCTCTGAGGAAGAAATCGCCGGCTACCGGAAGGTCTTGGACACCATTCACTCGAGCGCCGAGCACATCCCTTTCAAGCGATCCATCGTCGAGCAGTTCCATCGGGATCTTTACTCATTTACCGCTACGCCAGGCGGCCGCTTCAAGAGCACGCAGAACGAAGTAGCGCGGTTCGATAGCGCCGGCAACAAGATCGGGATCATCTTCGAGGGCACCAGTCCTTTCGAGACCCCTGGCGCCATGGCTGAACTTCACGAGCGCTTCAACGAGGCGATCAAGCAGGGCGCCCATGCCCCGCTTCTACTGTCTGGCGCCTACGTCTTTGACTTCCTGATGATCCATCCGTTCAACGATGGCAACGGGCGGATGTCGCGGCTGCTGACATTGCTGCTCCTTTACCACGCCGGTCATGAGGTAGGCCGCTTCATAAGTCTCGAAAAGCTGGTTGAAGAGAGCAAGGAGACCTACTACGAGAGCCTGGAGAAGTCCACATCCGGGTGGGACCGCGGGGAGCACGACATCTGGCCGTGGCTCAACTACCTCCTAGGGATCCTGAACGCTGCCTATAAGGAGTTCGAGTCCCGGGTCGGAAGCCTCCCGAGCGGCCGAGGCTCCAAGGCCGCACGCATCAAGCAGTTCGTGCGGTCACGAACCTCAGATGCCTTCACGTTCGACGACATCGAGCGAGCGCTGCCAGATATAAGCGCTGGCTACATCCATAGGCAGCTCCGACAACTGCGAGACGGTGAGATTGTTCAGTCGCCCGGGCCCGGCCGCAAGGACTGGAAGCGCCTCCGAAACGACTTCTGACGAGCAGGCGGGGCCTATCCGCTTGGCCCCTCGCGTGTCATCTCTTGGGTGCCAAGGGATTTTGAGACATGCCCCTATGCAAAAAAAGCTATGCGCCTGAGAGGAGTCGAACCTCCACGGGCCGTTAGGCCCACAAGGCCCTCAACCTTGGCTCGGCGCATCAGCTAGGACCCGATTCCCCATTCCCAAGCTGTTTCAGGGCCTCTGCGGTGTTCTCAGTTTCGCTCAGATTGTCCCCACCAATGTCCCCACGGAAGGCGCGGTCGACCAACTCACCCTCCTGGGCCGACGGCGCGTAGTCGGCGTAGATGAGGGTTGTCTTGAAGTCGCGGTGTCCCATCCATTCCTGCAGGGCGCGTACCGGCACGCCGACCGCGGCCATGCGTGTGCCAAAGGTGTGGCGCAGATCGTTGAAGCGCGCCTGGCGCACCCCGGCCGCCTTGAGTGCCTTTTTGAAGCGCCTTCCGAGGTCGGAGTGATCGAGCACGTTGCCAGTGTGGGGGTGTGCGAACACGAGGTGGTCATCGGCCTGGTAAGCGGAGCGCTGGAAGTGACGCTCGAGCTCCCCGGCCGTGCGATCGGCCATTGGGACGGAGCGGGAGCCGCGCTTGGTCTTTGGCGTCCCCCAGTAGCCGCGGACGTAGTTCTGCCGCACACGGAGGCGCCCGGCCTTCCAATCCACGTCCCGCCAGCGGAGCCCAAGCAGCTCGCCTTGGCGAAGGCCGGTCATCGCAGCGGTGAGATAGAGCGCCCGGTCGGTGGGGCCGAGCGGATCTTCGAGCCGCACGGCTTTTAGCAGTGCCTCGAGCTCCGCCTGATCGAGGAAGCGGATGTCGGTGCTCTCCTCGACATGCGGCTGGTCCACGTCCTTACACGGATTCGCGCGGCACCACCCCTTGCGCTGGCCGAACTCGAAGATCTGGTGGAGCAGCGTGAGCGCGTTGACGGTCGTCTTCGGCGCGCGGCCGCTTCGGCGCATGGCCACGACTAGCGCCTCAACGTGCTCCGGTCCGATCCGATCGAGCGACCTGGCGCCGAGGTGCGTTACTAGGTGCGTGCGCAGCGAGGAGCGGTAGGTATCGAGCGTCGTCGGCTTGCGGCCGAGCGCCTCAAGGTGCCGGATCAGCCGGTCTCCGGCGTCGGCGACCGTCACCCGCGCGAGCGGGGCGGCACGCTCGACATCCATACGACGCCGAAGCTCGCGCTCGGCCTGCGCCCGGGTCAGTCCCTCGCGGCTTCCGGGGGGTCGCTTCGGGCCGATCGTCCGCTTTATGCGCCGGCCGTCGACGCGCCAGACGCCGTACCAAGTCCCGCGGCCGCGGGCGTCGCGGCGGACGAAGAGAGACCCGGTCCCATAGCTGCGGCGAGCCATCAGTGTTTCCTCCTTAAGCGCCGTGCAATCCGGCCGCGTCTCCGATTCCCCCTTTGCGTCCAGTGGTTCGATCGTCTGCTCGCCATCGTTACTTCCTAGGCTACGGGTTGTCTCGGGCAGTGTCCCTTGGCTGGCGAGCGGCGCCGGTTCCAGCTGGTACGGAACTCTCATCAACTCCTCGAAGCGCTCCGGGGATGCCGTGTGGGTAGCCACGAGGCTCTCAGGATCGACCGCCGTCGCCAAACGCTTCAGATCAGCAACCGTCGCGTGACCAGAGGAATGGATGACGGAAAGCGGGATATGACGGCGATCCAGGAACGCCTTGAGGGCGTCCCAAAGGAGACCAGATGAGCTTCATGGACAAGCTGACCGGCCGCGCCAAGAAGGCAGCGGGCGACCTCACGGGCGACGGCTCGCTGCGCCGCGAGGCACCAAGGAGGAGAAGAAGGGGGAGGCGAAGGAGAAGCTGAACCGCGCCGAGGACAGGGTCGAGGAGAAGGCCGACGAGGTCGCCGACCTCGAGCCCAAGACCTGATCGCGGACGCGCCGGCGGTCGGCTAGCTGTAGCCCCCCTCTCGCATCCCGTTGGGCTAACCCATCCGGCTGACGTGCGAGCCTCGGCCCATGCCGAGGGTCAGCGCAACGAGGATGAAGTGCCCCCGACCTGAGCACCCGGGCTCGCGGGTCAAGCTGGACGGCAGCTACGG
>JBBQNM010000054.1:0-16264 GCA_038329895.1 Solirubrobacterales bacterium | reverse complement strand
CAGCGCGACGCTGTCGCGCTCGGCATGGACCGAGAGGGCCGAACGCAGCGCCCGGCGGCGGGCCTTGCGGTTGACCTTCACGGTGTAGCGGCGCGGCTTGGGGCCGAAGGCGACGCCACCGCCGGTTCGGGTCGGCGAACTCAGCGCCCCGACCCGGGCGCGCCCGGTGCCCTTTTGACGCCACGCCTTGGCGGTGGTCATCGAGACCTCGCCCCTGCGAAGGGTCGAGGCGGTGCCGCGGCGGCGCGCCGCGAGGTCGGCTGTCGCCGCCTCATGCAGAAGCGACCGGTGCAGCTCCTCGCCGAAAAGGGTCGCCGGCAGGTCCGCCTTCGTGGTCTTGCCGAGCAGGGTGGCCTTGGCGCTCATCGGCGTCCCTCCAGTGCCGGATTGGCGAGTGAAAGTCGAGCATGGCAAGGACGCAAGGAGCCGACCATGGCAGCGCCATGGCGGCGACCGAGGACGCAGCCATGCGAAGACTTGCAGCCGGCAAGACGGTGCTGGAGGGGCGTCGAGGAGTGCCTACTCACCGCGCACCTCGACGACCCCGTTGCGCGAGCCTGGCACCGATCCCTTGACCAGCAGCAGGTTGCGTTCAGCATCGATCTGAAACACCTCGAGCCCGGGCTGGGTGACCCGGCCGCCGCCCAACCGGCCCGGCATCCGCGTGCCTTTGAATACCCGCGCGGGGTCGGCGCTGGCGCCGATCGAGCCCGGCGCCCTGACGTTGTGCGAGCCGTGGCTGACCGGGCCGCGGTGAAAGTTGTGGCGGCGGATCGTGCCCGCAAACCCCTTGCCGATCCCGACCCCCGAGACCTTGATCTTCTGTCCCGGCTCAAAGGACTCCACGGTGACGGTCTCGCCCACCTTCGGTCCCTCCTCGCCGCCCAGGTCGGCGTCGCGGAACTCGACCACGGTCCGGAGCGGACCTGCACCGGCCTTCTTGAGGTGCCCAAGCTCGGCCTTGCTTAGCTTGCGCTCTGCGACCTCGCCGAAGGCAAGCTGAACGGCCGAGTAACCGTCGCGCTCGGGGTCGCGGATCGCGGTCACCGGGCACGGTCCGGCTTCGATCACGGTAACGGGAACTACCGTTCCAACGTCCGTGAAGACTTGGGTCATTCCGAGTTTTCGACCGATGATTGCTGGCATCAGAAGTTCCTTGTTCCTTGTTCCTGGTTCCTTGGTCGGAGCCCGAGCCCCGAGGAACGAGGAACGAGGAACGGGTTACAGGCGGATTTCAATATCAACTCCGGCCGGTAGGGCATCCAATCGTTGGAGGGAATCCACCGTCTTCGGGGTCGGCTGATTGATGTCGATCAGCCGCTTGTGGGTACGGATCTCGAAGTGCTCGCGCGAGTCCTTGTCCTTGAACGGGGAGCGGATCACGCAGTAGACGTTCTTCTCGGTGGGCAGGGGAACCGGGCCGGACACCGTGGCGCCGGTGCGCTCCGCCGTCTCGACGATCTCGCGGGCAGCGCGATCTATGGCGTCGTGGTCGTACGCCTTCAGTCTGATGCGGATTTTCTGTCCTGCTATGGCTGACACGGTCGGTTTTTCTCTTGGTCCTTCTCGCGCGGAAGGGGCGCCGCCCCTACTGCTGGTGGGGCGCCGCCCCGGTCGTATGTCCTTGCAGTTGTCCCGCTGCCCCTAGGCAGCGAAAGGGCGGGACTCTGCCCGCCCTCTGTGGCTACTCGACAATGTCGGCAACCACCCCGGAGCCAACGGTGCGCCCGCCCTCGCGGATCGCGAACCGAAGGCCCTGGTCCATGGCGATCGGCTGAATCAGCTCGATCGTCATCTCGACGTTGTCTCCCGGCATCACCATCTCGGTCCCCTCGGGGAGGTTGGCGACGCCCGTGACGTCGGTCGTGCGGAAATAGAACTGCGGCCTGTACCCGGAGAAGAACGGGGTGTGGCGTCCACCCTCTTCCTTTTTCAGGCAATAGACCTCCGCCTTGAACTTCGTGTGCGGGGTGATCGAGCCGGGCTTGCAGAGCACCTGGCCGCGCTCGATCTCCTCCCGCTTGGTGCCGCGAAGCAGGGCACCGATGTTGTCGCCCGCCTGGCCCTGGTCGAGGATCTTGCGGAACATCTCGACGCCGGTGACGACCGTCTTGGAGGTCGGCTTGATGCCGACGATCTCGACCTCGTCACCGGTGTTGACGATGCCCTGCTCGACGCGACCGGTCGCGACCGTCCCGCGGCCGGTGATCGAGAAGATGTCCTCGATCGGCAACAGGAACGGCTTGTCGAGTTCGCGCACCGGCTCGGGGATGTAGCTGTCGAGGGCGTCGGTGAGCTCGAAGATCGCCTGCTTGGCCTCCTCGTCGCCCTCCAGCGCCTTCAGCGCCGAGCCCTTGATGATCGGCGTCTCGTCTCCCGGGAACTCGTACTCCTTGAGCAGGTCCTTTACCTCCTCCTCGACCAGCTCGATCAGCTCCTCGTCGTCGACCTGGTCGATCTTGTTGAGGAAGACGACCACGTGCGGGACGTTCACCTGCCGCGCCAGCAGGATGTGCTCGCGGGTCTGCGGCATCACGCCATCGGCCGCGGAGACGACCAGGATCGCCCCGTCCATCTGCGCCGCGCCGGTGATCATGTTCTTGACGTAGTCGGCGTGGCCGGGGCAATCGACGTGCGCGTAGTGGCGCTTCTCGGTCTCGTACTCGACGTGCGAGGTGGCGATCGTGATTCCGCGCTCCTTCTCCTCCGGCGCGTTGTCGATCGAGTCGAAGCTGCGCTCCTCGGTGCCGCCGCCCTTCTCGGAGAGCGTCTTTGTGATCGCGGCCGTCAGCGTCGTCTTGCCATGGTCGATGTGACCGATGGTGCCGACATTCACATGCGGCTTATCGCGCTCAAACTTCTCCTTGGACATCGCTCTCCTTTGGGCTTGGTTGGCTGTTTTCCGGGGCGTTCAGCGTGCGTCGATCCGCCTTGCGGCGAACCTCGGAAATATAGGTGTTTTGGCGCCGCGCCGTAGGCGCCGCGTCCGGCAGGTGGGGGTCATGTTGCGGCGCCGACGGGTTCTCCGGCCTGATGCTCGATGATCTCCTGGGCGATGTTGGCCGGCACCTGCTCGTAGCGCTCGAACTGCATCGTGTAGGTGGCACGGCCCTGGGTCGAGGAGCGCAGGTCGGTCGCGTAGCCGAACATCTCGCCCAGCGGCACGAAAGCCTGTACGACGATCGCGTTGCCGCGCTGCTCCTGGCCCTGCACATGGCCGCGGCGCCGATGGAGATCGCCATTCACGACGCCGAGGAACTCCTCGGGTGTAACCACCTCGACCGACATCAGCGGCTCAAGTAGGACCGGGTTCGCCTTCTTGGCAGCCTCCTGCACGGCCATCGAGCCGGCCACTTTGAAGGCCATCTCGGAGGAGTCGACGTCGTGGTAGGAGCCGTCGATCAGCTCAACCCGCACGTCGACCATCGGGTAGCCCGCCTTGACGCCGTTCTCCAGCGCCTCCTCGATGCCCTGCTCGACGGCGGGCAGGAACTCGGAGGGGATCACCCCGCCCTTGATGTTGTTGACGAAGTCAAAGCCCTCGCCGGGAGCCGGCTCGAGGTTGATCACCACATGGCCGTACTGGCCACGGCCGCCGGTCTGGCGCACGAAGCGCCCGTGCACCTTGGTGACGGCCTTGCGGATCGTCTCGCGGTAGGCGACCTGGGGCTTGCCGACGTTGGCGTCGACGTGGAACTCACGCAGCATCCGCTCGACGATCACCTCCAGGTGCAGCTCGCCCATGCCGTGGATCAGGGTTTGCCCGGTCTCCTCGTCGGTCTGGACCTGGAAAGTCGGATCCTCCTCCGCTAGACGGGCCAGCGCGGCGCCAAGCTTCTCCTGGTCGACCTTGGTCTTGGGCTCGATCGCGACCGCGATCACAGGCTCGGGGAACTCGATCGTCTCCAACAAGATCGGAGCGTCGGGGGCGGCGAGGGTGTCGCCGGTGCTGGTCTGCTTGAGGCCGACCCCGGCGCAGATGTCGCCCGCGTAGCACTCCTCGATCTCCTCACGGTGGTTGGCGTGCATCATCAGCAACCGCCCGATCCGCTCGGTGCGTCCGTTGGAGGCGTTGAGCACCCGACTGCCGGCCGAGAGCTTGCCGGAGTAGACGCGGAAGTAGGTCAGCTTGCCGACGTAGGGGTCGGCCATCACCTTGAAGGCCAGCGCCGCGAAGGGGGCGTCGTCGTCGGCCGGGCGCGCGGCCTCCTTGCCGGTGCCGTCCTCCCCCTTCTTTGGAGGCTCGATCCCCGTCAAGGGGGGAACCTCCAGCGGGGAGGGCAGCAGCTCGACGATCGCATCGAGCAGCGGCTGCACACCCTTGTTCTTGAACGAGGAGCCGCACAGCACCGGCGTCACCTTGATGTCGAGGGTCGCCTTGTGCAGCGACTGGGCAATTCGCTCGTGGGGGATCTCCTCCTCGTTGAGGTAGGCCTCCATCAGCGCGTCGTCGTAGTCGGCGCAGGCCTCGATCAGCTCGGTGCGGTGCTGCTCGGCCTGCTCGCGAAGTTCCTCGGGGATCTCCTGGTACTCGAACTCGGTGCCCAGCTCGTCCTTCCAGACCAGCGCCTTCATCTCGATCAGGTCGACGACGCCCTCGAAGCCAGCCTCCAGGCCGATCGGAAGCTGGATCGGCAGCGGATGGGCGCCGAGGCGGGTCCGCATCGTCTCCACCGAGCCCTCGAAGTCGGCCCCGGTGCGGTCCATCTTGTTCACGTAGGCGACCCGGGGGACGCGGTACTTGTCGGCTTGGCGCCAGACGGTCTCCGACTGCGGCTCCACACCCGCTACGGAGTCGAAGATCGCGATCGCCCCGTCAAGCACGCGCAGCGAGCGCTCCACCTCGACCGTGAAGTCGACGTGGCCGGGGGTGTCGATGATGTTGATGCGGTGGTCACGCCATTCGCACGCGGTCGCCGCCGACGTGATCGTGATCCCCCGCTCCTGCTCCTGCTCCATCCAGTCCATGACCGCGGCGCCCTCGTGGACCTCCCCCATCTTGTGGGTGCGACCGGTGTAGTAGAGGATCCGCTCGGTCGTAGTGGTCTTCCCGGCGTCGATGTGCGCCATGATTCCGATGTTTCTGGTCTTCTCTAGTGTGAAATTGCGTGCCATAGGTGCGTAAAGTCTGTCGCTAGGTGAGGCAGGGCGTGGAGAGAGTGTTCAAAGGTGAAGTGGATTTCGGGCACAAAAAAGGCCCTGACGGGCCCGACGCAGCGTTCACTCGCGACGGGACAGGCGACTATGCGTGGCGGCTATCCATTGGTCGAAGGGGCGTCCTCCGGCCGACTCGCGGCATGCCTGAGCGACGCCTGGGCGAGCGCGCGATGATAGCAGAGGGATGAGCCCCCTCAGGCGTCGCAAGAGCCGCACCTCGCGGGCCCGCGTCCGCCGTCAACGGCTGGTCCAGAGGGAGCGCCTCGCGTATGGAAGCGAGAGCACCGAGCAGCAGCCAAAGGAAGCGCCGGAAGCCAGCCAGCCCGAGCAGACGGCCGAAGAGCGCCCCCCGAGCCGCGAGTTTCAACCTCGACGCTCACGGGTCAGCCGCGTCCCTGCCGATTCCGGCCGGCGTCGACGACGACTTCGCCTACCTCGTTTCGGCGGGCTTCGCGCCGCGTCGGCGAGTGGGGGCCGCGCAACCGTGCGACAGACGGGACCGGGTGCGTGGCGCCTGCTCGGCGGGATCGGCCGGGCGCTCGCTTGGCTGCTCGCCTGGCCGCTGCGACTCGCCGCCCTCGTCGTCCGCCTGATCACCGGTCTGTTCGCGGGCATCAGGTCGGTTGGAGGGCGTTCCCTGGAGCTGGCCGAGCGCTTCGCAACGCCCGAGCGCGTGTTGGTGGCCGTGACCGCCGCGGCCGCCGCTTGCCTGGCCTACTCGCAGTTCGTCGACTACCGCGGCGTCGAGGTGGGCCAGCCGCAGTATTCGCAGGTGAGCACGATCGCGCCGCCACCCCAAACCAGCCGGGTCCTCGCCGGAGACGCGCATGCCTACGTGCTTGTCCCACTCGCCGCCATCGCCCTCGCGATCGCTGTTGTGGCCCTGGTCAGCGGCCGCTGGCGGCTCGGCCGGCTGGTCTCGGTGATCGGCCTGATCGGGATCGCGATCAGCCTCGCAATCGACCTTCCAAAAGGTCTTGACGCCGGGACGGCGGGCATCGCTTTCGCCGGTGCAAAGGCGACGTTGACGGATGGCTTCTACGCCCAGCTCGCGGCCTCGGCGGTTCTGGTGCTGTGCGGCTGGGTGCTGTCGATCAACCTGCGGCGGCGGGCAGGCGCGGTAACAGGGCGCCCCAGGGCCCGGCGCCGCCGGCTGCGATCGCGGCGCGCGCCGTCGGTGGCCGGAGGGGGAGCGTGAGCAAGCTGCGCGCCGAGCACCTGTTGCCCCTGGCCTGCGCCGGGGGCTGCGCGCTGCTGGCCGCCTCGGAGTTCATGAACACCTTCAAGTTCCATGCCGCGGGACCCACGCTCGAGGACGTCCAGACTGCGGCGGACCAACACCATTACGCGTTGGTCGTGCTGGCCGCCTTCGCCTTGATCGCATTGGTGATTGCCGTCGCCACCGGGTCGAAGCCGGCAGCGACCGCGGTCGCGATCTGCGGGGCCGTCGCGCTGCTGATCTTCCTGCTCATCGACCTTCCGGACGTCGGAAAGGTGGGTTCGATCAAGGAGGTTGCCGCGCCCGAGGCCAAGGCTGACCCGGCGACGGGCTTCTGGCTCGAGCTGGCGGGCGCCCTGGTGCTGGCGATCTGCGGCGGCGCGCTGGCAACCCTCAGCTCCGACCAGCTCCGCGCCTTCGCCCGCTCGACCGCCGAGCGCCGCGACAGGTTGCGCTCCAAGCAACAGGAGCGGCATCCCCGCGAGCCGCGAAAGATGACGGCAAACCCGGCCAAGGCCCGGACCAAGCCGCGACCGGCGAAGACGAAGCCGCGCTAGCTACCAGCGGTAGTGGGCGAAGGCTTTGTTCGCCTGTGCCATGCGGTAGATATCGTCCTTCCGCTTCCAGGCGTTGCCCTGCTGCTTGGCCGCTTCGAGGATCTCGTTGGCCAGACGGTCGGCCATCGAATACTCGCGACGCGAGCGCGCATATTGAACCAGCCAGCGAACCGCAAGCGTGCGGGCGCGGCGGGTCGGCACCTCGACCGGCACCTGATAGGTGGCCCCGCCGACGCGACGCGAGCGCACCTCGAGCACCGGCGTCAGCTGCTTGATCGCCTCTTCCAGCGCCTCCACCGGATCACCGCCGCTGCGCTCTCCGACAATCGCCAGAGCGTCGTAGACGATCTGCTCGGCAAGCGACTTCTTGCCGGCGACCATCACCTTGTTGATCAGCTGCTGGACGAGCCGGCTGCGATGACGCGCGTCGGGCTCGATCGTGCGGATCGGTGCCTTGGTGCGGCGCGGCATGCTTAGTGGGACTTGACCCCGTAGTGAGAGCGCGACTGCCGGCGATCTGAGACGCCGGAGGCGTCGAGAGTGCCGCGCACCACCTTGTAGCGGACGCCCGGCAGGTCCTTGACCCGGCCGCCTCGCACAAGCACAACGGAGTGCTCCTGGAGGTTGTGGCCCTCGCCGGGGATGTAGCAGGTGACCTCCATGCCGTTGGTGAGACGCACACGGGCGACCTTGCGCAGCGCCGAGTTCGGCTTCTTCGGCGTGGTCGTGTAGACGCGGGTGCAGACGCCGCGGCGCTGCGGCGCTGCGATGCGCTTCTTTCGCCCCTGTCCGGACTTCAGGCCAGGCGTGGCGACCTTCTTCTTGGGGCGCCGCCGACCCTTGCGAACTAGCTGATTGGTATTCGGCACGGCGGCGAATGGTAGAGGCCGCTGCAAACCTTCGCATCTCGGCGTTCGCGGTCTCCCACTCCCTAAGCTCACACCATGTCCCAGCGCCCGCTTCTTGCCGTCGACGTCGACGGCGTGATCAGCCTGTTCGGGTTCGACGAGCCGCCCGACCGCAGCGTTGCCCGCTTCGAGCTGATCGACGGGATGGTCCATTGCATCTCCACGACGGCCGGCGAACGGTTGCACCGCCTCTCCGACCTCTATGACCTCGTCTGGGCGACCGGCTGGGAGGACCGCGCCAACGACTCGCTGGCGCCCCTGCTCGGTCTCCCGGAGCTGCCCTATCTGAACTTCGACGGCGCCGCCCGGTTCGGGTCGGCGCACTGGAAGCTGGGGCCACTCGACGAATACGCCGGCGAACGGGCGCTCGCCTGGATCGACGATTCCTTCGACCAGAGCTGCTTCGACTGGGCGCAGGGCCGATCCGCGCCGACCCTGCTGGTGCCAACCGAGGCGCCACATGGGCTCGAGGAAGCGCAGACGGAGGCGCTGACCATATGGGCAAAAGATTTGGCTAAGGACGAGAGCGAGCCTGGATAAGTGGCTCCCGGGGCGGCTAGACTGCTGGGCCGTGGAGGGGTTTTGGCCAATTTTCTTCCTCTTGGTCGTGCTCAAGATCCCAGTGCTGGGATCGCTGTGGCTGGTCTGGTGGGCGAGCCACGCAGAGCCACTGCCCGACGAGGCGCCTGAGGACGGCGGAGGTCACCGCTTTCGCAACCCGGGACCATCTCGTCCCCGCGGTCCGCGGCGCGGCGGACACGGAGCCGGGGCGCGTCCCCTCCCCGGATGCCCGCCGGGTGGCCGCAGTCGCGTGATCCGCCCTCCAGCGCCGCTGCGCCCCGGGCTCTCGCACGCGCGCGGCGCGGCCGACCTTTCGCGCGATCCCAGCGAGCACTGAGCCGCCGTCGGGGTTAGGAGCTTCTCGGGGCGCTTCCCTCGAGCAGCACCGCCGCGCAGAGCTCGGGGTCGTCATAGATCGGGACGTGGCCGCAGCGGGGAAGAGTCACATGGCGTGCCCAGGGAAGCCGTCGCCGTGCCTCACGCGACTGCGTCCAGTAGGGGCACAGCACGTCGCGCCTGCCCCAGGCAACGGTCAGCGGAATGTCGCGCAGGCACCCAGGGTCGCCGAACCGATAATCGAGACCGTACGTGAGTGCGCCCACGAAACCGGGCGCTCCGAGGCCGCTCCGCAACGTCTCAAGGACCTCTTCCGCCGGCACATGAAAGGGGCGCCCGAAGGCAAACACGAAGAGAAGGGGGCGCGAGAGGGCAACTCTCACCTTTCGTGGGGTCGATTTCGGGAGCAATCGACCGATCTCATAGCCCAACCGCAGCGACCAGCGGCACCATGCCTGGCCCGGTTTGGCCCAAAAGCCGATCGGCGAGAAGACGGTGACCGATCGTGCCGCTCCGCGCCGGCCCAGCTCAAGCGCAATGCCGCCTCCCATCGATTCACCTGCGACATGGGGGTGCTCCAGACCCTGCTCTTCGAAGAAACGCTGCACGCGGTCGGCATAGTCGGCGACCCTTAGTGCCGTTCCGGAAGGGTCGGGAGACGATTCCCCGAAGCCGGGCAGATCCAGCGCCAGCACCTCGCGCTGGGCGGCAACTGGTTCGATCACCGGCTCCCACGAGTTGCGGCGGCTCCCGATCCCGTGCAGGAGGACGAGCGGCTCGCCGGAGCCGCGGCGGTCGTGCGCCAGCCCCGTCATTCGGCCGGACTCAGCTCGTGCCGAGACGCAGCTCGTGCGAGCGGCGGGCCAGCAGCCGCCCGAGCGGTCCGTTGCGCCGGGCGCCGTGCCGGCGCTCGCGCTCGATCGTGCGCAGGTAGGGGTAGAAGTCGACCTGGATCGTGTGGCGCTTCGAGCTCACATAGCGCTTCGCCATGCGGCGGTCCTCGCGCTCGATCACCCGCTGCATCACCTGCGGCGACGGTAGCTCGCCCTTGCCCTCGAACAGGTCGGCGATCCACTCCGACTGCGCCTCGGCGATCGGCATGATCGCCCCCAGCGGCTGGATGAAGCCGATGAAGTAGAGGCCGGGGTGCTCGACCGATACGACGCGCCGGTAGAGCGGGATGCGATTGTCGGTCGCTGAGAGAAGCTCGGGGTCAAGGAAGGGGAAGGTGATCTTGTAGCCGGTGCAGTAGATCACCAGGTCGATCTCCTCCTCGCTGCCGTCGGTGAATCGGACCGTGCGCCCACCGGGGTAACGCTCGACGTTCGGCTTGATCTTGATGTCGCCGTGCCCGAGGCGCGGCAACAGGTCCGAGGAGACCGTCGGGTGCGCCTCCAGCAGCTTGTGATCGGGCTGCGGCAGCCCGTACTTGGTCATGTCGCCGGCCGCCACCTTGATCGCGCTCATGAAGAAGTAGCGCTGGATCGGAAGCGGCAGCCGCGAGAGCAGCGGGGGGCCGGCTTCGTCGGTGGGCACACCGCGCAGGTACTTCGGGATCACGTAAGCGCCGCGCCGCATCGCCAGAAAGGTGGCGTCGGCGTTGCGCGAGGCCTCCACGGCGATGTCGGTGGCGGAGTTGCCGATCCCCAGTACCAGCACCCGCTTGCCCTCGAGAACGTCGGGCTCCTTGTAGTAGTGCGCGTGCACCTGCTCGCCCGCGAACTCGTCCGAGCCCGGGAACGGCGGTTCTGGCCAACGGGCGTTCCAGTGGTGCCCGTTGGCGACCATCACGGCCCCGTAGCGATTGGTCTGGACGCGTCCCCGGTCGTCCTCGGTCGTCACCTCCCACTCACCGTCTGGGGTCGGCTCGACCTTGCTCACCTCGGTGCGAAAGCGGATCTTCTCGCGCAGCCCGAAATGGTCCACGTAGTCGTCGAAGTACTTGGCGATCAGCCAGTGGTCGGGGTAGTCGGGATAGTCGTCGGGCATCGGATAGGTCGCGTAGGACATGAGGTCGCGCGAGGTGTTGATGTGCAGGGAGCGATAGGCGGACGACATGCCGTTGTCGTTGCGGTAGCGCCAGTTGCCGCCGACCTCGGAGCCCTTCTCGAAGCAGTCGAAGGGGATGCCGCGTGCGTCCAGCACCTGGCAGCTTGAGATTCCGGACGATCCGGCGCCGATCACGCAAACCCTCTGGCCCTCGCGCAGCGTCGCCACGCACGAAACCTACCGTGCAGGGCTGGGTTTGGCTAGCCGGCCAGGATCTCGCTACTGCCGCCGGGTGCTCAGTGACCCGAGGCGTCGATCACGATCACCGCACTGGTGGCCTTCGTGTCTGCGGCGCCCTGGGCGAAGATGCTCGCCCGGGCCGGCATTCGCCCGGCGCGCTCGAGCCGCCGACGCCCCACGCGGTTGATCTGCAGGTGGATGCGCTTCGCCTGTCCGTCCTTGAGCGAGAACGACTTGCTGCCAATCTTCAACCCCTTTGCATCCGGCTTGCGGGCCTTCCCCGGCAGCGCGTCAAGCCTCAGCTTGCCCTTGCAGACGAGGCCGGTGCCATCGAATGCCTTGGGCAGATGGATGCGAACGCCGACCGCGTCTCCATGACTGGCCGCATGGCGGGAGATACGGACCGACGCGCAGACAGCTGATTGGGCGTCGAGACACGGGTCCCCACCGCCGAAGGGATCGCCTCCGAAGGGATCGGAGCTGTCGGAAGAGGAAGCGCTGAAGTCAGAACTGCAGGTCGAGAAGTCCGACCCGCTGTCGCCGCTGTCGCCGCCGAACGGGTCGAAGGTGGAGAGGGCAACCGCCTCGCAGTTCGGGTCGAGGATGTCGATGTCATCGGCTTCCCCGCTGTCGGTGTCGGGCCCGCAGTTGATCGAATCGGCGACGCCGTCGAGAGCGTGGATGCCGTCGCTGCCGGGGCCCCCATCGATTCTGTCGGTGCCGGGACCGCCGTAAAGCGCGTCGTTCCCATTGCCGCCAACCAGCAGGTTGTCGCCGTTTCCGCCCTGCAGGGCGTCGTTGCCATCGCCGCCCACGATCGTGTCGTTGCCGCTGCTGCCTGCGGAGGCGTCGTTCGGCTCGCCGAGCAGGACGTCGTCGCCACCGGCGCCGCCGCTGATGAGGTTCGAGGCCGAGCTTCCAGTGATGTTGTCGTCGCCGGAGCCACCGGTCACGTTCTCGACGTCGTCGGCGACGTTGTCGCCCTCCGCCGCCTCGCCGTCGTTGGCGACCCCGTCGAGGGTCACGAACACCGAGGCGGTGCGACTCGCATAGGTCACGGTGTCGGTGCCGGGCCCGCCGTAGACGACGTCGGGGCCCGCTCCCCCGTCGAGCGTGTCGTTGCCGCCCCCGGCGCAGTTGAAGAACCCGTCGACGAGGACGTCGGCACCGCCGGTGCCGGCGAGCGTGTCGTCGCCCGCGCAGCCGATCAGGACGTCGTTGCCGTTGCCACCGATCAGGGTGTCGTTGCCCGCCGCCCCGGTCACGGTCGCGTTGGTGGCAGCGGTGACCCAGACGAGGTCGTTCATATCGCCCGCGTTGACCGTGATCGCGTTGAGGCCGGCGCCCGGGCAGCTGACCTTGTTCGCGTTGACCGCGCTGCAGGCGGTGCCGCCCGCGATCGTGGCGCCCGAGTCCTGGATCGTGTAGACGCCGCCGGCGAGCGAGACGATCGTCTGGTTGGCCTCGCCGTTGGCCGCCGTGTAGGTCAGCGTCGAGCCGCTCTTGCTGACCGTCGACGCAAGCGAGGGCGCGGCGTGGAGGCCCGCGAGCGCCAGGCAGGCAGCGAACGTGAGGCCGAGAAGCCGTACCCAGCCGACGATGCCACGATTCAAGCAATCCGAACTGCCCATTTACCTGCTCCGCCTTCGCCAAGGGGGCAGCGGGCAACGGTACGGCTTCAGGGCCGTCACCGCATCGGGATTAGTGGGGGTTTTTTCGTCCAGCCGAGGCGGCTGGGCTCCCCCTAGCTGGTCAGGGTTGCTGGCCGCGGGCGGCCCGACGGGTGGGTTGGCCAGTGCGGCGCGCACCGTCGCCGCGGTCGCGGACGAGTCCTGCTCCAACCGACGGTGGGTGAACCGCAGGACGCGGTAGCCGGCGAGCAGGAGACCGGCGTCGCGGTCCCGGTCTCGCTCGAAGGCGGCGCGGGTCCGGTGGAAAGCGTAGCCGTCGAGCTCGACGATCAGACGCTGGCACGGCCAGAGCGCGTCGACCTCGAAGCCCGCGACAAGAGCGTTGATCCGGGGCCGAGGCAGGCGATGATCGTCGCAGAGGTCAAGGAAGACCCGCTCGAGCTCCGAGCGGGTGGCGGGAGTCGGACCGGTCTGGTCGGCGAGGAGCCGAAGCAGGGCGCCGAGGCCTCTTCGGCCGCGTCCGCGCAGGCAGATGTCCTCGATCGCACCGAGGTCCAACAGATCAGCGCGGTCGGCCTCCTCGAAGGCACGGGAGAGCTGGCGCTCCGGGATCACCCCGGCAAGGTCGAGGAGCGTCCGCGCGACCGATGTGACCGGGATGCTCACACGCTGCGCACGATCACGGTCGCGTAGCTCGCGGGTCACGTGCACGGCGATGCCCGGGCGGCCCCGGCGGCCACGCCGGCACACCGTGACGTCGATTCGGCGCCCGGCGGCGGGTCGAAGACCCCACAGCGCGGCCGCGCTTCGATGCGAGAGCACCGCACCCGGTCCAGCGGCGAGTACCGCGGCGAGCCAGTGCCCGTGCGGGGTCAGCGACCGGTAGCCAACGGCGTAGACGCCGTAGTGGACGCGGTGCAGGCGGCCGTTAGCGATGCGGTGCTCGATTGCCCCCGGCCCGAGGCCGAACGCCAACAGCTGGCGGCGAGCGACAACCCCGTGCTGCTGCCCGGCGAGCTCCGCTACGGCGCGGTCGACCGTACCCAGCCGCTTGCCCTCGGCCAGGGTGACAGCAGTTTGCCCCCTTATTTGGCGGTCAATGTCTGCCACCCCTGGAGGGTGGCGGTCTCACTCGCGTGAGTGACGCGCGAAATGTCAAGGTTGGCGCCCGATCCGGCCCGAGTCAGTGGCGCCGCCCCCGGGCGGCTATTCGGAGGCCGCTCGCGGCGGCGCGATAACCGGCGCTACTCGGACGAGCCGCCGCCGTCGGTGCCGGTCTCGATCTCCTGAGCCAGCTCCTCCAGCTCCTCGGCGAAGGAGGGACCGAAGCCCTCCAGCTCCGAGCCGTCGCCCTCGAGGCCGAGCTCGGCGGCGAGCTCTTCCTCGTCGAGCAGGCCCTCCTCGCTGGGCGGCTCGACCGGCTCGGTCGGCTCGATGGTGAGCGTCCGGTAGTGCTTGAGCCCGGTGGCGGCCGGGATCAGCTTGCCGATGATCACGTTCTCCTTCAGGCCGACCAGGCGGTCCCGCTTGCCCTCCAGGGCGGCGTCGGTGAGCACCTTCGTCGTCTCCTGGAAGGAGGCGGCGGAGAGGAAGGACTCGGTGGCAAGCGACGCCTTGGTGATCCCGAGGATCACCTCTTCGCCCTTGGCGGGCGTGCCGCCGCCCTCCTTGACCTCCTTGTTGATCGCCTTCAGCTTCTGGCGGTCCTCGAGCTGGCCGGGCAGCAGTGAGGTCGACCCCTTCGAATCGACCCGGATCTTCTTCAGCATCTGGCGCACGATCACCTCGAGGTGCTTGTCGTTGATGTCGACGCCCTGCGCCCGATAGACCCTCTGGACCTCACCCACGAGGTACAGCTCGGTGTCCGTGCGGCCCCTGATCGCCAGCAGCTCGGCCGGGTACAGGGAGCCCTCGTTGAGCTGCTGGCCGGGCTCGACCTTCTCGCCGGGCTCGACGAACAGCCGCATGCGGGCCGGGAAGCTGTGCGCGTGCTCCTCGCCCTTCTCGTCGGTGATCGTCACCTTGATCGCCTTGTCGGTCTCCTCGACCGCGACCTTGCCGGCCACCTCGGCCATCTGCGCGAGCCCCTTCGGCTTGCGCGCCTCGAACAGCTCCACGACACGCGGCAGACCCTGGGTGATGTCCTGGCCGGCGACGCCTCCGGTGTGGAAGGTGCGCATCGTGAGCTGAGTTCCAGGCTCGCCGATCGACTGGGCGGCGATGATCCCCACCGCGTCGCCGATGTCAACGATCGATCCCGTGGCCGGAGCCAGCCCGTAGCAGGAGCGGCACAGCCCCGACTCCGCGTCGCACTTGAACACTGAGCGAACCGGCACCGAGGTCTCCTCGTCACCGAAGGCCTCGGCGATCTTCTCGATGTCCTCCAGCTCGATCTGCTGGTTTCGCTTAAGCAGCTCGCGCCCGCGCTTGGTGGCGAACTTCTTCGCCGCCAAGCGGCCGATCAGGTTGCTGGAATTGAGCGAGCCGTCGTCCTTGCGCAGCGGCATCTCGATCCCGTCCTTGGTCTTGCAGTCCTCCTCGCGGACGATCACGTCCTGGGCGACGTCGACCAAGCGTCGGGTCAGGTAGCCCGAGTCGGCGGTGCGCAGCGCGGTGTCGGCGAGTCCCTTGCGGGCGCCGTGCGTGGAGATGAAGTACTCGAGCACCGAGAGGCCCTCCATGAAGTTGGCCCTGATCGGCCGCTCGATGATCTCGCCCTTCGGGTTGGCCATCAGGCCGCGCATGCCGGCCAGCTGGCGGATCTGCTTGAACGAGCCGCGGGCCCCCGAGTTGGCCATCATGAAGAGCGGGTTCAGCTCGTGGAGGTTGTCCTCCATCGCCTTCGCGACTTCCTCGGTGGCCGCGTCCCAGCGCGAGGTAACGGCCTCGTGGCGCTCCTCCTGGGTGATGTAGCCGTCGTCGTACTGGCGGTAGATCTCGTCGGCCTCCTTCTCGTACTTCTCGAGGATCTCCTCCTTGTTGGGCGGCGAGACAACGTCGTTCTTGGAGATCGTGATCCCCGCCTGGCTGGCGAAGTGGAAGCCGAGGTCCTTGAAGGCGTCGAGCACCAGCGAGACTGTGGGGGCGCCGTAGGTCTCGACCAGGCTGGAGACCATCTCGTTGACGTTGCGCTTCTTCAGCGAGTGGTTGACGAACTCGTAGCTGTCGGGCTCGAACTCCTCGCCCAGTGCCTCCTCGAGCGCCCGTTCGATGCGGTCGTTGAAGATGATCCGCCCGACCGTGGTCAGGAAGTGCTCGTGGCCGGCCCGCCTGTACTCCGCGAAGTCGTGCAGCGCGACTGTGCCGTTCTCGTAGGCAAGCTCGGCCTCCTGCGCGGTGCGAAATGGGTGCGGCTTGCGCTTCAGCTTCGACGCATCCAGATTGGCGACGTCGTCGCCCGAATAGGTGAGGTAGTAGATGCCCAGCACCATGTCCTGGGTCGGCGTCGCCAGCGGCGCGCCGTGGGCCGGCGAGAGGATGTTGTTGGAGGAGAGCATCAGGATGCGGGCCTCCGCCTGCGACTCGGCCGAGAGCGGCACGTGGACCGCCATCTGGTCGCCGTCGAAGTCGGCGTTGAACGCGTGGCAGACCAGCGGGTGGATCTGGATCGCCTTGCCCTCCACCAGCACCGGCTCGAACGCCTGGATGCCGAGGCGGTGCAGGGTC
>JBBQNM010000053.1:0-16321 GCA_038329895.1 Solirubrobacterales bacterium | reverse complement strand
TCGGGCAACACCGGGATCTCGCTGGGGATGATCTGCCGGCGCAAGGGCTACCCGCTGAAGGTCGTGATGCCCGACAACGTCACCGAGGAGCGCACCCAGCTGTTGCAGATGTACGGGGCCGAGATCGTCTACTCCGAGGGGGCGAAGGGATCGAACGGCGCCGTCGAGCTGGCCCTCGAGATGGCCACCGACCCGGGCTATTACATGCCCTACCAGTACGGCAACGAGGCCAACCCACGAGCCCACTACGACGGCACCGCGCCCGAGATCCTCGAGGAGCTCGACGAGGTCGCCGCCTTCGTCGGCGGCCTCGGCACCGGCGGCACACTGATGGGCAACGGGCGCCGCCGGAAGGAAACTGACCCCGGGACGCTGATCGTCGCCGCCGAGCCGATGCAGGGCGAGTTGGTGCAGGGGCTGCGCTCGCTCGACGACGGCTTCATCCCGCCGATCATCGACCTCTCCCTGCTCGATCGAAAGATCATGGTCTCCAACCGCGACGCGATCCTCTGGACCAAGAAGCTGCTCAACGACGAGGGCCTGTTCGCCGGCGTCTCATCCGGGGCGATCGCTTCGGTTGCCGCACGGATCGCCGACGAGCTCGATCAGGGCAACGTGGTCTTCCTGATCCCCGACGACGGCTGGAAGTACCTCTCCTCGGGCATATACACGAAGCCGATCGAGGAGCTCGAGGACGTAGATTCGACGGTGTGGTGGTAGGCGCCGTCGGGGCCCGCCACCCGATCGACCCCCAGCTGATCTCGCAGGTTGCCGAGCGGGTGCGCGGCCTGGCCGCCGACTACCGGCCCCCCGACTTCGCCGAAGCGCCGGGCGCCGACGCGGCGCTTTTTCTCTGCGCGATCGACCACCGAACCGGTTACGCCCGTACTCACCTGGTCGACGGCAAAGGCCCTTACGACGGCAGCGACGTGCTCTGGGCACTCGGCTGCACCGCCGAGCGCCGTCGACCCGGCCTGCTGAGCGCGGCCTCGCTGTCCGCGGTTGATGCCGAGCGGGTCGAGGAGCTGTTTGGGGTCGAGGAAGAAACGATTGCCGGTGTGGAAGAGCGGGCGCGCCTTTGGTGCAACCTCGCGGCCGGGTTGAATGAGCGCTACGAAGGATCGACGGTGGCGCTTCTCACCGCCGCGCAATCGCGGCTCGGCGGGTCCGAAGGCCTTATCGAGCGGCTGGCCCAGTTCGAGGCCTTCGGCGACCCGCTGGCCAAGAAGGCCTACCTGTTCGCGAAGATCGCCGCCCGGCGCGGCTGGTTGGAGGTCGTCGACCCCGAGAGCTGGGAGGTCTGTGCGGACAACGTCCTGATGAGGCTCGCACTGCGCTCCGGTCTCGTGCAACCCGAGCCGGTCGATGCGGTGAGGGCGGCCACCCGCGAGGCTCTGAAGCGGGTGGCGGAGGAGGCGGGAATCGAGCCGCCGTTGCTAGACGATCTGCTCTGGGAGGTCGGCCGCAACGACGCCGACCTGCTGGGGACGGCAGGAGGAGCAGACCTGCGCGAGCCGCCGAGGCCCGACGGCACCAACTGGTACTGAGCACGCGGGGGAGCGATCGATGCCGTTCGCTAGCCTCGCCGCGATGAGGATCCCCCGCCAGATGGCCGAGGAGATGATCGCCCACGCGCGCGAGGAAGCGCCCAACGAGTGTTGCGGAATGATCGGTGGCGCTGACGGCAGCGGCACCACCGTCTACCGGTCGATCAACGCAGAGGCAAGCCCGCTGCGCTACAGCCTCGACGCCAGCGATCAGTTCCGGATCATGCAAGACATGGAGCAGCGCGGTGAGGAGCTGGTCGGCATCTACCACTCGCACACCGGCAGCGCCGCCTATCCGTCGCAGACCGACGTCAACCTGGCCGCCTACCCGGACGCCGTGTACGTGATCGTGTCCCTCGAGGATCCCCAGAACCCCGACCTGCGTGGATTCTGGATCCGCGACGGCCAGATCGATGAAGCAGAGCTCGATGTCGCCTAGCCAACCGCTCTCATGCCCCCGCTGCGCCGAGACGTTCCCGCTCTCGGAGCGCTTCTGCTCCAACTGCGGCATGCCTCTGGTCTACGCCGGGCGGGGCGGCGAGCAGCCGATCACCGAGACCCACGAGCGGGCTCGCAAGATAAAGCCCCAGTACGCGCGGGGAGAGCCGATGAAGGTGGGGTTCGCGCGTAACCAGGCCGAGGCCGAGATGGTCCAGGGGATGCTCCTGGAGGAGGGGATTCCGAGCATGCTCAAGCGTACCCGCGGCTTCGACGTCCCCGACTACCTGGCCGGCGGCCCGCGCGACATCCTCGTCCCCGAGACCGGCGCCGAGGCCGCGCGGCGCCTGCTCGACGACACAGAGCTGGAGAACCAGGGGGACGAGATCGCTGAGATGCGCGGGCAGGCGAAGCTCGCTGTCAGCGGCACCACCTCGCCAGCCCGCCTTGCCTTCTGGGTATTGGCGGCTCTGGTGGCTGCCTTCGTGATCGTCTGGCTGCTGTACCAGGCGACCAGCTGACCTGTGGCCCAGCGCGGACGCGAGGCGGAGCAGCTGCCGCGCTAGTCGATGCTGCGCCGCGCGATCTCGCGCAGGTAGTCGCGCCAGGCCGACTCGATCTCGCGCGGGCGGGCGTCGAAGGCGTTGGCGAGCTGGAGCTGCGGCCCGTCGCTGCGCAGGTCGGTGACCATCAGGTGGCAGGCGTCTGGGCCTCGCTGCTGCTCGAGCAGGTCGAAGAGGGTCCCGCCGAGGATCACGGCATCGCGCCGCGAGGGGGGAAACGAGGGGCGGGACCCCTCGCGTAGGCGGCTGATCACCGCCGCCCGGTAGAGCCCGACCTGGCGTGCGAAGTACTGCGCGCCGCCTTCGACCAACCAGGCCCAGCGCAGGTAGCGGCCGAAGCGCCGCGGCGTCCACGAGGGCGGTAGAGCGGAGTTGTTGGCGGCGACGACGAGCTGCGCGTAGAGCCGCTCCGCGGTGCCGCGCAGCGCCTCCCGGGAGTCCTCGCCCGCCGCCCGGCGGTCCATGTGGGGATCGTTGAGCACGTGCAGCTCGGTGGACATCGCCCAGCCGGCGAGATAGCGGCGGCCGGCTGGCGCGGCCGACCAGCGGGCGGCGGGCAGAAACGGGTGGGCGAGCGCAAGCCAGGCCGGGTTGGTGTGGACGACCACCGTCACCTCGCCCGGCACGCGCTCGAAGCTGTCCTCGAGTCGCAGGCGCAGGTCCTCGAGCCGGTCAAGCGTCCGCTGGGCGTAGGCGGTGTCGCCGGTGTCGTGGCGGGCGGTGAAGCTGAGCGATTCGGTCTCGACCCAGGTCATTGGGGCCGAGACTAGCTTGCTCCCTTAACGATTAACGACGACCCTGATCTGGTCGGCCTGCTGCTGGTAGGGCGCCGGTTCGCCGAAGATTGCGAATCCTCGGTTTGCCCGTCTACTCGAGCGGCGGTCGCTCGCCCCGCGCCCGGGCTCGCTCCAGATCCAACTCGGTGCGAACACCGGCGGCTGTCAGCGCGGCCTGCGCGGCACCGAGGCTCGATGCGTCTTCGACGGCGCGGGCGAGGGGCGCGGTTTGCCGTAGCGCGATCGCTGGGTCAAAGAAGAAGGTCAGCCCCCCCAGCGGCGTCAGCTCGACGGTCCGTTTGCCGCTGCGGATCTGCGCCATGCCGGTCTCGCCACGGGCGCAGCGGACCGCCATCAGACTCGCCTCGGTGGGGACTGTGCGGGCGGCGGCCTCGATCTGCTCGGCGACCGCCGGGGTGAGGCCCCAGGCGCCGAGCAGAGCACCCGCACGGGCCAAGTCGGCGATTCTTTCCAGGACTTCGTCGGGTGTCAGCTCTCCGTCGCACCCGGCGCCGTAGACCGCGGCCACAGTGGGCAGCCGCTCGCCGAGGCGGGCCGCTGCGGCCAGCATCACCGCGTCGCAGAGCGGGCTGGCGAGCCCGGGCTCGTCGCCGTGGGCCAGGACGTCGCCTCCAACGTCCACCAGGACGCAGAGATCGCAGCCGAGGGTCTTCGCTGCACCGGCGACCGCCCCCGCGACCGTCGCCGGTCCACCGGTGATGTCGAGCAGCACGGTGTCCGAGCAGATGAAGGCGGCCATCCGCGACTCCGCGAACGGGACTCCCTCGGGGGTCGTCGTGTTCTCGTCAGCCAGCACCGCGGCCGGACCGAGCGGCTTGCCACCCTTGATCTGCTCAATCGAGCGGGGCCCGGGGTAGGGATCGATCGGGAAGCGCTCCCAGGCGACGCCGCCGAGGCGGAACTCGGCGCCGAACGACTGGCAGAGCCGCGCCGCGGCCAGCGCTCCGACCACGTCACCGCCACCGCCCATGCCGATCACCAGCGCACGCGTGGCTGTGGAGAGGATGCGTTCTAGAGAGCGGATCCGCTCAGGCGAGGACCGGCTCGGGCTCGCCGCAGATCTGCTGGATCTCGATGCGGGCGCGCTCGAATTCCTCGTCGGCCATCACCGGCGTGCCCTCGAAGGGAAGCTCGCGGTCGATCTCGACCCAGGAGCGACAGCCGTGGTAATCGTCCTTGACCCTGACCGTGACCGGCCGCGGGATCCGGTGCACCCGCAGCAGCAACACGTGGAGGGGATGGCGGCGCTTCCACTTGAGGCGCTTCTCCGCGTAGTCGGGAGTCCAGACGTAGAAGGGGGAGAGCTCGTCGACGACGCCGCGATCACTGATCGTGAAATGGTCGGTGACCTCGGCCCAGGCGCGGATCCGCACCCGATCGGGCTGCGAGATGCCCCCGTCCTGGACAAGGGCGCGTGGCGGAGGCTCCTCGTCGGGCCACACACCCTCCTCGAGGGCGCGGCGCAGCTCTGGATGGTGCGACTGGCGCACCAGGTCGTTGCGCTGGTGGTCGAAGGTGGGATAGAGGAAGAACTGCTCGTGCTCGAGCTCGAAGTGCTTGTTCTCCTCGCGGATTCCGCCCTTGCGCAGGGTCACAAGCTGCTCGCCCTCGGCGAGCGCACGAACCGTTACGGCCCACTCTTTGAAAGCAATCGGCATTGGGAAGCGTCTAAGCCAGCGGGTTGTCTCGGGAACCTTGCGGGGCGGCGATACCTGGGTGGGTGTGCCGACCCGAGGTCAGACACCCTAGACGAGATCTACCGAATTCTCAATTAAGTTCAAGTTGTCACAAGCTCAAACGGCTTAGATTTAAGTATCCGTAACCGCTCTGGAAAGCCAAACTGGCCAAGCGGCCAGACGCCGCTCAGGATGCCGGCGCGTGCTGGTCCAAAAACGCAAATAGCGTCTTCGTGGTGCCCTCCGGGTCCTCGATCAGGCACCAGTGGGCGGCTCCCTCTACAAACGCTGCGCGCCCCCGCGGCGCGGCCGCGGCGATCTGTTCTGAGGCCGGTGGCGGTACCACCGGGTCCTCGGAGCCGCAGAAGGCGAGTAGCGGGCACGCCAGAGCCGGGAGATTGGTCATTTGCGCGACCGCCGTGGCCTGCGACCACAGTGCGTAGGCCTGGGGATCGTTGGAGGCGATGATCTCCCGCATCAGGCCGAGAAGGCGGGGATCCTCACGGCGACAGCGCTCGGACAGGCCGGTGGCGGCCACCGTCTCCGCGATTTCGTCCATGCGCCCCGCACGCGCGAGCTTGACGCGTTCCTCGAACACAGGACCCGCCTCGGGACGCCACTGGAGGGCCCCACCGCAGACGGCAAGCGCCCAGACGCGCTCGCCCAGCCGCAGCGCTGCATGCTCGGCGACCATACAGCCGACCGAGTGCCCGACCAGGGCTGCTCGTTCGATTTCGAGAGCGTCGAGCAGCCGCTCCACGTCCTCGGCCCAGAGCTCCACCGAGTACGGGCCCTCCGGCTTGTCGGAGCGGCCGGCGCCGCGTTGGTCGTAGGCGATGCCCCGCCAGCCGCGCTGACGGCATGCCTCGAGCTGGGCGAGCCATGCGTTGGCTGACCCACCGAGGCCGTGAACAAACAGAACAGACGGGCCCGTACCGCCGGTGTCCTCGTAGGTGAACGTCAGGCCATCGATCTCGATGCGCGCGGCCACCGGATCAGCTTCCCACCTCTCCGTAGCCACCACCGCCCGGTGTCTCGATCCTCAGCACATCACCCGGCGAAAGCTCGCCCTCGCATTTCGACCGCAGCGGCTCGCCGTTGAGCCGGTTGCGCCCCGGCTCCCCATCGGCGCCCCCGTCACGGCCGCGCGGGGGATGGCGACGCCGCTCGCTGATCAGCGTGTAGCGCATCGGCTCCAGCGCCTCGAGCTCGCGCACGACGCCGTCGCCCCCGGGGTGCAGGCCGGCGCCCCCGCTGCCGCGGCGCACCGATAGCTCTCGGACCCGCAGAGGGAACTCGGTCTCAAGCGCCTCGACCGGAGTGTTGAGCGTGTTCGACATCGCCACGTGCACGGCGCTCGGCCCGTCGGCGTCCGGGCAGCCGCCCTGTCCACCGCCGAGCGTCTCGTAATAAGTGAAGTCCCGATTCGCGAGGCTGAGGTTGTTCATCGTGCCCTGTCCCTGCGCCGGTGCCGGGCGGGCGCCCGCCAGGGCCGAGATCACCAGGTCGGCGACCCGGCTCGAGGTCTCGACGTTTCCTGCGGCGACAGCGGCTGGAGGCTCGGCGTTGAGCAGGCAACCCTCGGGCGCGCGGACCTCGATTGGCCGGTAGGCGCCGGCCGAAGGAGGGGCGTCGGGATCGGTGAGCACGCGGACCGCGAAGTAGGCCGCCGACTTGGTCACGGAGAGCGGGCAGTTGAGGTTGCCCTCGACCTGCGGGTCGGTGCCGCGGAAGTCGAGCAGAAGCTGATCGCCGGCGACCGTCGCGCTGACCCGCAGCGTCATGTCGCGTGGGTCCCCGCCGACATCGTCCTCCATCACATCGCTGGCCTCATATTTCCCGTCGGGAAGCTCCGCGAGCGCCGCTCTTGTGCGGCGCTCCGCGTAGGCAAGTGTCTCTGCGATCCCGGCCCGAAGCTCGTCGAGCCCGTGGCGCTGGGCCAGCTCCGTGAGCCGCAGCGATCCAATCCGGTTTGCCGCCCCCTGGGCGCGCAGGTCGGCGAGCCGCTGCCGGGGCGAGCGCATGCAGGAGGCGACCTCCTCGAGCGCGTGGCTGCTGGCCAGAGTGGGAGGGATCACCAGCCCCTCCTCCTCGAGCTGGGTCGAGCCGGCTGGCATGCCGCCGGGAGTCGGGCCGCCGACGTCGGCGTGGTGGGCACGGCTGGCCGCGAACCCGCTCAGCGTGCCGCCGACGAAGATCGGGGAGATCAGGGTGATGTCCGGCAGGTGGGTGCCGCCCCGGTAGGGGTCGTTGAGCATCCAAGTCTCTCCCGGCCGCTGCGGCTCGTCGAGGACCGCCGCCACCGATTCCGGCATCGAGCCGAGGTGGACCGGGATGTGCTCGGCCTGCATGACCATCTCGCCGTCGGGGTCGAACAGAGCCGTCGAGCAGTCGCGCCGCTCCTTGATGTTGGCCGAGTGCGCCGAGCGGATCAGCACTGCGCCCATCTCCTCGCAGGCCGCGCGGAGTCCGCCGATCATTACCTGGAGGGTTACGGGGTCGAGGCGTTCTGGAGGCATTGGTCGCTAGTCGCTGGTCGCTGGTCGCTCGGGGGTTGGGCTTGTGGCCACGATGGTGCCGGCGTCGTCGACCTCGGCCGACCAACCTGGCGGCAGCACCAGGGTTGCTTCGGGAAGCTCGAAGATCGCTGGCCCTTCGGCCCGAAGCCCGGCTGGCGGCTCACCGCGCAGGACACGCGTCGAGTGCCACTCGCCGCCGAAGCGCGCCTCGCGCTCCGACTCCCGCAGCCCTCCCGGAGACGCGGCGGAAGGGCGCGGTTGGGCGCCGGAAACGACCATCGCGAGGCGAATGTTGACCAGTTCGACGACGCCGTCGGGGTCGCGGTAGCCGTAGCGCACCTCATGCGCCTCCGCAAAGCGCTCCGCGAGCTCGTCCGGGTCGGGATCGGGCGGCCCCGGGATCGACAGCTCGAAGGCCTGACCGCGATAGCGCATCTCGTAGCTGGCCCGCGGCTCGGCGCCGTTCATGCCCGCGCCGATCCCGCGGGCCAGCGCCGCGACCTCGGCCGCGAGCCGGTCGGCGGTCAGCTCATCGCCGCTCAACAACACCGTGCGGGCGGTGTCCCGACGGCGATCCGACGCACAGAGGCCGAGCGCCGAGAGCACACCGCTGGCGCGCGGGCAGAGGATGCTGGTCATCTCGAGCTGCTCGGCGATCGCGGCGGCGTGCATCGGGCCGGCGCTCCCGAACGGCATCAACGCGAAGCGGCGCGGGTCGACTCCGCGTTCCACGGTGACGACGCGCAGGGCCCGCACCATCTCCTGGTTGGCGACCCGAACGATGCCCTCGGCGGTCTCGAGCTCCTCCAACCCCAGCGAGTCGCCGAGTCGCCTGATAGCCGTGCGCGCCGCCCCCGCGTCGAGCTTGACCCCCCCGGCCAGGGCCGAGTCCGGCGCCAGGAAACCGAGCAAGAGGTTGGCATCGGTGACCGTGGGGTCGCCGCCGCCCCGCCCGTAGCAGGCAGGGCCCGGTTCGGCGCCCGCCGAGCGTGGGCCGACCCGCAGCGCGCCGCCGGGATCCCGCCAGCCGATCGAGCCGCCTCCCGCGCCGACCGTGTGCACGTCAACCATCGGCAGCTGGATCACCCGGCCTTCGACCTGGCGCGAGTCGGTCTGGCGCACCCGTCCGTCCTCGACCACGCAGACGTCGCAGGAGGTGCCACCCATGTCGAGGCCGACGGCGTTGCCGTCTCCAGAGATCGAGGCGAGCACGCCGGCGCCGACCGCACCGGCCGCGGGGCCGGAGAGCACGCTCCAGGCGCCGGCCCGGGCCGCCTCGGCGGCTGGGGCGACGCCTCCCGAGGACTGCATCACGACCGGTTGCGGCAGCCCGGCCTGCGTCGCCGCGTCGCCCAAGCGGTTCAGGTAGCGGCCGAGCAGGGGGGAGAGGTAGGCGTCGATCACGGTGGTCGAGCAGCGCTCGTACTCGCGGAATTGGGCCAGCACCTCGTGCGATGCGGATACGTGCAGCTCGGGCAGCGCCTTGCGTAGCCGCTCGGCGACGCGCCGCTCGTGGGCCGGTTCCAGATACGAGAACAGCAGGCAGATCGCAACCGCGGCGACTCCGGAATCGCCGATCCTCTCCGCCAGAGCGTCAAGTTCGGTGTCGTCGAGAGTTTCGATCACACCGTCGGGCCCGACCCGCTCGGCGAGCTCGAACTGGTGCTCGGAAGCAACCAGTGGGACGGGCTTTGGCGCGCAGAGCCGGTAGAGCTGCGGGCGGTTCTGGCGGCCGATGCGCAGCAGGTCGCCGAAGCCGCGAGTCGCCACCAATGCGGTGCTCGCCCCGCGCTCCTCCAGCAGCGCGTTGGTGCCCACGGTCATGCCGTGGGCGAAGCTCTCGACCTGGTCTTGCCGCGCGCCCGCGCGCCCCAGGGCCGCGTCGACGGCGGTCATCACCCCGGTCGTTTGGTCCTCCGGCGTCGTCGGGACCTTTGCGGTGTGGAGGCGCTCCCCGTCGAAGACGACGGCGTCGGTGAAAGTGCCTCCTACGTCAACCCCGAGCAGCACGGGCCGACGCTATCTGAGGCGCGGCACCTCGGGGAGTGGCGGGCCCCGACTTTCGCGGCCAGCGTGACAGGACCCGCGGCCTCCAGGCCACCGGTCCTCCACGACTAGCGAATCGCTGCTCAGGCCGCGATCGGCTGCAACTCTTTGGTTGCCGGCTCCTCGAGATGCTTGTGCGACGGGCAGTAATCCATCCGCGGCAGCGGATCGCGCTGGCACGGAGTGCCCTTTCGGGTCGAGGCCCGGCATTGCCGCGGGACGCCATCCAGACAGACGTCGGGCGGCAGCTTGTCGAGGAACTCAATGCAGAGGCTCACATTGCGTTCCACGACCTTGTACACGTAGAGCTGCTCACTGATCGGGAACTGGACCCGGATCTGGTTGAACAGCGAGCGAGCTGGGCGCGCAAAGTAACGGCGGTCGACCGCGAGCCTCCGAATCGTCTGCTCGCAAGCCTCCAGCAACTCTTGATGCGGCGATGGTGCTCCAGGGGTCCCATCGATCACGCGCGGCGCCAACTCCCGGTACATCGAACGGCTGAACCGATACATCCTGGAATACCCCTCTCTTATAATTCCGTTTCCCCCCTGGGTCGTGATCACCCAAGGTCGGGCCACCCTACCCACTTTTGGGGAGGCGGGCAGTGTGCCACGTTTATGTGAAGGTGGGGCGCGGTTCTATTAAGAGGGTGTTAAGGGCACGACTCAAACCCAGCTGTCATGCCGGATCTCGCCATGTGGGTTTTGCACAAGATGCACCCCGTCCAGTCCAGGATCGAGGGCCGGCGCGTCCTCGCGCCGATGACCGCCCCGTGACTCCTTGCGCTCCAGCGCGCAGGCCGCGATCGTCCTTGCGAGCGGATAGGGGTCGGCTGCCAGCCTCTTAAGCTCCGCTGCCCGCCGCAGAGGACCGGCGAGCTCCCAGACCGCGTCCCGGCTGGCCTGCGGAGGTGGCTCGAAGCGCCAGGCCGGGGCTGGCGCCGGGTCGGCGTACGGCAGCGTCTGCTCGCCTGCGGCCGCCTCCGCGGCACGCGAGCCGAACACGAAGCACTCGGTGAGCGAGTTGGAGGCGAGTCGGTTGGCGCCATGCAGCCCGGTGCAGGCGCACTCACCGGCAGCGAGCAGGCCCGGCAGCGAGCTGTGCCCGTCGAGGTCGGTGGCCACACCGCCCATCATGTAGTGGGCCGCCGGGGCAACCGGGATCGGCTCGGCTCGGGCGTCGAGCCCCGCCTCGCTCAGGGTCGCGAAGATGCTCGGGAAGCGTTCGGGATCGATACCGCGTAGGTCGAGCCGCACGTGCTCGGCGCCGTCCGCGTGCATGCGGGCGAGGATCGCCGCCGCCACAGCGTCGCGTGGCGCCAGCTCGTCGGTGAAGCGCTCACCCGCTGCATCTAGCAGGATCGCTCCCTCGCCCCGCACCGCCTCGGTGATCAGTGCAGCATCCCAGCGACTCCCGGGTAGTGCCAGAGCGGTGGGGTGAAACTGGCAGAACTCGAGGTCCGCCAGGTCGGCCCCCGCGGCCTGCGCGATTACGGGTCCCGCGCCGATCGCCCCCCATGGGTTCGTCGTTCGCCTCCATAGCGCCGCCGAGCCGCCGGTGGTCAGCATCGTGGCCCCAGCCAGGAGCGGCCCTCCGTCGGTGATCACGCCGGCGCAGCGGCACCCGTCGCTCCACAGCGCCAGAGCCGAGGTTCGCTCGCGGACCTCGACTCGCTCCGACTCGGCGACCAGGGCGGCAAGGCGGCCGGTGATCTCGCGCCCGGACTCGCTGCCATGAGCGTGGACCACGCGCCGCCGCGTGTGCCCCCCCTCGAGTCCAAGCTGTAGCTCGCCCTTGGCATCGGTGTCGAAGTGGACGCCCCGTCGCAGCAGCTCCTCGACCGCGGCCGGGGCGCCCTCGGTGAGCACCTGGACCGCCGATGGCCGGCAGAGCCCTCGCCCGGCTGCGACGGTGTCGGCGGCGTGCTGCTCGGGCGAGTCGCCCGGCTCCAACGCCGCCGCCAGCCCGCCCTGGGCCCGGAAGCTGGCGCTCTCCGATAGCGGAGTGCGGGAGATCAGAACCACGGAGGCTCCGTGCTCGGCTGCCCGCAGCGCGACCCAGAGGCCGGCGGCGCCGCCGCCGACCACGGCGACGTCGCAGCGGCCCGGTTCGGCTCGGTTGGACTCCAAGAAGCATGAGTACGGTAACGGCCTGTGAGCGCGAGGCTTAGACAAGGAGATTGATTGTGGGCCGAGCGCGAACTTCTGGGAATTTGAAATCCGGGCTCTATCTGCGCCACCCGCTGTCCTTCCAGCACGACACCGGGTCCCATCCCGAGAACGCCGAGCGGGTGCGGGCGATCGAGGCGGCGCTGGAAGCCGACCGTTGGCACGGCCTCGAAGTCGTCGAGGCTCCGGCGGCGACGCTGGAGCAGATCGAGCGAGTCCACCCGCGCTCCCACATCGAGGCGATCGAGGCGATCAGCGAACGAGGTGGCGGCATGATCGACGTCGACACCGTGGCCAGCGCACGTTCCTATGACGCCGCGCTGAGGGCGGCCGGCGGCGCCGTACACGCCGTCGACCGGCTGCTCGGCGACGACGCGAGGTTCGCTTTCTGCGGCCTTCGCCCCCCGGGCCATCATGCCGAGCGGTCCCGCGCGATGGGCTTCTGCCTGTTCAACAACGTGGCGATCGGCGCGGCCCATGCGCTCTCAGAGCACGGCATCGAACGCGCGATGGTGGTCGATTGGGACGTCCACCACGGCAACGGGACCCAGGACGTCTTCTATCGCACTCCTCGCCTGCTGTTCGCGAGCATCCACCAGAGCCCCCTCTATCCGGGCACCGGTGACCCGAGCGAGCGCGGCAGCGGGGAGGGTGAGGGTTACACGGTCAACCTTCCGGTTGCCCCCGGCGCCGGAGCGGACGAGTTCCTCTCCATCGTGCAGACCGTGCTGGTGCCTCTGGCGCGAAGCTTCAACCCCGGCCTGCTCGCGGTCTCGGCGGGCTACGACGCGCATCGCGACGACCCGCTCGCCCAATGCATGCTCGATGAGGCGGCCTACGCCGACATGGCGGCCAGCCTGCGCGACGTCGCCGCCGAGCTCGGCGTGCCGGTGCTGATCTGCCTCGAGGGTGGCTATGCGCTGCAGGCCCTGGTCGCCTCGGTCAGCGCCACGATTGCCGCATTTACGGGGTCCGTTGCGCCGCGAGAGGCGCCGCCGGAACTTGCCTCCGGCTACCGCTCCGAGTTGCGGTCCCGTTGGCAGCTCGCGTGACCGTGTGGCTGTGGGCGGCGTGCAGGGCACCCGCCTCGCCGTCGGCGTCATCGCGCATCCGCTCGTAGCCGAGCACCAAGATCACAACCGCCACCACCACCGTGATGGCGGCGGCGACCAAGGGGCGGCGCCACTCCGGTCCCGCCGCTGCATCCTGGCGAGCGGGGCCGGTCACTAGACCTTCAGCCTGTCCTTCAGCTTGGTAACGAATTCGCGTGCGATGCCCGGCACGGTCTCCAGGTCATCGACCGACTTGTAGCCGCCGAGGCGGTCGCGGTAAGCGATCACGCGATTCGCTTGGGCGGCCGAGAACCCAAGCCTGCGCAGCTGCTCGAAGGTTGCCTTGTTGAGATCGACCGGGCCACTTGGCTCGGCCTCGGCTTCTTCTTCGGCCTCCGGCTCCTTCTCGGCCTCCTGGGCCTTCTTTTCGCTGGCCCGCGGTTTCTTCGGAGCCTTCGCCTCGGCCTTGCTGGGCTCTTCGCCCTCCGCCTCTGCGGCCTCCGCCTCCTTGGCTTTCTCGGACGGCGGAGTCCCCCTCTTCAGCTGTTGCTCCGCGGCGCGTAGCTTCGATACGGCTTCGTCGCGCTCGGCGCGCAACTCGCTCAGCTCCTGCTCGGCCTCTTCGCTGGCTTCGGCTGCGGCGCGCTCCGCGAGGGCGTCGGCCTCGGCCTCGAGGCGCCTCGCCTCCTTCTCCACTCGCTTCTCTGCTTCACCGTGTGCCGCCTGGGCGCTTGCCGCCCGGGCCTCTTCGATCTCGGCCTCGACCTGGCCGCGAATCTCGCGCCGCAATTCCTTCATCTGCCCACGCAGCCACCCAGCGGCCGCCTCGCGACCCTCCATCTCCGCGTCGCCGAGCGCCGCCGCGGCCTCCTCGGCCCGCTTCTCGGCCTCGGCGACTCGCTTGTCGGCCTCCTTCGTCTGCTGCTCGGCGGTCTTGTCGCGCTGATTTGCCTCCTCCGCGTGCCGGGTCCGCTGCTTTGACTCCTCGGCACGCTGCTTCTTCTCCTTGGCACCGAGTTGTTGCTCGGCTTCGGCCCGCCTCTCTTGCTCGACCTCCTCGCGAGCTTTCTGAGCCGCCTGCTCTGCCGCCGCCGCAGCCTTCTTTTCGCCCTCGGAGCGCACGCGCTCGACCTCCGCCTTGGACCCCTTCTCGAGCTGGGCGACGCGCCGCTCGGCCTGCTCGAGGGCCGCGCGGCCCTTTGCGATCTGTGCTTCCAGCTCCTTCTCCCTGGCGCTGAGGCGCTGGTCGGCCTCCGCCCGCAGCTTCTTGGAGGCCTGGTCGTGCTCCGCCCGCAGCTTCTTCTCGACCTCCTTGGACTCGGCCCGCAGCTGCTTCTCGACCTCCTTGCCTGCCTGCTCGGCGGCTGCCGTCACCTTTTCTCCGGCCTCGCCGCGCAGCTGCTGGCGCTCTGCCTGGGCGCGCTTCTCAAGTTCGGCGATCCGCCGCTCGGCCTCTTCGAGGGCTGAGCGACTCTTCGCGATCTCTGCACGCAGCTCCTTGTCCCTGGTGCCAAGTCGCTTTTCCGCCTCCGCCTGCGCCTTTGCGCCGGCATCCTTGCGGGCCTGCTCAGCGGCGGCAGTGGCCTGCTGTTCGGCCCTGGCGTGCAGGCGTTTGCGCTCCTCGTTGGTGCGCCGGTCGAGCTCGCCGACCCGCTTGTCGGCCTGCTCGAGGGCTGTCGTCTGCTCGGCAAGCCGTCGTTCGAACTCCTGCTCGCGCTGGGCCAGCGCAGCCTTCAGCTTCGCCTCCTCATCGCGGCGAACCTTTTCGGTCTGCTCGCGCACCTTCTTGTCGGCACTCGCCCGCAGCCGTTCGGTTTCCTCGGCGAGCTGGCGTTCCGCTCCCTCGATCCGCTCACCGGCGGCGACGGCATGCTTCTCGATCTCGGAGAGTCGCTTCTCGGCTGCCTCCAGCGCCTTCGCCTTGGCCTCTTTTTCCATCGCCAGCTCGGCGTCGAGTGTCCGAAGCTCGGCGGCGAACCGTTCCTCGGCGGCCTGGCGAGCAGCCTCGACCTCCTTTCGGGTCCGGCCCTCGACCTCGCGCCGGTAGCGATCCATCTCTTCGCGCGTCCGCTCCTCGGCGTGGCGCAGTTGGTCACCGGCCTCCTTGGTGGCTTTGTCGGCTCGCTGTTGCTGGCGCTTCAGCTCCTCCTCGAGGGCGAGGATCTCCGCGGTCGCGGCTTCTTCGGCCTCGCGACGCGCCGATTCCGCCGCGTCGCGAACCCGTCTCTCCGCGTCCTCCACGTGCACGTCAGCTCTTCTGCCGGGGCCGGAGGCGGGCTGACCTCGTGGTCGCCCGCGCGATCTTCGTTCGTAGGCGCGTCATTGCTGTCGGTTGGAGGATCCCGCTCTTGACGGAGTATCCAGGGCGGGCGCGAATGTTGGCCTGATCTGCCGCTTCCGGCGGCTCGCATGCAGGCTCCAGCGCACACTCCTCCTCCAGGAGTCAGCGTAGCCGCTGGAAGCACTTACGGGTGCACGTCGTCGAGCACCTCCCGGTAGGCGACGAGAACCCGCTCCGCCATGCGGTCGGCGGAGAAGGCGGCGGCTCGCTGCGCGCCCGGCACGCGGGCGTCGTCCGCCTCTAGGTGTGGGCGCAGCGCCGCCAGCCAGCGCTCGGTGTCGTAGGGCGCGACCAGGCAGCCCGGAACCCCTCCCACCGCGTGGGGGGCGATCCCGACCGGAGTCGAGAGGACCGGCACCTCGCAGGCCAGCGACTCCAGTGCGATGAGGCCGAAGCCCTCGTAGTCGGACGTGACGAGCACCGCGTTGGCGGCATTGATCCAGAGCGGCATGCTGTCGGGATCGATGCCGCCCCCGGTGAGCAGCCCGGCGCTGGCACCGCGGGCCAGCTCGACGGCGCGGTCGTGGCGCTTCTCGGGCCGTGAGGGGTTGGCCGGAAATAGCAAATAGCGGCCCTCCGGATCGAGGCCGAGCTCACGCCGCGCTTCGGTTCTGGGCATCGGCCTGAAGCGGCGCAGGTCGGGGCCGCAGGGCAGCACCGCTGTGCGTCCGGTCGGTCGAGGGAGGCCGCGGCGGCCGTCCTCCGGGCCGAACAGGGCTCGCGAGACGCCCGCACAAAGGTCGACCCGTGGTGCCAGCCGTCGCGAGAGCGGCCCGACCGTTCGATGGCGCACGTCGGTGCCGTGGAAGGTGACCACGAGTGGCCGCGCGCCGGCCAGCCGCGCGCACCAGCCGGGCAACCCGTAGTGGGCATGCACCAGATCGAAGCGCTCGCGGTGAAGCAGCCGCCGCAATCGCCGCACCGCGGGCAGGTACTGGCTCCTGCCGAGCGGGAAGCTGAACACCTCGACCTCGACGCCGTGGCTACGGATCGCCTCCACCTGGTCGAGCACCCATCGTCCGCGCTGCGGAGTCTCCGCGTCGGGGGTGAAGTTGGTGACGACCAGCACCCGCATGCGGCGCCAGCGTACCCCGGCATCCACTTGTTGACGTTCGCGCCACGCATTAGGCACCGGCCGGTGTAGACCCTCCAGCGCCGAAGCCGGAGCATCGCC
>JBBQNM010000052.1:0-16628 GCA_038329895.1 Solirubrobacterales bacterium | reverse complement strand
AACCGCTGTCGAGTCGGCACCCCCAGGCGCCGAGAAGCCCTGCATGCGGAATAAACAGAATCACCTCAACGCCTCGGCGCGACGCCTGCGGATCGGCCTTGCGGTCGCCGCTAGCGCGCTTGCAGTTTGTGTCCTGCCAGCGACAGCCCTTGGCTCAGTTCTAGACACCACGCAGTTCTCAGTTACGGCCGGTTCGTTGAACTTCGGCACCTCACCCGACACCCCCAACCTAAACGCTGTGACGCTCAACGGACAGGCCCAGGCCACCAACACCCAGATGACCAACTTCTCAGTCGCCGATGCGACTGGCTCTGGCTCTGGCTACAACGTCACCGTTGCCGGTGACGGCCCATCGGGAAGCGCCGTGTTTAAGCAGTTCTGCACGGTGGCCAACTGTGGCTCAGACCCCGCCAACAGCTATGTCTCCGGTGGCGCCACGCTGGTGGCGAACTCGCTGACGCTTAACAGCACAAGCGCCGGCTTTACGGCCCAAAACGGCTCCACCGGCACCGCGCCGACCCATTCCTGTAACGCGGGCTGCTTTGTGGACTCAGCCAGCCCGACTAAGGTCGTCTCGGCCGCCACAAGCGCCGGCATGGGCACCTTTCTGACCTCCGGTTACACGGCATCGAGCCTTTCGCTCGCCACCCCCAGCAACACCTCGGTGTTGCCGGCCAACGAGGTCTACAAGGTCAACCTGGTCTGGTCACTTAACAGCGGACCCTGATCCGCCGATAGGAAGGGGAGAATCGGAGCTTTGCTTCGCCCCACCCCCATGCGACATTATTCGCAAATTGCGAGCATCGTGCCGGTCATCGTGGCCGGCACGCTCGCGTGCGCGCCCGGCGCGTTCGCAGCCGCAGCGCCGCCGATGACGGTCACCGTCTCGTCGGCCTCTGGAGACACCGGCAACTATTTCCAGGTTCTGGCGCAGCCGGGGCAGACCACGTCGGCCGGCTCGCTGAATCTGCAGAACCAGACCGGTAAGCGGGTCGCGGTGATGCTCGACCCGGTGCGCGGGCTGACCGCGAGCACGCTTGGCTCCGCCTACGGATTGCATGGCACAAAGGCCAGCGGTCCTGCGAGCTGGATGGTCCTTGGGCAGCGACGCGTCACGCTCGCGCCCCACGGACGGGCACGGGTCCCGGTCTCGGTGAATGTGCCGTCCAGCGCGGGCCCGGGCGACTACCTGGCGGGGATCAGCGTCCAGGCGGTGGGAACGTCGGACCAGGTTCAGCTGAAGGGCAACGTGGCGATCTCCAGCGTGCAGCGCTACGCGGTCGGGCTGGTCACCGCCCTGCCCGGCCCGCGGCACCCGTCAATCAAGCTGACCGGTGTCGGCCTCGACCGCGAGCCAGCCGGAGTGACGTTCTCGATCCACGGGCGCAACAGCGGCAACGTGATCCTCCAAAACGTCCACGGCGTCGCCACGATCAGCGATGGCGACAACACGGTGGCGAGGCGCAAATTGGGGCCGGGAACCTTCGTCACCGGGACCTCGATCGCCTATCCGCTCTTGGTTCCCAGCCTCCATCCCAGCCAGGGCACCTCGTATCGCGTCCAGGCCTTGATGCGGTACCCGGGCGGCGTCGCCCGGATCGACAAGGTCGTCCAGTTCGGTTCGATCGACGCCAAGCGCCAGCAGGCCTACGGGGGACCGGAGGTGAACAGCGGTGGCGGAAACCACTTGCTCCTGTACCTGCTGATCGCCGCCGCGATCGCCGGTTGCCTCGCGGCCCTCGAGGTGCGACGACGGCGTTCAGGCGAGGGCGCGCTGCGGCGCAGGCTCCCGCGCGAGATCGCCCACGCACGGGCAAGCGGCGAGCCGCTGAGCGTGATCCTGGTCCCGGCCGACAACGGCCGCAGCACCCGCGAGCTTGCTTCCGCGCTGCGGGGCTCCCTGCGTTCGCGCGACCAGCTTTTCCGCCTCAAGCATTCAGGGCTGATGGTCGTCTCGCCGGACACCACCCCCGAGGCCGGCGAGATGCTCGCGGCGGAGATCCGGCGCCACCTCGCCCGCGGTGAGAATGGCAGCGCGGCGGTGATCCCGATCACCAGCGCCGCCGAGAGCAGCGCTGAGGAGCTTCTGGAAGCCGCGGCGGCCGGCGCCGATGGTGGAACGCCGGGCAATGGGGCAGGGAATGGCGTTAAGCGAGCAGGCAGCGCGAAGCGCGCAGCCCAAAGCGAGGTGAAGCACAGTGGCACGGAAGCACCTGCCGTCGGTAGCCCCGACGGATCGCATCACCCCGCGTAGTCAAGCTGGCCGGCGCCGGCGGTTCCTCCTAGCCGGCTTCGCGGCGGCGCTGGCGCTGTCGCTGAGCGGCTGCGTGATCTTCAAGAGCGTCAGTTCGTCGCAGCTGAACACGGTCGGCAACGTCCAGATCACCACCACTGCCTGCGCCTCGGACAAGGCCTCGGACCACACCGGCTACAACCCCGCCGACTCGGCATGCCAGGGCAGCACCCACGGCGGCAATCTCAACACTTCATCAGGCGACCTGACCACCACTACCCCGACGCTCCACCACGTCACCACCGGCCTGAAGACGGACACGACCACCAACGATCCCTCATTTTCGTTCACGGTCAACAGCAGCGGTTCGGATCACCTGCTACTGGTAAAGCTCGGCGAGAACTCGACCACTGACAATATCGCCGGCGTCACCTACGGCGGTACCGCGCTTACTGCGCTTTCTGAGTACGTACCCGGCGCATCGCGCTTTGTCGACCACGTCTTTTACCTGAAAAATCCCCCAACCGGCACGGCCAACGTCGTCGTGGATATCACGGCCGGCGTCAAGGTGACCGCTGCCATGGAGCAATACAACGGCGTCAATCAGACCACACCCTTTGGGACCGTAGCGACGAACTCCAACACCGGCTCAACCGGCCCCACGGTCAGCGTTTCAAGCGCAAGCGGGGATTTGGTCACCGACTCACTGGTCGTGGTTTCGAATACCACAATCCCAACCGTCGCCACTTCCTCACCTCAGAACGAGGACTACGAGATCAACACCGGTGCCACGACCACCGACATCGTTGCCGATGGCAGCCACCAGACCGCTTCAGGCACTTCCACCACGATGGCCCACACCCTTTCGGCCTCTCGCGCCTGGTCGACCCTTGGTTTTGCAATCAAGCCGGCCCAGGTCGGCATGCAGCTGAAACTCGCCTACCGCATCCCGACCACCATCACCGCGCCGAGCACGATCACCAGCACCGACCCCAGCGGTGGCAGCGCGATCACCTTCACACAGAACTCTGGCTATGCATCGCAACTTACGAGCCTCTCGCCGCCTGGTTCCGGTAAGCAATGGGTCGGCTATCTGTCGGATTTTCAGAGCTACACCACCACGGGCTACCAGTACTTCACCGTCGCTCCACAATTCGCACTGCCGCAGGGCTCTGATGGCGCGCCGTTCCAAGGACCGTTCAATTACCGTGTAGTGGTTGGCTACCGCGGCGTCGATCAAACCACTGCCGGCAGTACAACGTCACGCGCCGTGACCTGCGGCGCCAACGCCTACGACATCTACAGCGATGGCGCGAGTGCTGCCGGGCAAAACGGCATCTGCATCGACGATCCGAGTTCGTCAACGGTTGCCAGTGACCTCAGCCAGACCACCCGCGATCTCGGCGTGGTCGTCGGCTCGCCACAGTCGGTGCAGGCCGGCGACCCGGCAACGGTGCCCTTCACGCTGAAGTACCGCGGCACCTCGTCTCCCGCCTTCAACCTCTCGGCGAGCAGCAACCTGCCCGGAAGCCCGACCGTCACCCCCTCGCAGTCGAGCTTCACGCCCGGCACCGACGAGGACAAAGCCGTGACCGCCTCGGTGACCGTGCCGCCGACCACCGCCCCGGGCACCTACAACGTCACCTTCACGGCAACGGGGACGGGTGGGGCAGCCGGTCAGACTCGATCCAACACGAACACGATCATCGTCGGCGAGGCCTTTGGCTTCAACCCCTCTCCCGCGCTTCCAAACCCGCTGTTCGCAACGCCGCTCACCCTCAACGCCCAGGCGCAGACAAAGAACGCGACGATGTCCAACTTCGGGGTCATCGACTCGCCCGGAAGCTCCGACGCCGGCTGGAACGTGACGGCCGTCGGCGACAACACCAGCGGCAACAGCCCCGTCTTGAAACAGTATTGCCCCTACGCGACATGCGGCTCAGACTCAGGTGGGCCCGGCTATATCGGCGCCGGCTATGCGCTGCTCGCCAACTCTCTGACCCTTGATACGTCAAGCGGGAGCTGGTCGGGCGGCACCGGCACCGCGCCGTCTTTCAACTGCAACGCCGGTGGCTGCGCGATCGACGCGGCGCCCGGCTCGCCGACCAAGATCGCCTCGGCCACCAACGGCAACGGCACGGCCCTGTGGACCGCGAGCGGGTTCAACTCTTCCAGCCTTACCCTTTCCACCCCCAGCACCATGAGGGCGTTGCAGACCAACGAGGTCTACAAGCTCAACATCGCCTGGACGCTGAACAGCGGGCCGTAGGGTCACACCGAGGCTCGGTCTCGGCACTGCTGTCCGATTCCTTGCTCGGGCAGGCGTCCGATTCCCTGCTCCGGCAGGAGTGATGCCATGGGTCGGAAATCCGTCCACGACGCCGGTCCCGGTTCGCTCAATTGCTGTGCGTTTTTCGCCGATATAGGGAGAGACCGGAGCCCCGCTCCGTCTGATCCCATGCGACGCTTTGCCTTCACTGCGACCATCGCGGCCATAATGGCCGGCGTCCTTGCGTGGGCGCCGAGCGCCACCGCCGCGCCGCCACCGATGTCGATCCGCGTCCAGTCGGCCTCCGGTGCGACCGGGAACTACTTCCAGGTCTCGGCGCGGCCGGGTCAGGTCGTGCCCGCGGGCACCCTCAAGATTGGAAACCGGTCCGACCAGCCTGTGACCGTGCTGTTGGACCCGGTCCAGGGCCTGACCGCGAGCACCCTCGGGTCCGCCTTCAGGCTGCGTGGCAGCAAGGCGAGCGGGCCGGCAAGCTGGGTGGTGCTTGGCCAGCGGCGGGTCGTGCTCGCCCCGCAGGGGCGGACTCGGGTCCCGGTCTCGGTGCGCATGGGAGCCGGCGTCCGGCCAGGTGACTATCTGGCCGGAATCGGCGTCCAGTCTGGGGGAGCCGGCGACGTCCAGGTGCACGGCAATGTCGCAGTCGCGAGCATCCAGCGCTATGCGGTCGGGGTGGAGATCATGGTTCCGGGAGCGCGGCGTCCCCATATCCAGCTCTTTGGCGCGAAGCTCGACCACAAGCCGGCTGGCGTGACCTTTTCGATCCTGGGGCGCAACGACGGCAACGTGATCCTTCAGAACGTCCAGGGCCAGGCCACAATCAGCACCGGCGGCCACGTGGTGGCGAAACGGCCGATGGGCCCGGGCACGTTCGTCACCGCGACCTCGATCGCCTATCCGATCCTCGTTCCCAGCCTGCAACCCAAGGTGGGCACCGCCTATCGGGTCCGTGCGTTCCTGCGTTATCCCGGTGGCGTCGCGAAGATCAACAAGGTCGTGCGGTTCGGCCAGATCGACGCCGAGCGCCAGCAGGCCTACGGTGGACCTGCGGTCAACGACGGAAGCGGCGGCAATCACCTGCTGCTGATTCTTCTGATCGCCGCGGTGGCCGGCTGTCTCGCGGCCCTTGAGGTGCGGCGGCGGCGGCGCTCGGGCTCCGGCTCCGGCGTGGGAGCTCTGCAGCGCTCCCTCCCCCGCGAGATCGCACAGGCGCGTGCCAGCGGCGAGCCGCTGAGCGTCACCCTCGTCCCGGCGAACGGCCGCAATCCCCGCGAGCTTGCATCCGGGATACGTGGGTGTCTGCGTCCGCGCGACGAAGTCTTCCGACTGAGCAGGTCTGGGTTGATGGTCGTCTCACCCGACACGACCCCTGAGGCGGGTCAGTTGCTCGCCGCTGAGATCAGGCGGCAGCTCTCCCGTGACCGGGCAAACGGTGCCGCGGTTGTCTCGGTCACCAACGCCGCCGAGTACAGCGCCGAAGACCTTCTGCAGGCCGCCACGGCCGGCGCGGATCGTGGAACGGCGCGCAGTAAGGCCGACAACGGCGGCGGGCAGGCGGGCACGGACAACAAGGCCCAGAGCCAGGTGACCGGTTCCGGCATGGAAGCGCCAGGCCTCGGTAGCCATGTCGGACCACACGGCAGGTAATCGGGGTCGCCGGCCACTCTCAACCAGGGCGCCGACGGATCGCCGTTTCAGGGGCCGTTCAACTACCGCGCCATAGTCGGCTGGCGGCAGGTCAACGAGAGCCAACCGGGCAACACTTCGGCTCGCGCCGTGACCTGTGGCAACACGTCGATTACGACGGGCTACAGCGACGGCGTCGACTTCGACAACAACGGATCGGTCGACGAGCTGGGGATCTGCGCCGACGACCCCACCGCGGCGGTCATCTCAGGCGCCGACAGCTCGCAGACGACGCGCGATCTTGGCGTCGTGGCCGGTTCCGCGACGTCGGTCCACGCAGGCGCGACGGCGACCGCGCCCTTCACGCTCAAGTACGCGGGCACGGCCACCGGGGCTGCGACCTTTGCGCTGACCGCGACCACCGACATCCCGGGAGCGACGGCGACCCCCGCCCAGGCCAACTTCACTCACAACCAGAACGCGGCGATGAACGTCAGCGTGCCCGTGCCGGCGAATACGACCCCGGGCACCTATCACGCCAACCTGGTCGCGACGATCACCGCCAATGGCCAGTCGCGCACCGTCCCTTTGCAGGGTGCGACGATCACCGTCGGCCAGAACTTCATCTTCGACCCCGCCCCCGCGCTCCCCAACCCGCTGTTCAGCACGCCGCTGACGCTCAACGGGCAGGCGCAAACGAAGGCCGCGCAGATGAACAACTTCGCGGTCAACGACACGACGGCGAGCCCAAGCGGCTGGAATGTGACGGTCGCCGGCGATGGCAGCGGCGCCAACAAGGCCGTCTTCACGCAGTACTGTCCCGCGGCCAGCGCCCCCTGCGGATCTGATCCAGCCGGCTACGTATCGGGCGGGCGAAACCTGGCAGCGAACTCGCTAAACCTCAACTCGACCGGGGCGAGCTGGACCGGCGGCACCGGCTCCGCACCGACCTTTCAGTGCGGCGGCGGGAGCTGCCCGATCGACTCCGCCACACCGACCAAGATCGCCTCGGCCGCCAATGGCAGCGCCGGGACAGGCCTCTGGAGCACCAGCGGCTTCAGCTCTTCGAGCCTCTCGCTCGCCACCCCGAGCACCCTGCGGGTGCTTCCCACCAACGAGCAGTACCGCCTCAACGTCGTCTGGACACTGATCAGCGGGCCGTAGCGCTCTCGTCGATTCGCCGACCGAAGCTTGCCGACTAGGCTTAGGCGATGGCCACGACGGCTACCCGCCCGGCGGTCGCTGGCACCCAGAGCTGGCGCAACTGGGCCGGCGATCAGAGTTGTACTCCGGCAGCGATCGAGCGGCCGCGCAGCCGCGAGGAGCTCGCCGCCGTGGTGCGCGCAGCCGCCGAGGCCGGGCGCAGCGTCCGCGTCGTCGGCGCCGGTCACTCGTTCACCGAGGCGGCGCTGACCGACGGGGTAATGGTCGACATCGAGGCGCTGGACCGCGTGCTCGACGCCAACCCAACCTCCGGCCTGGTCAAGGTCGAGGCGGGGATAGTGCTCGCCGACCTCAACGAGCGCCTCCATGAGCTCGGTCTGGCGCTGGAGAACCTCGGCGACATAGACCGCCAGACGCTGGCCGGGGCGATCTCCACCGCCACCCATGGCACCGGCGCCGGTTTACGCAACATCTCGGCCCAGGTGGAGGCGATGGAGATCGTCACCCCGGACGGTGAGCTGCGCGCCCTCAGCGCCTCTGGATCCCCAGACGATCTGCTCGCCGCCCGGGTCGGCCTCGGGGCGCTGGGGGCGATCTACTCGGTGACGCTGCGAACGGTTCCGGCCTTCACCCTGCACCGAGTCGATACCCCGCGGCCGCTGGGCGAGGTCCTCGACCGCTTCGACGAGCTTGCGGAGCGAAACGACCACTTCGAGTTCTTCGTCTTTCCCTACACCGAGACGGCGCTGACGATCGAGCGCAATCGCAGCGAGCTGCCGGAGCGCCCCCGCGGGGCGTTGCGGCGCTGGGCCAGCGACGTCGTGATGGAGAACACGGTCGGCGACCTCGCCCTGCGGCTCACCCGCCGCCGGCCATCGTTGATTCCCCGCTTCTCCGCCAGCGCCGCGAAGATGATGTCGCAGGGCGAGCGCCTCGACCGCAGCTACCGGATCTTCGTCAACGAGCGACGCATCCGCTTCACGGAGATGGAGTACGCGCTGCCGCGCGATCGCGGCCCGGAGGCGGTGCGGCGGGTGCTAGACCTGATCCACCAACGCGGCATCGAGGTCGCGATGCCGATCGAGTGCCGGGTCGTCGCCCCCGACGACGCGCTGCTCAGCCCCTCGCACGAGCGCCCCACCGCCTACGTCGCGGTCCACCAGTACCGGGGGATGGAATGGCGCCCCTACTTCGAGGCGGTGGAGGCGATCATGAACTCCTACGAGGGTCGCCCCCACTGGGGAAAGCGCCACTTCCAATCCCACGCCACGCTGGCCGAGCGTTACCCGCGCTGGGACGACTTTGCCGCGGCGCGCGATCGCCTCGACCCCGAGCGCGTGTTCCGCAACGAGTACACCGACAGGGTTCTGGGGCCGTAGGCCCTACAAGAACGTCTGGCCTTCGCCGCGGTACGTCGGCACTTCGTCGACGATCTCGTCGCCCTCGACCAGGTACAGCGACGCGAAGTGCTCGCACAGCTCGCCGGCCTTGGTGTGGCGCAGATACGCCCGGTCCCCGATCCGCAGCTCGCGGGCAGGTGGACCGAGCAGCGGCGTCTGCACCTCGCCGGCGCCCTCCTCGGGGTCGAGCTTCAGCTCGGGCGGAAGCCAGGGGGTCGGAAGGCGCGCCGCGTCGCCGCTGCCCGAGGCAAGGTAGCCGCCGCCGAGGGCGGTCGCCACGCCTCCGGTCGGCTTGCGCACGATCGGTAGCGCGAAGGCGGCGGCGGGGGTCAGCGTGAAGCTCGTGTAATGGTCGAAGAGGGTCGGGGCATAGAAGCCCGAGCCGGCCGCCAGCTCGGTAATCGAGGGGTCCGAAGCGGTGGCCTCGAGGCTTCCGGTGCCACCGCCGTTGACGAACTCGAGCGGCCCGAACTCGTGCACTGCAACCACGATTCGCCCCCGGCGCACCAGCAGCTCCTTGGTGGACCGGCGCTGCATGAAGCGAATCACCGCGCCGCGAAACCGTCGGCCCGGGGGCTTGTCCCCGACTCCGGCGATCTGGCCCTCGTAGGCCATGATCCCGACCAGCTCGAGCTGGGGGCGGCGCTGGATCTCCCGGGCCAGCTCGACGGCCTGCTCGATGGTGTGCACCGGCGAGCGCTTCGGGCCGACCTTCATCCGGCCGCGAAGCGGCCACCAGCCGGCGTCGACGTCCATGCAGACCCGAACCGCTCCGGCCCCGGTGCCCAGCACCGACTCGATCAGGTCGAGGTGCTCGGCGCAGTCGACCATCAGCACCGGCGCACCCTGCGGGTTTGCCGCGCTCTGCACGGCCAGCTGCGCCAGCGCCTCGACGTCCGCGGTCGGATAGGCGACGACCACGTCATCGAAGCCGTGCTCGGCCAGCCACAGTGTCTCGGGCAGCGTGTAGCTGAGCAACCCGCGAAACCCTTCGTCGCGGGCGAGAATCCGCTTCAGAAGCGGCCGGCAGCGGATCGACTTCGACGCGATCCGTATCGACTTTCCGCCCGCCCGCCGCAGCATGTCGTCGGCGTTCGCCCACATCGCGTCGAGGTCGACGAACGCGAACGGCGCCTCGACCTCGGAGAAGATCTCCTCGTAGCGCGCGTGCGATTGATCGGGAACGGGCACGGCGCGAGCCTACAGCCGGCGAGCGGACAGGCAAGTGCGGCGCCTGACGTGCCAGTGCCGCGGCGCAACGCCGCGGCCGACGCCTATCATCGACCTGCGCGCCCGGAGAGGTGGCCGAGTGGCTGAAGGCACTCGCCTGCTAAGCGAGTAGGGGGCGCAAGCTCTCTCGAGGGTTCGAATCCCTCCCTCTCCGCTCAGTCAATTGGCCCCAGGAGGCAGGCCCACGTGAAGGACCGAGTGCTCATAGGAATCGCCGCGATCCTCGCCATCGTCACCGCCGGCGTGGGGGTTGCCCTGGGCGCGTTTGGGGCAGGCGCGAGCGACGACCCCTCCGCGAGCACCGGTGTCCGGCCCGTGGCGCGTGCGACGGTGACACCGGGCAGGGTCGTGGTCGCGGGTCGCGCTGCGCACAGGGCCCGCCGGACCCCGGTCCCCACCGCGCTCCACCAGCCGCGCTATGGACGCTACTTCGCGATTCTCGAGCAGCGTCGGGGCGCACGCGTCCCGATGCTCGACAGCCCGGGGGGAAGGCTGGTCAAGTCGCTCAGCGGCGAATCGGAGTTCGGCTCGCCTCGGGTGCTCGGCGTTGCGCGGCAGAGCGGTTCCTGGTTGGGCGTAACCACCCCGCTGCGACCGGACGGGGAGCTCGGCTGGGTCCGCTTCGATGCCGCGAAGCTGAAGCTCTACTGGACCCGCTATTCGCTTCGGGTGCTGCTCTCGAAGCGGATCCTCGAGCTGCACTACGGTGCGCGCGTGCTCGGCCGCTACACGGTCACCGTCGGGGCGGCCGGCAGCGACACGCCGCGGGGGCGTTTCTCGGTCACCGATGCCCTGTCCTACGATCACAGCCCCTTCTACGGCTGCTGCGCGCTCGCCCTCTCGGGATCCCAGGAGCACCTGCCCCTGGGATGGCTGGGCGGCAACCGCATCGCAATCCATGGAACACCGGGACCGGTCGGCTACGCGGCTTCGCACGGGTGCATTCGTGCCACCGATGAGACGATGCGGACGCTTTTCCGGCGCGTTCCGCTCGGCACGCCGGTGTTCGTCGATGGCTGAGGGCTCGTGCCTGCGCCAGCCGGCGCCGGGAAGGGAGAAGACCCGTGGCACCGAAGGTCAATCGAATGCTCGATGAGGACCCGTTTCTCGAGTTCGCCTGCTCCAACGTCGTAGAGGCCGACGCCCGACACGCGGTGGCGCAGCAGCGCCCGGCCCCCGAGCTCGACAATCACGCCGGCGTCCGCCATGCGGGCGCCCTGTTCACGGTCGGCTATGCGGCCTCGCAGGCCCTTGTCGCCGCGGCGCTGGAATCGAAGGCCCAGTCGGCGAAGGCGCAGATGGTTGAGAGCGAGATCGCCTATGAGAAGGTGGTCGCGGGCCAGCTCGTGACCGCAACCGCCGAGCCCTCCGGCGACGACTGGGAGCTCCTGTTGGCGCGGATCTCCGACGGCGAGGCCGTGCAGTTGCCAACCTCGGTGACGTTGCGAAACGAGGAGGGAAAGACGGTGACTGCGATGACTGTCTGTTGGCAGGTCACGCCCTCTGGCGGAGACGGCTCTCGATGAGCGCTGAGGAGGTCAAGCAGGGATGTGCCTTGGTGACCGGGGCTTCAAGAGGCATCGGGGCTGAAATCGCACGTGCGCTCGCAGCTGACCGATGGTCAGTTGGGGTGAATTACAGGGTCGACGCCGAGGGCGCACGCTCGGTGGTCGAGGAAATCGCTGCAGGCGGCGGCCAAGCGCTTGAGATTGAGGCAGATGTAGCCGATGAAAGATCGGTGCAGCGCATGTTCGACACCCTCGAGGACCGCTTCGGCCCTGTCCTGGTGCTGGTCAACAACGCCGGGGTCAGGCACGACCGCTTGACCCAGGGCCTTTCCAGGGAGGACTGGGCCCGCGTCATCGACGTGAACCTGCATGGCGCCTTTCACACCATCAATCGAGCCGTCGGGCCGATGTCGCAGAGGCGCTTTGGCCGCATCGTCAACATCAGCTCGATCTCGGCCAACCGACCCCAACCCGGCCAGGCCGCTTACGCTGCTTCGAAGGCAGGTCTCGAGGGGCTGACCCGCACGGTCGCGCAGGAGGTCAGCCGGCGAGGAGTGACGGTCAACGCAATCGCCCCCGGTCTCGTCGAGACCGACTTCATCCCCGAACAGATGGAGTCAGCGCAGGCAAAGGCCGCGGTGCCCGCGCGCCGTCTCGGGGAACCGCGGGAGGTTGCTGCCCTGGTCAGCTACCTTGTTTCCGAGGAGGCCGGATATATCTCCGGTACCGTCATAACCATGGATGGGGGCTTCTCGGCCGGGCTCGGAACTGGCGGCCGATATTGGCGACCGAAAGATAAGACTTCAACCGACGCCTAGACGAAGGGAGGTCGGAGCGAGCCATGGAACCGATTGCAACACCGTCGCGGGAGCAGATCGCGACGCGAATTCAGGGCGCGCTGGTCGAGTTCGGCGCCGATCGCGAGAAGCTTCGTCTCGAGGCGACGCTGGAGGAGCTCGACATCGACTCGCTCGACCTCTTCGAGCTGGGGCAGATCCTTCACCAGGAGTTCGGGATCGAGGTCGATCCCGAGGACTTTGAGGATGTCAGCACCCTGGGCGATGCCCAGGAGGCGATGTTGAGTTATGTGAAGTGAGTTCTGAACCCGCTGCGATAACCGGGGTCGGCGCAGTTACTCCACTCGGGGTTGGGGCTGACACTCTGTTCGAGAAATGGTCGCAGGGGGTCTGTGGGCTCGAGGACGGGCTCGGAACCTGCAAAGAGTTCGATTCGGGCGACATCGTCTCCCGCAAGGAAGCCCGGCGAACGGAGCGCTTCGCGCAGCTGGGGCTGATGGCGGCCGATGAGGCGCTGACTGCGGCCTGGGGAGACGACCTTCCCTACGACCCGAGGCGGGTTGCGTGCGTGACGGGGGTCGCGTTTGGCGGCATGGAGACGATGTACGGCCAGCTCGACGTGATGGAGACGCGGGGTGCCGATGCCGTGTGGGTGCTCACCGTCCCGGTCGCGATGCCGAACGCCCTGCCCGCGATCCTCGCAATGCGAAAGGGCTTTCGGGGCGAGACGGGCAGCATCGCGACCGCGTGCGCCTCGAGCGCCCAGGCGATCGGCGCCGGGTTGCGCATGCTGCGCGCGGACAGCGCCGACGCAGTGATCGTCGGCGGCGCCGAGTCGAGCTTGAACGAATACGGGCTGGCGTTGTTTCGCAACGCGGGGGCCCTTTCGCGCACCGGGATCTGCCGACCCTTCGACCGCCGGCGCGATGGATTCGTGATGGGTGAGGGGGCCGGAGTTCTGGTGCTCGAGCACGCCGACAAGGCGCGGCAGCGGTCGGCGGACGTCCTTGGCTACGTCGCGGGTTACGCCTCGACGACGGACGGGTACCACCTCACCGCGTCCGAGCCCAGCGGCGAGGTTTGCGCCGTCGCGATCGAGGAGGCTCTCGTGGACGCAGACCTAAAGCCCGAGGACGTCGATTACGTCAACGCGCACGGCACCTCGACGCCCGACAACGATCGTTCGGAGACCAATGCCCTGAAGCTGGCGCTGGGGCAGCACGCCTATGAGATTCCGACCTCCTCGACTAAGTCGGTGGTCGGTCACTCAATCGGCGCGGCGGGGGCCGTGGAGGCGATCGCGACGCTGCTCTCGCTCAGAAACGGGGTCGCGCCCCCGACCATCGGCCTCGAGGAGCCCGAAGAGGGCCTGGATCTCGACTACGTGCCCGGCGAATCGAAGCCGCTCGAGGCGGGGAACAGGGACGGGCCAATGGTGGCGCTGTCGAACTCGTTTGCCTTCGGTGGCCACAACGCCGTTCTCGTGATCACGACATGACGATGCCACCACCACCGGAGCTTGTCCAACAGCGCGGGGCCGAGCAGATTTTCCTCACCGACTGGGGTGAGGAAGAGGAGGGGTTCTCGTTTGAGGCACGGCTGCCGTTGCAGCACCCCCGCTACAGCGACACTTCCACCCCCTTCCATGACCTGCTCGTCGTTGCGGAGACCGTGAGCCAGGTTGGGATGCTCTCGACCATCAATCTGCTTGGGGTCCCTGCCGACTCGGAGTTCTTTATGCGCCGCCTCTCCGCCTCCCTCGATCCGCTGCAGAACAACGTGCGCGCGGCGGACTCGGTGCGACTGCACCTCTCGACCCGTGACGGCGCCGCCGGCGTGAAGTTTCGTCCCGACGGCAGGTCGTCAGGGGCTTTTCTGAGCACCCGCAACGACCTCGAGGGCAAGCCAAGCGGTACCAGTCACGTGCAGGCGTTCTGGATGCCCGCCGAGCGCTATCGCGAGTTTCGCGCCCGGATCCGGCGCCGGCGCAAGCCCCGCGAGCCGGAATATGCGTCGCTTGAAGCCGAGACCCTGGTCGGGCGCCAGAACCCGGCGAATTCGGTGGTGTCGACGCTGGAGCCAGCCGGGGAGCGCCGCTATCGAGCCTGCGTGCTGGTCGACACCGACGATCCGACCTTCTTTGACCCCCCCCTCGACCACGTCAGCGGATTCCTGCTCTGCGAGGCAGCCAAACAGGCTGCGACCGCGGCCGCATGCCGCGAATTCGGCGTCTCCCCGGGCGACATCGTGGTCTCCGCGGCGGATTTCTCGTTCGTCGCCTTCACCGAGCTCGACGACCTCACCCGATGCGGGGTCGAGCTGCTAGATGACGACACAGCGGCCGTGGAGTTCACTCAATCGGGGCGAGTCGTGTGCCGGGCGGACCTCACCGTGGACCGCGTGTGAGGCCCGGGCGCTCGGGCGGTTCCGAGGGAGGCGCGTTGAACCTGACGCTGGAGCAGGTCCAGGAAGCTTTCTACGCTGAGCTGCTCAGCGTTCCCTTCCACGAGCATCTCGGCGTTGCCCTCGACCGCAGCGTGGCGCCGGGCGAGCCGCGCGTCACGATCCCCCCCAAGCCGGAGATCGTGACTCCGGACGGACAGCACTCGGTCGCCGCGGTGTACACGCTCGGCGAGGCCGCCTCGGCGATCGAGATGTGCGATGAGATCGCGCCACGGGCCTTGGAGCTGGGAATGGGCGCGATCTTCTTCACCGTTTCGGCTCGGTTTGTGCCGCGTGGCCCAGCCGCCGGCACGATCGGAGCAGTGACCCGACTCGTCAGCGGTCTCGACAAGAAGGCCGGCGAAGGAAAGGCATCCAGGAAGGCGACCGTCGAGGTGGCGGCGAAGGTGGTCGGAGAGGGCGGCAAGATGGTTGGCGAGCAGCGATTCGGCTTCTATGTTCGATTCATGGAGCTGAGCCGCATGCGCGCGATGGTCCGCCCGGCATCGGAAGTCGGTCGCCTGGTCGGGCCGTGAGGCCGGACCGCCTCGTTCTGCTGGGCGGCGCGGACGCGGAATCACTCTCCCGGCAGCTCGAGGACCTCCGTAAGCGCGCATCGCAGGCATCGAGCATCTCCGACCCGGTGGTTCAAGTCGAAGATACGCCCAACGGGGAGCGGACCCTGCGCGCAGCCGTGGTCGCCGCCGAGCCGAACGAGCTGCTGGCGAGGCTCGACGTGCTCGCCGCTTGGCTCGGCGAGGGCGCGCCGGACCGCCTGCGAACCGAGTGGGGGGTGGCGCTGGGGAAGGCACAGGAGCGACCCCGGGTCGGCTTTCTGTTCCCCGGGCAGGGAGCGCCCGTGCCCAGTGACGCCGGCGCCCTCGCCGATTGGCTTCCCGAAGCAGCTGGCGTCTACGCGCAGGCAAAGGCGCTGCGGGCAGCCGACGAGGTCCCGCCGGCCCTCGTCCAGCTGTCGGTCGTCACCGCTTCGGTCGCCGGTCTGCGGGCGCTGGCGATGCTCGGCATCAAGGCCGACTTCGGCCTCGGGCACAGCGTCGGTGAGCTCACCGCGCTGCACTGGGCCGGAGCGCTGGACGAGGCGGCCGTGCTGCGGGTTGCGCGGCGGCGAGGCGAAGTGATGACCGAGCACGCCACCGCCACGGGAGCGATGGCGAGCATCGAGGCCGACGAGGAGACGTTCTCGGGCATCGTCGACGGGGCTGAAGTGACCGTTGCCTGCGTCAACTCGCCACGCCACCGGGTCGTGTCGGGAACGACCGAGGCGGTCGAGGAGGTGCTCGAGCGGGCCCGTGGGCGGGACGGCGCCAGGGTGGCACGGCTGCGCGTGGTGGGGGCCTTTCACTCGCCGCTGATGCGCGACTCGGTCCCCGTGTTCCACCGCTATCTGGCCGAGGAAGACTTCGGAAAGCTCCAGCACCCGGTCTATTCGACGACCACCGGATCTGAGCTGGAGCCGGACGCCGATCTGCGGGCCGTGCTCGTACGCCAGATGACCGAGCCGGTTCGCTTCCTGGACGCTGTACAGGACGCGGTCGATGGGACCGATCTACTGCTCGAGGTTGGCCCTGGGAGGATGCTGAGCGGGCTCGTCTCGGAGTTCGCCGAGACGCCGACGGTCCCGCTGCGGGTCGGACACTCGTCGCCCCAGGGCCTACTGACCGCCTTGGCTGCCGCCTACGTGGTTGGGGTTCCCGTACGCACCGAGCATCTGCCGGACGCCTAGAATCGAGCCTCCGGCTCGTCCGGCTACCCGCGCCCGTAGCTCAGTTGGATAGAGCGTCGGTCTACGAAACCGAAGGTCACAGGTTCGAATCCTGTCGGGCGCGCTGAGGTCTATTCCCGCAGCGCGGCAGATGCGCGTGCCTCGGCTGGGACTTCCCGCCACATCGTGGTAACTGTGCGCGTGCCGTCCGGCGTGGA